>JALXBP010000052.1 GCA_026991395.1 Anaerolineae bacterium | reverse complement strand
ACGACGGGGATGTCCAGCCGCACGGCGACGCCAGGCCCGACCTGTGCCGTATCGCCGTCGATCGCCTGCTTGCCGAAGAAGAGCATATCCACCGGATCATGCTCGTCGATGTACTTGATCGCCTGCGCCAGGACGTAGGACGTCGCCAGCGTGTCCGCACCGGCGAACTTGCGGTCGGAGACCAGGTAGCCCTCATCGGCTCCCATCTCGACGGCCTCGCGGATGGTCACGATGAACGAAGGGGGTCCCATCGAGACGACCGTAACCTTGCCGCCCAGCTTCTTTTTCCACTCGACGGCGGCGGCCAGGGCGTGGGCGTCGTAGGGGTTCATAATGGCCGGCACGCCCTCACGCACCAGATTCCCCGTTTCCGGGTCGATGCGGATGTTGGTCGTGTCCGGCACTTGCTTGACGGCGACAACTGCGTGGAACAATGTGCACCTCCTTAGGTTGATGATGGACGGATAATCTCATCGCATAACAGCTATCGATGAGGATGGCCTGCGATCGGGCCGGGTCGGCCCACGATACAACCCGGCGCAGGATATACCAATCGCGCAAAAGTGCAAGAAGATTCGCCCGCCGCTACAGCATATCGAGGGGATCGATGACCACCTGCCAGCCGGGAGGGAAATCGACGTCGCGCAGGAAGGCCGCCGGGTCGAAGTGGCGCACGATGATCTGCCAGCGGTACCGTCCGCGCCGACGGTAGAAGAAGGCCGGGGCCGGGCCGATGAGCGCCGTCGCAGGCAGGCCCGCCGCGGCGATGCGGTCGCGCAACCGTGCCCCCATCCGCTCCGCTTCCGCCTGCGCCCGCCCGGCGTTGCTGTGCTGGAAGACCAGCTTCGCCAAGCGGATGAAGGGAGGGTAGAGCGCCTCCCGCCGGAAAGCCATCTCGTGGCGCACGAAGCCCTCGTAATCGTGGGCGGCGGCGAAGCGGATGGCTGGATGGTCGGGGTGGTAGGTCTGCAGGATGACCTGCCCCCCGCGCAGACTGCGCCCCGCGCGTCCCGCCACCTGTGCGAGCAGTTGGAAGGTGCGCTCCGCGGCGCGGATGTCGGGGAGGTGCAGCCCCACATCCGCGGAGATGACCCCCACGACCGTCACGCCCGGCAAATCCAGTCCCCGCGCGACCATCTGCGTCCCCACGAGGATGTCGGCCCCGCCGGTCGCGAAGCGGTTGAGCAGGGCGCTGTGATCGCGGTGCGTGCGCGCCACGTCCCGATCCCAGCGGAGCAGCCGGGCCTGCGGCCAGCGCGCCGCGACCCGCTCCATCAGCCCCTCCGTCCCCAGCCCGAAGGCTTTGACGCGGGCGGAGCCGCAGCGCGGGCAGCGCCTAACCATCGCCTGGTGATAGCCGCAGCGATGGCAGATCAGCGAGCCGCTCCCCTTGTGGTAGGTGAGCGGCGCTTCGCAGCGCGGACAAGTCGCCACCCAGCCGCAATCGCGGCAGAAGGTGTGGGTCGCCGTGCCGCGGCGGTTGAGGAAGAGGATGACCTGCTCGCCCTGGGCCAGTGCCCGGTCAACCGCCTCTTGCAGGGCGCGGCTGAAGATGGAGCGGTTGCCCGCCTTGAGTTCGGCACGCAGATCGACGATCCGCACCGGCGGCAGTTGCGCGATGGAGGCCGTCGGCTGCGGCGCGGGACGGTAGTGCGTGGCGCGGATGTGGAGATAGCGCGACCAATCCTCCAGCCGCCCGCGATAGCCGACGATCCGCCGGGGCAGGCGGAGGAGATGGTACCGCCCTTCTTGCGCCTTGCGGTAGCTTTCCAGCGAGGGCGTCGCGCTGCCGAGGAGAAGGAGCGCGCCCATCCGGCGGGAGAGGGCCTCGGCAACATCGCGGGCGTGGTAGTAGGGGCGGCGGGGCGACTTGTAGCTCCCCTCCTCCTCCTCGTCGATGACGATCAGCCCCAGCCGTTCGAGGGGGACGAAGAGCGCCGATCGCGTGCCGACGACGACCTGCACCTCCCCGGCGCGGAGACGCCGCCACGTATCGTAGCGTGCCCCCTCTCCCATCCCGCTGTGCCAGACGGCCACGCGGGCGGGGAAGCGGAGCACGAAGCGGCGCACCGTCTGCGGCGTCAGGCTCCGTTCCGGCACGAGGATGAGCGCCTGTCGGCCCTGCGCCAAGACGTGCGCCGTCGCCCGCAGGTAGAGTTCCGTCTTGCCGGAGCCGGTAACGCCCAGGAGGAGCGCGGGCCGCGGCTGCGGCTCGTCGAGCATCGCGCGGAGCTCGTCCCAGACGGTGGTCTGGTCGGGGAGGAGCGGCGGCGGTCGGTCGGGCGTGCGCACGATCTCCGCGAGGGGGTCGCGCATCAACTCCACGCTGCCGCGGCGCAACAGACCGCGCCGCTCCAGCATCCGCAGGTGGGAGGACTTGGCACCCGTCTCCGCCAGAACGACCACCTCCTCGACCGGCTCGCGCTCCCCTTCCAGAAAGTCGAGGATGGCGTTGTAGAGTTCGAGCTTGCGCAGCCCCTTCAGCCGCTCCGCCCACTGCTCACGGGGCAGCGCCAACGAGACGGTGCGCACGATGCGCGGGCGCATCGTCGGCAGGAGCAGGGTCGCGCGGGTGGCGAGGAGACCGCGTCGGCGCAGCGTGCGCATCGCCGTGCGCCATCCCGTCCCCAGAAGGCGTTGCACCTCGCGCTGCTCCACTTCGCCGCGCTCCAGGAGCAGCCGCAACAACCTGGCCTCCGAGGGCTTCAGATCGGAAGGGAGGTGCAGCACACGCGGGACGAGGTAGCGCCGCAATCGCGGACGCACCATCGGAGGCAGGATGACGCGCAGGCAATCCTGGAGCGGGGTGAGCAACTCGTGCGCCATCCACTCGCCCAGTTCGAGCAAGTGGGGCGGGAGTGCATTGGGCAGGAGCACCTGCTGGATGGGGCGGGTTTGCGGAACGGCGGGGCTGTCGTGGCGGTGAAGCAGAATGCCCGGCAGGAGCCGCTGGCGGAGCGGAACGACGACGAGGGCCCCCGGACGGGCCTCTTCGCGCAGGGGCGGCGGAACCTCGTAGTCGAAACGGGCGTCGGTGCGGCTGCGGTAGGGCAGGAAGACGGCGACCTCGGCAAAGGCTTCCTCGCTCATAGCCCGATGATACCCCGATTTCGGGGGAGGAGAAACCGCCGGGCAAGGAGCGGGTGGATCAGGCGGTGCTCACCGCCTCCCCATGCCGCCGCGTCAGCCAGAGGACGAAGGCCGTCGCCCCCGCGAGCACCGTCGCGATGCCGCCGACGATGCCCAGCGAGCGCCACGGCGAGCGCGTCCGTGCCCTCATCCGCGCCTTCAGCGCCTCCTCCAGTTCGTCGGCAAAGGGGCGCGGCGCTTCGACCGGCGTCAGCACCGAGGCGAGCGCCCGCTCCAGCGCCAGGGAGGCCGCCGTCCCCCCGGCCCAGATGAGGACGTAGTTCCGTCGTTTCGCTTTCATCGCCATCTCCTTCCTTCCGAAAGAGCGCTAACAGGGATGCTCTTCCATCATTCGGCGCAGGGCGAGCAGGGTGCGATGGTAGAGCGCCTTCACAGCGCCTTCGCTCTTGTTCAGCACCAGGCCGATCTCCGCGTTGGTCATCTGTTCCACGAACTTGAGGATGAGCAGCGTCTTGCGATCCTCCGGCAGACGGGCGACGAGGCGCAGCAGACAGGCGTAACGCTCGTCCGTCTCGACGAGGCGGTGAGGCTCCACCTCCTCCGTCGAAAGCGGAGCCGTCTCGTCGAGGGCGACGAACCGCCGGTGGCTCCGATCCCGGTACCAGTTGGCGACGAGATTGTGCGCGATGCGGAAGAGCCACGCCTGGAAAGGCAGGCCGCGGTCGCGGTAGCGCGACAGGGAGCGCAGCGCACGGTAGAAGGTGCGCGAGGTCAAATCCTCCGCCTCCTGCACGTCGCCCGTGTGGCGGTAGTGATAGCTGTAAATCCGATCCACGTAGCGGCGATAGAGTTCGCCAAAGGCCTCCGGATCGCTCTTGGCCCTTTCGATGAGCGCCGACTCTTCGTTGTCCACCGTTGCCTCCCGCAGGGAGTATAACGAAGCTCCGGCGCAGGGCAACATCCTCACTGCTGATAACACCGCGAGGCGCGGGACGTTGCGTTCGGCGTCGATTCAGGGGAGGGCGACCTCGAACCAGGGGGCGAGCGGCGTGCCCTGCTCATCGACCAGCGCGAGATTGTGCATCGCCGCGTCGTAGAGGCCGATGCGCAGGTGGTCGCCCGGCGGGGCGGCCAGGCAGTGCTCGTCCTCGATCCAGTCCCCCGCCCGCCAGGTGGAGGTGGGGCGCAGGCCGTAGGCGGGAGGGCCGTCGTGCTGGGCGATCATCGTCCTCTCGCGCAGGTCGTGGACGAAGACGGTGTAGTCGCGCGAGGGCGTCGCCTCGGCACGCCAGCGCAGGCGGACGCAGAAGCCATCGCCGCGGCGCACCGTCGCAAGCTGCTGCAGGACGATGCCCTCGGCGAAGCGGGCCAGCGGCGGCGCGGGGGCGGGGGGCGCGTCCACGAAGATGAAGTCGGCCACGCGGATCGGCTCGGGGTCGCGGTCGCCCTGGGCCTGCGGGCCGGCGTGGACGCCGACGAGGGCCGGATGGGGCAGGCGCGGACGCAGCGAAGCCGCCCAGTCGCGGTAGGGCCAGGCGACGAAGAGCGTCCGGGGACGGAGCCGCGCCGGTTCCTCGAAGCGGACGGCCTCCTCCGGCACGAGGAAGGGCACCGCCGTCCACGACCCCCACAACTGCGGATCGGCGGCGATCGTCCAGCCGGACGGCGGGCCGTGGCGCATCCGCTCCCCGTCCCAGCCGAGGCCGCGCTGCGCGTTGATCGTCCCCGCCGCCTCGACCGCGCCCCCCTCGAACCAGAAGTAGCTCTGCGGGGCCTGGGCGTAGCGCACGAAGTAGTCCGCCGCCGTCAGCGTGCCGCCCGCCGCGACCAGCAGGGCGGGGAGGAGCCGCAGGAGGCGCTTCCTGCCGCCTGCCCAGTGCTCCAGGCGGGCCAGCCCGTAGGCCGGGATGAGGGCCGCCGTCGGCAGGACGCCGACGCTGCGCAGGAAGTGGGGGGCATCCTCGGCGAGGAGCGTCGGCAGGAGCATGACCCCCGTCCACAGGAGCACGAGCAGCGCCGTCATCGCCCCCCTCTCCCGCAGGAGCAATGCACGGCCTAGGAGGAGCAGGCCGAAGATGAAGGCCAGCCCGATCGGCGCACGCCAGACGGGGCGCAGGGCGAGATTGTGCCGCCAGATGAAGTCGCCGCGCACGAAGAACATCCCCGCCGTGCGCAGCGTGTGCTGCACCAGCGTGCCCCAGAGATCGCCGCCGTTGATGGCCGGGTTGAAGATGGAGACCTGGTCGGTGCGGAGCAGGAATTGGTCGGGGTGGCGGGCGGCGTAGGCGATCAGCGGGGCGGCGGCGAGGAGGGCCGTCGCTGCGCCCCAGCGCGCCCGCCGCCAGTGGCGCAGTGTCGCCTCACGGCGGCAGAGGAGGGCGGCGTGGAAGAAAAGCCCGATCGCCACCGGCGTGAAGCGCACGGCGGTGTAGGTGTAGAAGGCCGCGCCGTAGAGGAAGCCCGCCGCCGCCCAGTGCTTCGCCGCATCGCGGCGGACGGCGCGCACGGCCTGCGCGAGGAAGAGCGCGGTGAAGAGCGGGAGCAGCACGGCACGGAAGGCCACCCGGCTCAGGTGGACGTGCCAGAAGGTTACGGCCAGGACGGCCAGCGCCCACCGCGCCGCACGCCCTCCCCAAAGCTGACGCGCCAGGTCGTAGGTCGCCGCCAGCGTCAGCCAGCCGACGAAGAAGGCCGGAAGGCGCACTGCCCACGGCGAACGCCCGAAGCGCCCGACGGAGGCGGCGACGAGGTAGATGTAGAGCGGCTCGCGTCCGTTGTTCGCCGTGAAGTAGAGCGGGGTCTCGCCTCCCAGCACCTCCAGCGCGTCGAGGCCGTGCTGGGCCTCGTCGTGGTAGAGACCGGCGGGGAGCCGACCGAAATCGGCGAAGCGCAGCAGCGCCCCGACGAGGAGGAGCGCGAGGATCAGGGCGTGCGAGCGCCAGCGGGCGGCCCGGCTCATCGCGGTGGAGGCTCCTCCCCGCCGTCGATGCACGTCCCCTGCGCCGCCTGCGGCTGGGTGAGGGCGCGGTAGAGCGCGCCCGCCTCGCCGCCGCCCATAATCCGGATGCGCAAGCCGGGGATCGCCGCCGCCAGGCGCACCATCCGGTGTACCTTGTCGGCCATGCCGCCGGTAACGTCGCGCCCCTTCGCCCCGCGCAGGCAGGCTTCCACCTGCGGGAGGCTTTCCGGCGTGATGCGGGGGATGACCTGCCGCTGCGCGTCGAGGACGCCGGGCGCATTGCCCAGCAGGAGGATGCGCTGCGGGCGCAGGCGGGGGGCCAGGTGGACGAAGAGCGCCTCCGTCGAGAGGATGGTGCCGCCCCGCCGCCGGTCGAAAGCGACGTCGCCGAAGATGAGCGGGACGAGGCCCGCCTCCAGCGCCGCCGTGATGGGGGCGTCGTGGTAGTGGAGCGGGTCGCCATCTTCCGCGAGCACCGCCGAGGCCGGCTGCAGGCTGATGACGGGCACGCCCGCCCGCAGGAAGGTCTCGGTAACGAGGCGGTTGAGGCGCAGCGCGGCGGCGCTGACCCGCGCGAAGCCCATCCAGCCCGCGGCCCCGCGAACGCCTGAGCGCGTATCGTACTTCGCGGCCTCCCAGTGGCCGAAGGAGCCGGAGCCGTGGCCGAGGAGGAGGCGCAGATCGGGGCGTTCGTCCAGCGCCGAGCGCACCTCCGCGGCCATCCGCTGCAGCAGCCGGAGCCGCGCACGCTCCCGATGGCGCTTGTCGGTGATCAGCGAACCGCCGAGTTTGACGAAGACGAGCGGCGCGGCCATCGTTACCCTTCCAGCACCCGTTCGGCTCCGGCGGCCAGCAGTGCCCGGCGCACCGTCTCCCTGCCCGCCTCATCGACGAGGGCGATGACGTTGCCGCCGCCGCCTGCGCCGGTCAGCTTGGCCCCCAGCGCGCCCGCCGCCCGCGCAGCTTCGACCAGGCGGTCGAGCCTCGGCGTGGAGACGCCGATCGCCTGCAGCAGGCGGTGATTTTCGTCGAGCAGCCAGCCCAAGGCCGCCAGGTTCCCCGTTTCCAGCGCCGCCCGCGCCTCAAAGGCGATCGCCCCCATGCGCGCGAAGAGGGCCTCGTAGCGGCGCGGGGCCGACTCGAAGCGCTGCCGCACGCCCTCGACCATCACCCGCGTGGCGGGGGCCGGGCCGCCGTCGGCGATGAGCAGCTTCGGCGCTCGCGGCGGGGTGAGCCGCTGCGGCGTGTGGCCGCGCACGAACCAGACCGGCGCTTCCCAGGTGATGACGGTGTTGTCGATGCCGCTCGGCGTGCCGTGATAGCGCTTTTCCACCTCGTAGGCCAGCGCGTTGAGCCTTTCCGGCGGCAGCGGAGCGCCGCAGGCCGCTGTAACGGCCCGCAGGATGGCGATGGAGACCGCCGCGCCGCTCCCCAGCCCGGCGGCGATGGGGATGGCGGAGCGGATGACGAGACGGGCCGACGGCGGCTCCCTCAGGCCGCAGGCACGCAGGGCGAGCCGCACGGCCAGCGCCAGCGGGTCCTCTTCCGCTGCGTGGCGCAGGAGGAAGGAGCGCCGGAGATCCGCCGCGACGAGGCGCAGCCCCTCCTCCTCCCCCGGCAGAAGCACCGCTTCCGCGCGGAGCGCGGGCAGGGGCACGGCGATCGCCGGTTCGCCGTAGACGACGCTGTGCTCGCCGACGAGGATGACCTTGGCCGAGGCCGAGGCGCGGGCTGCCTTCATCCGTGCCCTCCCAGGTAGAGGATGCCCGCCGCCGTCAGCCCCCAGAGGAGCAGGTCGATCTGGAGGGGGCGGTCGGTGAGCAGGACCTCGTCCGGTGCCAGGGTGGTGTGCTCGGCGTGGACGAGGTAGAGGTAGCGGAAGATGCCGTAGATGACGAAGGGGATGGTGAGCATCATCGTGTCGTTGGGCGGCAGGTTGGGCGCGGAGAAGGTGTAGAAGGCGTAGGCGACGATCGTCGAGGAGGTTACGACGGCGATCATCTGGTCGAGAAGCTGGACGGTGTAGCTTTCCAGGCTCTTGCGGTGATGACCGGCCCCTTCCGCGAGGAGCACCAGTTCGCCGCGGCGCTTGCCCAAGCCGAGGAAGAGGGCCAGCAGCGTCGTGCAGATGTAGAGCCAGGGGGAGAAGCGCTCCGCGTCCACGAGGGGGACGCCCGCGGCGACGCGGAGGACGAATCCGGCGGCGATGGTCATCACGTCGAGAATGACGATCTCCTTGAGGAAGAAGGAGTAGGCCAGTTGCAGGAGCAGGTAGCCGAGGAGGATGAGGCCGAAGGTGCGGTCGAGGGCGAAGGCCAGCGCCGTCACGGCGGGGACGAGGATCACGGCGGCGGTGATGGCCGTCCGCGTGGAGAGCTTGCCGGAGGGAAGGGGGCGGTAGCGCTTTTTGGGATGGCGGCGATCCTTGTCGATGTCCACCAGGTCGTTGATGAGGTAGACGGTGCCGGAGATGAGGCTGAAGAGCAGGAAGCCGAGCAGCGTCCGGAGGGCGTAGGCGGGATCGAGGAGCTTCTTGTCGAAGACGAGGGCGGCGAAGATGAAGCCGTTCTTGACCCACTGCCTGGGGCGCATCGTCTTGAGCAGGCCGGAAAGTTCGTCCATCATCACCTCCTGTGGGCCGATGATACCCAAATCGCGGAGGGGAACAAGCGGACGCGGCTCGGCGGCGCGGGCCTACCGTCGGCGCAGGCGGACGGCGTTTCGGTAGGTGTCGATGCAGCGGCTCAGCCCCATCCAGTCCTCGACGACGAAGATCAGCCCGCGTCCCGTCGGCGTGAGGAAGTAGGTCGGCAGCCAGAGCCGCATCAGCCGGGGCGAAAGGGGGTAGCTCTTCAGATCGACGACGATGGCCGTCTTGCCCCACACGCCATCGTAGAGCCGCCGTCTGGCCCCCTTTTCCGCCTGCGGAGGGTAGAGCGTGGCGAAGGTTACCGGTCGGACGCCCTCCACGCGGCGGTAGGAAAGCCCCAGCGTGTAGAAGGGCGTGCGGATGAGCAGCCCCTTCGGCGTGCAGAGGACGGCGGCGCGCCGCAGGAGGCGCGTGTAGAGCCAGAGCCACGCGCCGATGGCCGCGACGGCGAGGCCGCACCAGCTCAGGTCGGGCATCGGCGGGTCGCCGTAGCGCAGGGCGTACCAGAAGGCCGCCCCCGCAGGCATCAGCCAGAAGGCGGCCCCGCGCCAGCGCCGCTCGACGGCGCGATAGAGGAGGAGGGGAAAACGCTTAGTCCGTGCTTTTCGTCTCTTCATCGTGCGCTGCCTCGCTTTGCTGTTGGCCCCAGGGGCAGAGATCGAGCAGCGGGCAGGCCGTGCAGCGCGGCCTGCGTGCACGGCACAGGTGCCGCCCGTGGGCGATCAATTCCAGGTGGAAGGGCACGTAGCGTTCCGGGGGGACGATGGCCTCCAGCACCTTGTGCGCCGCCTCGCGGGAGGTCTTCGGCCCGATCAGGCCGAGCCGCTTGCTCACGCGGTGGATGTGGGTATCGACGGGAAAGGCCGGACGCCCCAGCGAGAAGAGGAGGACGATGGCCGCCGTCTTCGGCCCGACGCCGCGCAGCGAGGTGAGCCAGGCGCGGGCCTCTTCGAGCGGCATCGTGCGCAGGAAGTCGAGCGTGAGGCGGCCCTCCCGTTCGGTGATCCGCCGCAGCACCTCCTGGAGGCGCGGCCCCTTCGTCTGCGCCAGCCCCGCCGGGCGGATGGCCTCGATGACCGCGTCGAGCGGGGCATCGCGCACCGCCTCCCACGAGGGGAAGCGCTCGCGCAAGCGCCGGAAGGCGAGGTCGCGGTTGCGGTCGTTGGTGTTCTGGCTGAGGATGGTGAGGACGAGTTCGTCGAGCGGGTCGGTGAAGGGCGGCTCTTCGGGCGGGCGGTAGAGCGGACGCAGCCGCTGGTCGATCTCGATGACCTTCGCGTGCAGCGTCGCTTCAGGCGGCATCGGTCTCGCTCCTTGCGGCGCGGCGCGCCCGCTGCACCCAGAGGCGCTCGGCCTCGAAGGTCAGCGCCCGCTCCGCCTCGTCCCAGGGCAGCCAGATGGGGATGAATTGCGCCCGATCCGCCGCGGGGCGGGGGGTCTCGTGCGCCGAACGCAGGTGCATTAGGAAGTAGTGCTCGGTGCGCCGGTAGTCCGCGCCGCGGTAGGTGTAGGCGACGAGTTGCTCGCCCAGCGGGGCGGCGATCGCCAGATCGTCGTAGCCGCTCTCCTCGGCGACCTCGCGGAGCGCCGCCTGCGCGGGCGATTCGCCTGCGTCGATGTGTCCCTTGGGGAGCCGTACCTCGTCCCGCTGCGGACGGATGAGGACGAGGACCCTTTCGCCATCTGTGAGCACGCCGCCCGCGGCCTCGTAGGTGATCGTTTTGCGTGCCTTCATCGCTGCCTCCTGCGCGGCAAGTATAGCCCGCGCATGGCAAAGGGCAACCGCGCGGCGCTTGTTCTCCCTGCCCTCCGGCGTACAATTCGGCTACCAGAATGCTGCAAGGAGGCAAGAACGATGCACATGGTGGAGATTATCGAAAAGAAGCGCGACGGCAAGGCGCTCTCGACGGAGGAGATCGAGTTCTTCGTCAGGGGCTACACGGAGGGGACGATCCCCGACTACCAGGTGGCCGCCCTGCTGATGGCGATCGTCCTGCGCGGGATGGATGACCGCGAGACGCGCGACCTGACGATGGCGATGGCCCGCTCCGGCGAGATGCTGGACCTGAGCGACATTGCGCCGATCGTCGTGGACAAGCACTCGACGGGCGGCGTCGGCGACAAGGTGAGCCTCGTCGTGGCCCCTGCGGTGGCCGCCTGCGGGCTGCCCGTGGGCAAGATGTCGGGGCGCGGGCTGGGCTTTTCCGGCGGGACGTTGGACAAGCTGGAGTCGATCCCCGGCTACCGCACCGACCTGACGGTCGAGGAGTTCAAGGCGCAGTTGCGGCGCATCGGCATCGTCCTCACCGGGCAGTCGGCCAATCTGGCCCCTGCCGACGGCAAGCTCTACGCCCTGCGCGACGTAACGGGGACCGTCCCCAGCATCCCGCTCATCGTCAGCTCGATTATGAGCAAGAAGATCGCCGCCGGTGCCGATGCCATCGTCCTCGACGTGAAGACGGGCAGCGGCGCCTTTATGAAGACGGTCGAGGCGGCGCGCACGCTCGCCGAGGGGATGGTGCGCATCGGGCAGGAGGTCGGGCGCAAGGTGACGGCGCTCATCTCCGATATGAACCAGCCGCTCGGCTTCGCGGTGGGCAACGCGCTGGAGGTGAAGGAGGCGATCGAGACGCTGCACGGCGGCGGGCCGGAGGATTTCCGCGAGCATTGTCTGGTCGTCGCCGGGGAGATGCTCTACTTGGGCGGGAAGGCCGCCGACGAGGCGGAGGGGCGGCGGATGATCGAGGCCGCCATCGCCGACGGTCGGGCCTGGGCCAAGTTCCGCGAGCTGGTGGAGGCCCAGGGCGGCGATACAGCTTACATCGACGAACCGGAGCGGCTCCCCAAGGCGGCGCTGATCGAGACGGTCGCGGCGCAGGCCGACGGCTACCTGGCGCACGTCCAGGCCGACGAGATCGGGATGGCCGTGGTGGCCCTGGGTGGCGGACGGGAGAAGAAGGGCGATCCCATCGATCACGCCGTCGGCGTGGTGATGCATGTCAAGGTCGGGCAGGCGGTCGCGGTCGGCGAGCCGCTCTTCACCGTCCACGCCAACGACGAGGCGAAGCTGCGCGAGGCGAAGCAGCGCATCCTGGCCGCGCTTCGCTTCGAGAGCGAGCCGGTCGAGCCGCTGCCGCTCTTCTACGACCGCATCGTTGCTTGAGGGGCGGGCGATGGCCGACCGGCGCTCGCCCTACCTGAGCGACTATTGGGTTACCGGCGCGGGGGACAAGCTCCGCTTCGCCGATTACCGCCAGGCACTGGAGCAGATTATCCTCGAAGCCCAGACCCCGCTGACCGTGGGCATCTTCGGCCCGTGGGGGAGCGGCAAGACCAGCCTGATGCGGATGCTCAAGGAGGAGATCGACAAGAAGAGAAGCCCTGTCCTCCGCACTGCCTGGATCACCGCATGGAAGTACGACCGCCACCCGGCCCTCTGGCGTGCCTTCATCCTGCGGGTCATCGATGCGCTCTATCCTCGCGAGAACGGGCGGCGTATTCCTCTCGATGAGCTTGATCCGAGGCAACAGGAGGACGTCCGCAAGCTGGAGCGCCTGGCCCGCAGCCTCTACGAGACGGTCGAGTGGCAGGAGTTCGGGCGGTGGGGGATCGACTGGTCGAAGGCGGGGCGTGAGGCCGTCAAGCTCCCCTTCTACCTCTGGCTGACCACGATGGGGCTGGAGGCGCTGGCCGAGAAGCTGGGACTCGACCCGAAGATGGCCGAGATCGTCCGCCGGGAGGTGGACAAACGGCGGATGGTGCAGTTGGCCTCGATGGAGCAGTTCGAGGAGACCTTCAAGAAGACGCTCGAAACGCTGATGGAGGGGGGACGGCTGATCGTCTTCGTGGACGATCTGGATCGCTGCCTGCCGGAGAAGGCGATCGAGGTGCTGGAGGCGATCAAGCTCTTCTTGGAGGTGGAAGGGACGGTCTTCGTCTTGGGAATGGATCCGGAGGTCATCCGGCGCGGCATCGAGGGGCGGTACGCGGCCCTCTTCCGTCGGGAGGGAGACGAGCGCGAGGAGTTGCCCATCCGGGGCGACGTCTATCTGCAGAAGATCGTCCAGATCCCCTTCTACCTGCCGCCGCTGGCGGACGGGGATGTGGAAGCGTACATCCAAGCGCTTGTCCCCGGCACGAACGCGATGGACGAGGTTACGCGGAAGGTCTTCGCCATCGGCCTCTTCCCCAATCCGCGCCAGGTGAAGCGGGTGCTGAATATCTTCCATCTCCTCCGGGAGATCGGGCAGGCGCGCAAGCTGCCCATCTCCGCCCCGCTCCTGGCCAAGACGGTGCTCATCCAGACGCAGTGGCCGAAGCTCTACGCGATGTGGCGGCAGCGCCCCACGCTGGTGCGCACGCTGGAGAAACTCTACCGCCGTTACCCCGGCGACGAAGCGGCGATCGAAGCGGGTGTGCAGGAGGAGACGGCGGAAAGGGAGCGGTGGACGCCGCGCGGGGGCCTGCTCGACGAGTACCTGACCCAGCGGCACAGGTACCGCTTGCTGGAGCGGTTGCTGCGCTTTTCCCCTGATCGGGCGGAGAGCAGCGTTACCTTCGGGCAGTTGCCGGAATCGGAGGTGCAGCACTACCTCTGGCTGGCGGGCACGGTGGACGCGGAGACCGTCGACGAAATCCCGGTGGACCTGCTGGTCGAGTTGCTCAGCGGCGATGTGGCAAGGATCGAGGAGGCGCTGGCGCGGCTAAAGACGGAGGCGAGCAAGCGCCTCCTGCGCTGGCAGATGCTCCGAACGATGCAGGACGATGGCCACTACCCGCCCCCTGTGCGCGCCGGAGCCGGCTATGCCCTGGCGAAGCTGGGCGACCCCCGTTTCCGTCCCGACGCCTGGTACCTGCCCGACGATGACCTGCTGGGGTTCATCCGCATCCCGGCCGGGCCGTTCCTGATGGGCACGCCGGAGGAGGAGATCCCCGCCCTGCTGAAGAGATTGGGCGGCGAACGGGAGGTGTACGAAGCAGGGACCCCTCAGCACGAAGTGACCCTGCCGGAGTACTACATCGCCCGCTACCCGGTGACGGTGGCCCAGTGGCGGGCCTATCTGGAGGACACCGGGCGCAAGCCGGAAGACCGGCGCAGCCTGCGCGACCCGGACAACCACCCAGTGGTAGGGATCTCCTGGTACGAGGTGGTCAAGTACTGCGAGTGGCTGACGGAGAGACTGCGCGAGTGGGAGGGGACGCCGGAGGCATTGCGGAGGCGGCTGTTTGATGGCTGGGTGGTGACGTTGCCCTCGGAGGCGGAGTGGGAGAAGGCGGCACGGGGGACGGACGGCCGCCGTTACCCTTGGGGGAACGATCCGGCCCCCAACCGTGCCAACTACGACGAGAGCGGTATCGGCACGACCAGCGCGGTGGGCTGCTTCCCCGGCGGGAAAAGCCCCTACGGGGTGGAGGAGATGAGCGGCAACGTCTGGGAGTGGACGAGGAGCCTGTGGGAAAAGAGGGGAAAGGGGGAGGAGAAACCGGATTTCGGATACCCTTACGATCCGGCGGACCGGAAGCGGGAGAATCTAAAGGCTGGCCCTGATGTTCTCCGGGTGCTGCGCGGCGGGTCGTTCCACGACGATCAGAGGAACGTCCGCTGTGCCTATCGCCTCAGGTACCACCCCCCGCTCGACCTCTGGTACGACCTCGGGTTCCGCCTGGTGGTGGCCTCCCCGTTTTAACTCTGGTCTCTGACCCTCTGGACTCTGGGACTCTGATGGGGGGAGTCCAGAGGGGGGCTTGGCCCCCTCTCTGGACGCCCCGCAGGCGCGACACCGTGCCTCAGTCGAGGTCGAGCCGCCAGCGCTCCAGCGCCTCCAAGGCGCGCCGGGCCATCGCCTCGCGGCGCTGCCGCCGGCCGCGCACGCGGCGGGGCAGCGGCGGGAGGAGGCCGAAGTTCGCCTTCATCGGCTGGAAGTGGTCGGCGGAGGCGCGGGTGATGTAGTGCATCAGCGCGCCGATCATCGTCTCCGGCGGCGGGACGACGAGGTCGCGCCCCTGCAGCAGGCGGGCGGCGTTGACCCCCGCCAGCCAGCCGCCCGCGATATTCCCCGCGTACCCCTCCAGCCCGGCGATCTGCCCGGCGAAGAAGAGATCGCCGCGTCCTTGGAAGCGGAGCGTGGGGTGCAGCAGGCGGGGCGCGTTGAGGTAGGTGTTGCGGTGCATCGAGCCGTAGCGGACGAAGCGGGCATGCTCCAGGCCGGGGATGAGGCGGAAGACGCGGTCCTGCTCGCCGTAGCGCAGGTTGGTCTGGAAGCCGACGAGGTTGTAGAGCGTCCCGGCGGCGTTATCCTGCCGCAGTTGGACGACGGCGAAGGGGCGCTTGCCGGTGCGCGGGTCGCGCAGCCCGACGGGACGCAGCGGCCCGAAGGCGAGGGCCTCCTCACCACGGGCGGCGAGTACCTCGACGGGGAGGCAGGCTTCGAAGAAGTGCGGATCGTCGCGCTCGAAGTCGCGCAGGGGGATGCGTTCGGCGCTGCGCAGCGCCTCGACGAAGCGGCGGTACTCCGCCTCCGTCATCGGGCAGTTGATGTAGTCGCCCTCCTCCTGCTCGCCGCGCCCGTAGCGGGAGGCGCGGAAGGCGATGGAGAAGTCGATGGAATCGACCTCGACGATGGGGGCGATGGCATCGTAGAAGTAGAGCGCCTCGCTGCCCGTCAGCGCGGCGATGGCGCGGCTGAGCGCCGGGGAGGTGAGCGGGCCGCTGGCGATGATCGTCGCCCCTTCGGGCAGGGCCGTAACCTCCTCGCGGATGATGGTGATGCGCGGGTGGGCCTCCAGTGTGGCGGTGATCTCGGCGGCAAAGCCCTCCCGATCGACGGCGAGGGCGCTCCCCGCCGGGAGGCGGTGCCGGTCGGCGATGGCGATGAGGAGAGAGCCGAGCCGCCGCAGTTCCTCCTTGAGCAGCCCGGAGGGGCGGGCGATCTGGTCGGAGCCGAGCGAGTTGGAGCAGACCAGTTCGCCCAACAGGGGGCCGGTGTGCGCGGGCGTCATCCGCGCCGGGCGCATCTCGTAGAGTTGCACCTCGATGCCGCGCTCCGCGGCCTGCCAGGCGGCCTCGCTTCCGGCCAGCCCGCCGCCGACGATGGTCAGTCTCCTCGTTCCGTCCTTCATCTGCATCCTCCCGCGCCATTGTACCCGGAAGCGGGCGGAAGGCATAGTCGCGGCTCCGCTGGTCAAGCCTGCCGCCGGTGGTAAGATGGGGGCGTTCATCCTGCAAGGAGGCTGCGTGGAGATGATGGAGGTCGGGAACTTCGCCTCACTGGTGAAGTCGGTGATGCAGGTCGAAAGCTGGAGGATGGGCGGCCAGGAGGAGGGCGTGGTCGTCGAATTCCTCGGCCCGCTGCTGCTGGAAAGCGAGGCCGCCTTCGACTGGCTGGAGCAGGCGCTGCGTCCCCAGGGCTTCCTCCCGCTCCTGCGGCGCACGGAGCGGGAGGGGGTGGTGCGGCTTGCCATCGTCCCCTACCGGCCTGCCGCCCGCCGGGCGCGCCCCTGGATCAACGCGCTGCTCTTCCTGCTGACGCTCCTCTCCGTCCTCTTCGTCGGAGCGCTGGGCGAGGGGGCCGATCCCTTGCAGGAGGGGCTGGCGGCGCTCGGGGCGGGGCTGCCCTTCGCGCTGACGCTGCTGGGCATCCTCAGCGCCCACGAGTTCAGCCACTACTTCGTCGGCAAGCGGTACGGCTCGCCCGTCAGCCTCCCCTACTTCATCCCGATGCCCTTCAGCATCTTCGGTACGATGGGCGCGGTCATCGTCCAGCGCGAGCCGATGCGCAACCGCAAGGCACTCTTCGATATCGGGATCGCGGGGCCGCTGGGCGGCTTCCTCCTCGCACTGCCGCTGCTCGTCGCGGGGCTGCTGCGCTCCCCCGTCGAGCCGCTGCCGGTCGGCGAGCCGTACTACCTGGAGGGGAATTCGCTCCTCTACTACGCGCTCAAGTGGCTCCTCTTCGGTCGTCCGCTGCCTTCCGGCGGGATGGATGTCTTCCTCCACCCGATCGCCTTCGCGGCCTGGGCGGCGCTGCTCGTGACCGCGCTCAACCTCTTCCCCGTGGGGCAACTGGACGGCGGGCACATCACCTACGCGATGTGGGGCAAGCGTGCGGAGCGGATCGGGCGGCTCTTCCTCCACGCGACGCTCGGCTGGGGGGCGATCCTGCTCCTGCTGGGCAACGATGCGGCCTGGACGTGGATCATCTGGTGGTTCCTCGGCTCCTTCGTCCTCGGCACGCGCCACCCGGCCCCGCTGGACGACGTAACGCCTCTCGATCCGCGTCGGCGGCTCCTGGGCTGGGTGGCGGTCGGCCTCTTCGTGCTCATCTTCGTCCCGCTTCCGCTGCAGCTCGTCGTGCCCTGATGGCGCTCATCGGGATCGATGCCAGCCGCGCGCTGAGCGACGCGCCGACCGGCACGGAGGGGTACTCGCTCCACCTCATCCGCGCCCTCGTCCCCCTGCTGACGCCGCGCCACCGCGTGCGGCTCTACACGCGCGAGACGCCGCCGCCCGGCCACTTCCCGCCCCAGGCCGAGGTGCGCGTCATCCCCTTTCCGCGCCTCTGGACGCATCTGCGCCTCTCGTGGGAGATGGCCGCGCATCCGCCCGACCTGCTCTTCGTGCCCGCGCACGTCCTGCCGCCGATTCGCCCGCCGCGCACCATCGTGACCGTCCACGATGTGGGCTACCGCGCCTTCCCGCAGGCCCACCCGCGGGGGCAGCGGCTCTACCTGGACTTGAGCACGCGCTGGAATGTCGCCGTCGCCGACTTCGTCCTGGCCGATTCCATCGCCACGCGGCGGGATATTCTCCGCTTCTACCGCCCTTCGCCGCGCAAGGTCGCCGTGCTCTATCCGGGTTTCGATGCGTCGCTCCGTCCCGTGCGCGAGGCGGCGGCGCTGGAGGCGGTGCGGCGGCGCTACGCCATCCCCGCCGGGCGGTACATCCTCTACCTGGGGCGCATTCAGCCGCGCAAGAACCTCGTGCGGGTGGTGCGTGCCTTTGCCACGGTGCAGCGCCGCCATCCCGACCTGAGCCTGGTGCTGGCGGGGCCGCGCGGTTGGCTGGAGCGTCCCATCCGCGCGGAGGTGGCGCGGCTCGGCCTGGAGGCGCGGGTCCGCTTTCCGGGCTACATCGCGGCGGCGGACAAGGCGGCGCTGCTGAGCGGGGCGCAGGGCTTCGTCTACCCCTCGCTGCACGAGGGGTTCGGCTTCCCCGTGCTGGAGGCGCAGGCGTGCGGGACGCCCGTCCTCACCTCGAACCGCTCATCGCTGCCGGAGACGGCGGGCGAGGGGGCGCTCCTCGTCGATCCGCTGGACGAGGCGGCGATCGCCGCGGGGATGGAGCGGCTGCTGGGCGACGAGCCGCTGCGCCGCCGCCTGGTGGCTTTGGGACTGGCGAATGTGAAGCGTTTTTCCTGGGCGGCGGCGGCCCGCCGTCTGCTGCGATGGATGGAGGCGATGCTCGATGCCTGAGTTTTGTCCGAAGTGCGGCGCGATGGTGCCCGACGGGACGGAGCGCTGCCCGCAGTGCGGGGCACGCCTCCGCGGGCGGGTGATGGATGAGCGGACAGGCTTCACGTGGGATGATTTCCGCACCTACGCCTTGGGCACGTGGTTCTACGTGGGGCTGGCGATCGTCATCCCCGTGCTGCTGACGCTGCTCTGCCTGCTGCTCTACCTGCGCGGTTAGCTATTCCATCCCGCGGACGCGCCGTCCCAACTGGGCCAGACGCGCGGCCATCACGTAGGGGGGCACCTGGAAGTCGGCGCTGAGCCGCTCCAAGGTGATGAAGGGATGCCGTGCCGCCTTCAGCACCCACTGGCGCGGCATCAGGAGCGTCGCGGCGAAGTAGCGGGACGCCTCGTTGCCGGTTGGCAGTCCGGCAAGCCGCTCGTCGTTGCTGCGGCAGATCTCACGGTAGAGGAGGCGGGCCATCGCCATGCGGTACTCGTAGCGATGCTCGCCGATGCCGAAGACGATGGAGAGGTCGGAGACGTCGATCGCTTCGATGAGGTTGGTGGGCGGCTCTTGCAAGATGCGCTCGATGGCGACGGGCGGGCGCTTGAAGGCGTAGTAGGCCAGGACTTCCTTGGCGAGTTCATCGAGCCGTCGTCGTTCGTCATCGGTGAGCCGATCTGTCATCGCTTTTCCTCCTCCGGGGGCTGCCTGCAGTATAGCGCATCGCGGGGCGTTGCCAACTGCACGGCCTGCCTGCCTCAGGGTTGCCGATCCTCGCTTTGGAACTCGGTGAAGGGAATGGCCGTCAGCGTCTGCGTCATCCCCATCCCCAGCGCATTGACGAGCAGCGCCACCTTGGCCGCGACGGTAGCGTCCGGTGCTTCGAAGATGTGGAGGAAATCGTACTCGCCCAAGAGGACGTAGCTGGTGATCCATTCGACGTCGGGATGTTCGCGCTGCAGGCGTTCGTGCAACTGGGCGTTGATCTCGGCCAAGGAGAGCACCTTGCCGCTCGACGTCAGGGACATCTTGGAGAGCATCACAAAGGTCGCCATCGCATCATCTCCTTTCGAGGTGTGGTTGCCTTACCTTCTCTGCGTGCTCCGCCTTTCCGCGGTGAAAGCCCCCGTTGTTGGAAGGTGTCCGTACTATGCTTATCTTAGCACAACTTCGCCCGCAGGTCGAGAGGGACGTGAGGCTGTCGGCGGTGCGCCTTTCTCTTAACCGAATCGTAATCTATCGTAGGACTTCCCGTCGCTACAATGGGGGCATCATCAAAGCCCACTCGTCGGAAAAGGAGTGTGTCGTGGCCTTCGCAGAGTCGCATCATCTGACGAATACGCAGATCTCGGATTACGTTGACGGCTTGCTCTCGCCTGCCGAGCAGCAAGAGGTTGAACTGCATCTCCACAAGTGTGCCATCTGCCGCGCGGAGGTGCGTTCCCATCGTCGGCTGCGCCGCATCATCTACCACGCTCACCTGCGGCGACCTGCCGATACAGGCCCTCTGCATCTCTGAGCCTGCTTCCTCCTTGGGAAGGCCCCTTCCTCCCTCAGTTGGGAGGAGGGGGCCGATCGTTATGGCGTGCCGCCGATAGCCTCGCTGGGGGTGAGGAAGGGGCAGACCATCGTGGCGTCGTAGGGCGGGTTGGCGTACCCAAAACTGTTGAGGAAGGTCAGGATGGGGGTAACGATCTCCGGGCTGTTATCGACCTCCAGACAGGCGTAGGCGACGTTCCCCGATTGTCTGTAGGCTTCCCAGAAGCGGCGTGCGGCCTGCGCGACGGGGGCGGCGGGGGCTTGCGGCTCCAGGGCGTTCAGCCAGGTGTACTCGCGGTTGGCGGCGGGGGTGTTGCCGAGGAGGAGGTCGAGCGTCAGCAGCCGCCAGTGGGCCAGGGCCTCGAACCAGGCCCGCTCCTCCGTGTCGCTGAAGCTCAGCGAGGCGGTGGCCAGCTCCGTCCCCTCGTCGAGGAGGCGGCGGTAGGCGGCGAAGGCGTCATCGTAATCGTCCTGCTGCAGCGCGCGATCGCCGTCGTTGAAGAGATGGAAGAGCGTCGTGGGCGGCGATTCGCTGTGCCCGGTGATGGTCATCGTCTCCCCCGTCCATTGCCAGGTCTCGGTGATCGTCCGCTGTATCCCCGCGCCGACGGAGGCGATGCCGTAAGCGGTGACGATCATCTGCGCCCCTTCCAGGGTGATCTCGGCGTAGGGGTATTCGACCATCGGCGGCATCAGATCGACGAAGGCGGAGCCATCCCAGTGCCAGACGACGGGGCTGTCCCAGCAGGTGTGCGCGCCGCAGGTTTCCTCGAAGAAGACGAGTTCGTCCACACCGTCTTCGGTCAGGTCCGAGGCCCCCACCAGCGCCAGGGTGAAGCCCGGCTCCTCGACGCGCTGCGTGAGGCTCTGCACGCTCCCCTCGGCGCAGGCGTAGACGGCGAGCGCCGCGACGGGCGGGAAGACCTCCGACTGCGGGTCGATGAAGGCGACGGCCGTCTCCGGCCATCCGTCGCCGGTCAGATCGGCGCGGACCGCGGCCTGTCCGCGCGGGGGGAGGAGTTCCTCCTGGAGCAGGAGAGCTTCGACGGCCGTCCCGCCTGCGGCCAGATAGTTGCCGATGAGGGCGATGTAGCCGTCCGGAAAGGCGAGGGGGGCGGCGGGGGGCGTGGGCTGCAGGTC
>JALXBP010000051.1 GCA_026991395.1 Anaerolineae bacterium | reverse complement strand
CGGGCGGGGAGGACGAGGAGGAGCAGGGCGAAGAGCGGCAGGAGCAGCAGCGCCGTGGTCTTCGTCCCCAGGGCCAGCCCCAGGCCGACACCCAGGGCGAGGGTGCGGGCGGTTGTCGGCGCGTGCAGCCAGCGCCGGAAGAGGAAGGAGGCGGCGAAGATGCCCACCGTCGCGCCCAAGTCGGTTGCCGCGACGGCGGCGTGCGCGATCAGATTGGGGTCGAAGGCGGCCAGCGCCACCGCCAGCACGCCCCCCGCTTCCCCCCAGAGCGCGGTGGCCCACCGCCAGATGAGGGCCAGCAGCACGACGCCGAGCAGGGCCACGGGCACGCGGGCGGCAAAGACCAGCGGTTCGATCGGCTTGTGGGGCGGGATGGCCGCCTGCGCGACGGTCAGCAGATCGGCCTCGTCCCAGCCGGGCAGCGTGCGCGGATCGGGGAGCGGCGGGCGGAGGAAGAGCAGCGGCAGCGCCTCCAGCATCTTCGTCAGCGGCGGATGTTCCTCCACCAGGCGGTAGTCGCCGGTGCTCAGCGAGGCGTAACCGCTTTCGATGTGGAGAATCTCGTCGGTCGTCAGCGAGGTCGCTTTGGCGGCGAAGAGGGCCTGGGCAAAGAAGAGCAGCGCCAGCACGAGCCACGGCCATCGGCGGTTCATCGTGCCTCCACCAGACGGAAGAGCGCCTCGGCCACCGTCGCCGCCGCCTGCGGGCGGGCCAGACGGCGGGCGGCGCTCCCCATCCGCCGACGCAGGGCGTCATCCTCCAGCAGGCGGATGATGGCGTGCGCCGCGGCGTCGGGGGTGGGGGCCCAGCGTGCCGCCCCGCCTTCGACGGCGTAGGTTACGTTACCCGTCTCCTGGCCGGGAATGGCGCGGAAGAGGACGGCGGGGCGTCCGGCGATGAAAAGCTCGGCGAGCGCATTCGGCCCGGCCTTGGTCACGACGACGTCGGCGGCGTTCAGCCACAACCCCATCCGTTCGACGAAGCCTTCGATCCGCAGGTGGAGCGGAAGCTGCAGCGCGTGCAGGCGTCGGCGCAGCGCCTCGTTGCGTCCCGTGATGACGATGACGTGTGTCCCCGCCCTCAGGCGTGCCAGCTTCGAGAGGATGCGCGCGATGCCGCCGCGTCCGTCGCCGCCGCCGGTGATCAGCACCCAGCGGGCCTGCTCGTCCAGTCCAAGTCGCCGCCGCGCCTGCTGCTGAGGCTGCCGGGCGTCCCGCACCAGACTGGGGCGCACCGGATTGCCGATAGCGCGGATACGTTCGGGGGCGATCCCCCAGCCGATGGCTTTCCGGCGGGCCGTTTCCGTGGGGACGAAGTAGAGGTCGAATCCCGGCGGGAAGAAGGCCGCGTGGACGGAGATCAGGTCTTGCGTAACCGAGACGAGGGGCGGCTGGTGGGGGAGTGCCCGCCAGGCCCACAGCAGCGACAGATTGGGGATGCCGTGGAAGCTGACGATGAGATCGGCGGGATGGGTGATGAGCATCGTCAGCAGTGCACGGCGCACGTAGGGCCAGAAGGCCGTGTGCGCCGAGCGCACGAGCAGCGGATGATTGCTCAACCGGTAGAACAGCCCCCAGGCCCGCCCGCGTCCGCCGGAGATGACCGGCCACAGTTCCGGAAAGCGGGTGAAGGGGAAGCGCTGCGAGGCGCGGAAGATGTCCACCAGCGTTACGTCGGCGCGCCCGTGCTCGGCGACGGCCTCGGCGACGGCCTCGGCGCAGGCGCGGTGCCCGCCGCCCGTGTCGGAGAAGAAGAAGAGGAAGTGCCTGTGCCCCGCCCCGGCGCTTTCGGGCAGGGCTACGGCTCCGTCGGCGCGGCGCTGCCCCGTGCCACGAAGCGGCGGATTCGCCTCTCCAGCCGACTGCGCGGCAGGAGCACGTAACGCCCGCACGTCAGGCAGGTGATGCCGATGTCCGCCCCCACTCGATCGATCCGCCATCTTTCACCTCCACACGCATGGGGCTTGCGCAAGACGACAATATCTCCGAGCCGCAAATCCATCGGTGGACGCATCATCCCTCCTCAGCGTATCATCATCGCCAGGACGAGCGCGAACGGCACCACCGCGATCAGCCCCGCCGTTGCCAGCCACTGCCACCGTTCTGTCGGCGTGATGACGAGGTGGTAGGAGGGGAAGGCCTCCAGGCGGTAACGCGGGGTCAGCAGCCAGCCGCTCGCCAGGCCAAAGAGCAAGCCGCCGAGGTGGCCCCACAGGCTCACGCCGGGGATGAAGCCGATGAGGATGTTCAACGCCGCCCAGCCGACCAGATTCCACATCTCGCGGCGTGCGTGGCTCATCCGCTTGCTGTAGCGCAGCAGGTAGGCGATCATCGCGCCCATCACGCCGAGGATGGCTCCCGAAGCGCCCGCCGTTGCCGAACGCATCGGGGCGAAGAGGGCGACGAAGAGCGCCCCGCCGAGCAGCGAGACGGCGTAGATGATGATGAACCGCATGCCGCCGAAGAGCCGCTCCACGTCACGCCCCAGCACGTAGAGCGCGTACATATTGAAGGCGATGTGCGTCAGGCTCAGGTGGAGGAAGGCGGAGGTGATCAGACGCCACCATTGCCCGCCGTGGAGCACCGCCTGCGGGATCAACGCGCCCCACGTGAGGAGCGGTTGACCGGTGAGGACGGCGAAGCCGAAGACGAGGATGTTGGCGGCGAGCAGCACGTAGGTCCAGCGGACGGGGAAGGTCGGCAGACGAAGCGCCGGTCCAGAACCTGCTTGCGGCGGTGCCTGCTCGCTCATGCCGAAAATTCGATCCTGTAGAGGAGGATGGCGACGTAGAGGTAGGCGATCGTCTTGGGCACCATCATCACGCCCCAGACGGGGTTCCACCAAGTGCCGATCAGCGTCGCGATGTAGCAGGCGAAGGAGATGATGATGCCCCAGGCCACCCGACGCAGCCATCGGCGTTGAGGCTCCTTCAGTTCCCGGGCGTGCGTGAAGAAGAGCCAGACGACACCGGCTCCCTGGAGGACGAAGGGGATGTTGCGGTAGAACTTCCACGGCGAGCGCATATTGCCCCAGTCGTTCTGCGGGAAGAAGATGATCACCAGACGGGCGAGCGCGAAGGCGACCAGCAGCCACATCTTCCAATCCCACGTCAGCTCGAAGGTACGCCAGGCGTAGAGTTGCAACGCCAGGTAGAAGAAAACGAGCGTGAACGAACTGGCGAAGTTGCCGAAAGCGAAGGTTTGTGGCGGAACCGAACCGGGGATGAGCGCCTCCCACGTCCTGGGGATGACGTGGAAAGAATCCCCCAAGGCGAGCGCGAGCAGCGCCACGAGAAGCCATCCGAAGCGCTTGCGGTTGAGTCGGCTACCGCCCTTCGCCGAGCGGATGATACCCAGCGCCACCAGTCCCCAGACGGTTCCCATATAGACGACGTTGAAAGCAGCCTCGAAAATGAGGGCACCTTTAGGCATCTCTCACTCCTTTCCTCGATTCACATCTCCGAGCGGCGTTCGATCTGCGCTCCTAACGGGCGCAGCTTTTTCTCGATGGCCTCGTAGCCGCGATCGATCTGGCGCACGTTGCGGATGATGCTCGTTCCCTGCGCGGCCAGCGCGGCCACCAGCAGCGCCATCCCCGCGCGGATGTCCGGACTTTCCATCTCGTAGCCGTGGAGCGGCGAAGGCCCGTAGACGATGGCGCGGTGCGGGTCGCAGAGGACCACCCGTGCCCCCATGGAGATCAGCTTGTCCACGAAGAAGAGGCGGCTTTCGAACATCTTGTCGTGGAAGAGGACGACGCCGTCGGCCTGCGTTGCCATGACCAGCGTGATGCTCATCAGGTCGGCGGGGAAGGCTGGCCACGGCGCATCGGAGATCGAGGGGATCGCCCCGCCCAGATCGGGGATGATCCGCCGCGGCTGTTCGGCGGGCACGACGATGTCCGCGCCCTGCGTCTCGAAGTGGACGCCCAGCCGCTCGTACACGAGGCGCACCATCTCCAGATGCTCCGGTGAGGCGTTGCGGATGGTGATCTCGCTCCCCGTCGCCGCCGCCATGGCGATGTAGCTTCCCACCTCGATGTGATCGGCCCCGATGGTGAACTCCACGCCGTGCAGCCGTTCCACCCCCTCGATGATCAGCCGGTTGGTGCCGATGCCGTCGATCTGCGCCCCCATCGCGTTGAGCATACGGCAGAGGTCCTGCACGTGCGGCTCCGAGGCGGCGTTGCGGATGACCGTCGTCCCGGAGGCGAGCACGGCGGCCATCACCGCGTTCTCCGTGCCCGTAACGCTCGCCTCGTCCAGGAGCAGGGAGGTCCCCCGCAGGCGGTCGGCGCGGACGCGATAGAAGTGCCCGTTGACCTCCATCTCCGCCCCCAGCGCCCGAAAGGCGAGGAAGTGCGTGTCCACACGCCGCCGCCCGATGCGGTCGCCGCCGGGCATGGGGATGGAAACGCGCCTGTGCCGTCCCAGGAGCGGGCCGGTGATCAGCACCGAGCCGCGGATGGAGCGGAAGAGGTCGATCGCCGCGCCGCCCTCCGTCGGCGGTTTGACTTCCGCCGCGCACAGTTTCCAGTCGTGAGGTCCCAGCCGCTCGACCTCCACCCCCAGCCGCGCCAGAAGGCCGGCCATCGTCTCCACGTCGCGTATGGCGGGGAGATTGTGCAGGATGACCGGTTCGTCGGTCAGCAGGGAGGCCGCCAGCGCCGGTAGCGCCGCGTTCTTGTTCCCCGAAGCCTCGACGGCCCCGCGCAGGGGATGCCCGCCCTCGATGACGAAGTAGTCCCTTGTGTCCGCCATCTCACCAACTGACCTCGACCGGATCGCCGACGCGAAGCCCTAACGTCCTGCCCGCGTTGCCGTTGGAAACGGCGATCTCCAGCATCCCCTCGCTGCCGACGAGGGCCAGTGGCTCGCCCTCGGCAACCAGGCCGTAGGTGCGCTGCACGCCGTTCAGCACCACGCCGCGGCTGCGCACCGTGAGCCGTGTGGCCGGAAGGATGCGCTTCTCCCCGCCGCCGAAGGCGGGGTCGAGCCGCAGGTGGTCGCCGTCCCACGTCAGGTAGCCCACGCTGGTGATGCAGTTGCCGAAGTGATCGACGTAGAGCACCTCGCCCCGCACGATGCGCGGGCCGATGCTCAACTGGGGGAGCGGCAGGCGGACGGGATCGTCCACCACCTCCCCCAGCGCCTCTATCGCGACGCCCGCCGCGAGATGGGCCGCCGCGGGCGCGAAGATGTCCCGCCCGTGGAAGGTCTGGCTGACGCCCTCCCGCCGATAGCGCGGATTGGCCAGCGTGACGATCCGTGTCGGCGGGGTCGCCGCCCAGACGTAGGAGAAGACGCCGTTGTCGGGACCGACCAGGTACCCCCACGCCGTCGAGGCCGCGATGGGACGGCGGCTCGTCCCCACCCCCGGATCGACGACGACGAGGTGGACGCTTTCCGCGGGAAAGTAGGGGAGCGCCGTCCAGAGCAGGTAGGCCGCGCTGCGCACATCCTGAGGGGGAATGAGATGCGAAAGGTCGATCATCGGCACCTGCGGGGCGATGGAAGCCATCACGCCCTTCATCACCCCCACGTAGCCATCCTGCAGGCCGAAATCGGTTGTCAAAGTGATGAGCATCTTTGCCTCCTTGGTGGACGATCAACGACGCCATACCAGCTTAACCGCTTGCCGTAATTCGTCAATTCGCAGCAGACGGGCCAGCAGCAGGTAAACGGCAAAGCCCGCGCCCACCCCCGCCGTCGCGCGTATCCACGCCGCCGAGGGGAGCAGCGGCAGCAGCAGGTCGAGGACGGCCCCCATCAGCAGCGAGGCCGCGCCTGCACGCACGACGACCGCCCGCAGGCTTCCCAGCCGCCCCAGCCGCCGCTCCATCTGCCACAGGAGGAGCACCATCTCCACGAGCGCGGCGACGGCGTTCGCCAGCGCCAGACCGGCGTGCGCGGGCAATCCCGCGCGGCGGAAGAGTGGCGGCAGTCCGATGCCCAGCCCCACGTTGACGACGACGGCAACGGCGGCGGTCAGGGCGGGCGTCCAAGTATCGTGGAGTGCGTAGAAGGCACGGGCGAGGATTTCGATCAGCGAATGCCCCGTCAGGCCGAGCGCGAAGCAGCCCAGCGCCCACGCCACCGCCTCCGTCGAGGTCGCGCCGAAAGCGCCGCGCTGGAAGAAGAGCGCGATCAGCGGCTCCCCTAAGACGATCAGCCCCACCGTTGCCGGAAGCATCAGGACGACGACTATCCGCACCATCGCTGTCAGCGTGCCTCGCAGCCCCTCCAGGTCGTCGCGGGCCGCCTGCTCGGAGAAGGTGGGGAAGACCGCTGTCCCCACCGCCTGCGCGAAGATGCCCTGCGGCAGCAGCATCAGCCGCCAGGCATAGTCCAGCGCCGAAATCGCCCCCGTCCCCAGCCGCGAAGCTAGGTTGTTGGTGATGACCAGGTTGATCTGCACCGCGGCGACGCCGAAGACGCGCGGCAGCATCAGCCGCCCAACCTCGCGGACATCCTCGTCCCCCAAGCCGAGCGTCGGCGTGTAGCGGGCGTGATAGCGCAGCAGCCCCGGCACCTGTACCAGCAGGTGGAGCACCGCTCCGGCGACCATGCCGAGCGCGGCCCCCATCGCGCCGATGCCCTGCCGCGCCCCCAGCACCGCCCCCGCGATCAGCGCCAGGTTGTAGAAGATGGGCGCTAACGCCGGAAGCAGGAAGTGCTGGTGTCCGTTGAGGATGCCCATCACCACGCCGCTGACGGCGAAGATCGTCGTCGAAAGGAGCATCACGCGCATCAACGCTGCCGTGCGCATCTGCACCTCCGGCGGCAAGGCGGGCGCGATCAGCGTCCGCACCAGCCAGGGAGCGGCGAGCATCGCCGCGGCGCTCAGCGGCACGAGGATGAGGATGAGGAGATCGATGACCGCGGAGGCCAGCCGCCAGGCGCGGGCGCGTTCACCCAAGGCCAGCCGTCCGGTGAAGGTGGGGATGAAGGCCGAACCCAGCGCCCCTCCGGCGACGACGAGGAAGATCATCTCCGGCAGCCGCTGGGCGGCGACGTAGGCATCCATCTCCGCGCCCGTGCCGAAATAGGCCCCGAAGACGATCTGCCGCACCAGTCCCAGCAGACGGCTCACGGCGAAGGCGGCCATCACCAGCAGGGCGGCCCGCGCGACGCGGCGATGTCCGGCCTGCGAGGGGGAGAACTCCGACACGGCGAGGCTCCTATGCGTCCTCGGCGGGCAGTTGCGCCTCCGGCACGCCGTCGCCCAGGAGGATGAGGCGGGTCAGCTTGCGGTAAGCCCGCGCAGCCGGAGATCGCGGCGCGTAGAAGATGCCCGGTTCGCCGAAGCTGGGCGCTTCGCTCATCCGCACGCTGCGGGGAATGACGAGGGGGAAGAGCTGCCGCGGAAAATGGCGGTGCACCTCCTCCGCCACTTGGCGGGAGAGCACCGTCCTGCGGTCGTACATCGTCAGGACGAGGCCGCGCAGGACGAGGCGGGGATGAATGCTGCGCTGGACCATCGTGATCGTCTGCATCAACTGCGACAGTCCCTCCAGCGCCAGGTACTCGCACTGCACGGGCACGATGACGCCGTCGGCAGCGGCCAGGCCGTTCACCGTCAGCAGCCCCAGGCTCGGCGGGGCGTCGATGAGGAGATAGTCGTAGCCGTCGCTCAGCGGCGCAAGGCGCTCGCGGAGGCGGAGCACCCGTGCGCGGGCATCGGGCAGGGCCTGCAGCTCGACCGTCGCCCCCGCCAGCGAGGGGGAGGCCGGGAGCAGCGAAAGCCCTTTCCAGCGCGTGCTGCGCACCGCCGCCTGGGCAGGGGCCAGTTCGAGCATCACCTCGTAGATCGAAGGGGAGACGCGCCGCGGATCGAGGCCCAGGCTGGTCGTCGCGTTGCTCTGCGGGTCGAGGTCTATCAGCAGGACGCGGAAGCCCCAAGCGGCCATCGCCGCCGCGACGTTGACCGCCGTCGTCGTCTTGCCGACCCCGCCCTTCTGATTGGCGAAGATGTAACGCCGTCCCATCTCACCTCCATCCACAGCGATGCAGTGCCGCCTCGTCGGGGACGCCCGCCAGTCCGACCGCCTCGACGCTCGCCGCCGCAAGACAGGCGGCCAGCCGCACGGCCTCCTCCGGCGGCCATCGTCGCCGGAGCGCGACGAAAAAGGCCGCGGCGAAGATGTCGCCCGCCCCCGTCGGATCGCGCAGTGTCGCGGGGAAGGGGGCGTAGCGGCTCATTCGCCCTCGACGGTAGAGCCTGCCGCCCGCCGCGCCCTCCGTGAGCACGAGCAGCGGGCAGAGGGAGGCCCAGCGTTCGATGAGGGCCTCGTCGCCGCCGACATCCTCCGTGCTGAGCACGACGGCGTCGCTGTGGCGGAGGAACCGCTCCGCCTGCGGCCACGGGGCGGGGACGACGGTGCCGTCGGCGCGACGACGGCGGAGGAAACCCTGCGGCGTCAGGCCGACGAAGGGGGCGGCGACGTCCGCCCACGAAGCGCCGCACTCACCGGCCACCGGCGCAAGGTGCAGAACCGACATCCGCCGCCAGCGGGCAGGGAGATCGTCGGCCTCCAGAGGATCGGCGACGGCCTCCAGGTGCTGGGTGCGCCGTCCCCGGACGTCGTAGTGGTTGCGGAAGGTCGTCGTCGCCTTCGAGGGGAGCACCTCGACGGTTACGCCGGGCAGGGGCGGGAGGGCGAGCGTCGCCTCGGCGCGGGTCAGGACGGCGGCACGCAGCCCCATCGCCGCGGCCGTCGCCGCCGCGTAGAGCACCGTTCCGCCAAGCCGGAAGCGGCCATCGGGCAACCGGTCGCGTGAAAGGTGGCCGACGGCCAGGTAGTCGAGGGTCGCCGCGCTCACCTCTTGCGCTTGCTGCCGCGTGCGGGCGAGATCGTTACCGCGCGGTGCGTGCCGGAGCCGACGCTGTGCGTGCGCACCCGACGGTCATCCTGCAGCGTCAGGTGGATGATGCGCCGTTCGCTGGCGGGCATCGGGCGCAGGCGCACCGCGCGCCCCGTTTTGACCGCCTTTTCCGCCATCTGGCGGGCGAGGTTGGCCAGGCTGCGCATCCGCCGCTTGCGGTATCCGCCCGCGTCCACCACGAGGTTGAACTCGCCGCCGACGCGCTGGCGCACGAGCAGGCGCGTCAGGTACTGGAGCGCATCTAACGTCTTCCCCCGCGGCCCGACGAGCGATTCGTCGTCCTTGCCGCGCAGCCGCACCCAGAGCGTAGCCCGTTCGTCCTGCATCCATTCCATCTGCGGCTCGACGTCCAGCCCTGCCAGCAGGTGGCCGAGCACCTCCGCAACCGCCGCCTCGATCTGCGCTTGCTCGGAGGGCGGTTCTTCGGCGGCGGTTTCCGGCTCCTCGATGGGCGGGGCCGGTTCGGCGGCGTGCGTCGCGGCGATCGGTGCTTCCACCGGCTGCGGCTCCGCGATCGGCGCTGTCGGGACCTCGACGGGCGGGGCGCTCTCCGGCTCCGCCGCACTCGCGGGCTGTGGGGCGGGGGCCTCCGGCATTGGCGGACGGCGGCTCACCCGCACGCGCGCCGGTCGGCTGCCGATGCCCAGGAGGCCGCGGCGGCCCTCGTCCAGAACCTCGATGACGGCTTCCTCGCGTTGCAGACCAAGCCGCATCAGCGCGATGATGACGGCCTCATCCACCGTCGGGGCGCTGACCTCGGCACTTTCCTCGTTCCACTCCCTATCCATCCCAACCTCCTTCGGCACAGAGGGGCTTGCGCTACTTTTTCCTCGCCTTGGGCTTGCCGGACGGCTTTTCCGCCGTGTTCCCGCCGAGATGCTGGCGGAAGGCGGTGTACTGGAAGATGCCGACCAGGTTGGAGACGATGAAGTAAACCGACAGACCGGCGGCATAGCTCATCGAGATGAAGCCCAGGAAGAGGGGCATCGTGATCTGCATCGACTGGCTCATCGCCTGCGCTTGTGGATCGCCCGTCGCGGTGCCCTGCTGCAGGTCGTTGATGACCTTCTGCTGGTACCAGGAGGTTACGACGACCAGGATCGGCATGATGTAGTAGGGGTCGGGCAGGGCCAGGTCGAGCCAGAGGAAGTGGCTCTGCATCGGCAGGACGGTGCTCAGGCCGGGCAGCCAGTGGTAGACGTGGGAAGCCAGGTTCAGCAGACCGATGGGTGTCGCGGCCAGGGCGCGGATGATCGCCTGGTAGAGGCCGATCATCAGCGGCAACTGGATGAGCATCGGGAGGCAGCCGCCCGCCGGGTTGATCCCCATCTCTCGGTAGAGCTTCATCTGCTCTTCGGCCAGCTTCTGCTTGTCGTTCTTGTACTTTTCCTGCAGTTCCTTCAGGCGCGGCTGCAGTTCCCGTTGGCGGCTCATGCTCTTCTGCTGCGAGATGGTCAGCGGCGTGAGGGCCAGCCGCACGACGAGCGTGAGCAGCGTTACGGCGAGGATGGTCTGGTGCCCCAAGTACTTGTAGAAAAGCAGGAGAAGATTCGTGATCGGGTCAACGACGATTAAGTCCCACACAGTTTCCCCCTTACCTACTTGGCTTCTTCAGGAACGGGATATTCCCAGATGAGTTCCCCACGCTCCAGGTCGAAGGTCTGGACATGCTGGGGGATGAGGATGGGCATCGTGTACAGGCGTTCGTCATCGCTGGCGAGGTCGCCGGGCAGGCGTCCGGGATTGGCCGGTGGCGTGCCCCAGGCAATCTGTTGGCCGTTCCGGGTGTCGAAGAGGTAGACCAGGCCGTGGACGTAGTCCGGCTCGAAGAGCTTCGCCCCGTCGGGGGTGAGCAGCCCGCGCCCCCGGAAGATCGCCCCGTTGACGGCGGTGTGCCAGCGCAGTTCGTTCGTCGCCGTCGCGAAGGCCCAGACGTTGCCGCTCACGTCGGTGAAGTAGATCATCCCCTCGTGCGCTACCGGGGTGGCCCAGAACCAGTCCTTCCCCTCGGTGAAAGTCCAGGTAACCTCGCCGCTCTGCGGATCGATGCGGTAGATGCGGTAGCCGAAATCCCCGATCCACAGTGAGCCGTCGGCGTAGACGGGGGCCATGGCGACCGCCCCGGCGGTTTCTACCTGCCACTTCGGTGATCCGTCGTCGAGTGCAAGCGCGTAGAGGTGATGGTCGAGCGAGGTGAGGTAGACGGTGTCGTCGCGGACGAGCGGCGCGTTCCAGATGCGATCGTCGGTGTGGAACGACCAGGCGAGCGAGCCGTCGTCCAAGCGGAGGGCGTAGAGCGTGCCGTCGCCGTTGCCGATGAGGAAGAGATCACCGGCGATGGTGCCTCCGGCCACGTACTGCCCTTTCGCGCCGTCCTCCTTGTCCGCCGGGAAGGTCCACGCCAGCGTGGGAGGCTCCCGCAGCGAGCCATCTACCCTGAACGCATAGACGGTGCGGTCTTTGAATCCGGCGGCGAGCAGCAACCCGCGGTCGGCATCGTAGGCGGGAGTGGCGTAAAAGCCGATCGCCGCGTTCGATTTGGTCGTTTCGGGCCAGGCCCAGAGCAGCTTGCCCGTTGCAGCGTCCAGCCCGCGCAGTTGATTCACATCGGCGGCGACGACGACATCATCGACGACGATGAGGCCCGGCCAGCTTTCCTGACGGGCACCACCGGAGCAGCCGGTCAGCGTGAGCAGGGCGGTGAGGATAAGCCCCAAAAGGAGCAACCAACGTCTCATGCTTCCTCCTTGTGATGGGCCGCCTCTCGGCCCGGACGAGGCGGCAGCGGTGCAAAGTCGAGATCGGGGACCGGATCATAGCCCCCCGGGTTGAAGGGATGGCAGCGGGCGATGCGTTTGACGGCCAGCCAGCCGCCCCGCATCAGCCCGTACCGTTCGATGGCCTCGTAGCTGTAGTGGGAGCAGGTGGGCGTGAAGCGGCAGGTGGGCGGGAAGAGGGGTGAGATCGAGTGCTGGTAGAAGCGGATCAGCCACAAGACAAACTGCTTCACGACCGGCTCCCTTCTTCGATCTCCGCCGAGCGCAGCAGTCCCGCTTCTCGAAAGAGCGAGCGCATCGCGCTTTTCACCTCCTCCCCTTTCGCCCGCACGATCGGTGCCCGCGCCACGAGGACGATGTCCCATCCGGCGGCGACCTGTGGATAGAGCAGACGCGCCGCCTCTCGCAATAAACGGCGCGCCCGATTCCTCTGGACAGCTTTGCCCACCTTCCGGCTGGCGATGATGCCGATGCGTGGCTCGTAGCGCTCGTGGGGGGCCGCCCACACAATAAAGAGAGGATGCGCCCAGGAACGCCCCTCATCCCACACACGGCGGAAATCCCTGGAGCGCCGCAGGCGCATATCCTTTTTCCACGGGTAGTCGGCCAAGCCGATCAGTCCCGACGACGAGGCCGCTGGGCGCTCTCCTTCCAGTTGATGCGCTTAGCCCCGCCCAGGCTGACGGCGACCAACTTGTATCGCCCCTTCAGGCGTCGGCGCTTGAGCACTTTGCGTCCACCCGGCGTGGCCATCCGTGCCCTGAAGCCGTGGGTACGCATCCGCTTGCGTTTTTTCGGCTGATAAGTGCGCTTCGGCATACCTTTCTCCTTCTCCCAATCTGCATTCTGCCCAGGCCCTGTCGGCGCAGAGCAACGGGCATTATACCGCAAGCGGCTTTTCGGTCAACCGTCAGAAGAGATCGGGCGCACCGGCGACGGCTTCGTCGCGATCCAGGCCGTCCTCCTCCAGGAAGGCCTGCAGTTCCGCGCCGAGGAGGAGGATGAGGTAGCTCCAGTAGGCCCAAATGAGCGGCGCGATGAGCACCCACAGCGGCCCGTAGAAGAGGGGATACTTCAGTAGGCCCACCCCCAAGGCCCAGGTGAAGAGTTCGCGCATCACCATCCAGCTTAGGCTGACGCCGAGGGCGATGGCCGCCGCCAGCCAACTTTTGACGCGGCGGGCAGGGAAGAAGCGGAAGACGACGAGATTCATCACGAGGATGGTGGCAAAGGCCAGCAGCCGCTCCAGCCATTGCGAGGCCGGTCGCTGCAGGGTGGTGAGGAAGGGGAACCAGCGGGGCAGCAGATGCCAGAGCGAGCGCGTGAAGAAGGCGACGATCAGCCAGCCGAGCAGGCCGAGGAGGGAGAGCACGCCGATGATCCGCCGCTTGAGGTAGGAGCGCCGCCCCTGCCGCTCCCAGGCCGCGTTGATTGCGCCCTCCAGGACGGTGAACATGCCGGAGGCCGACCAGACGGTTGTCAGCAGGGAGATGAGGCTGAGCGTGCCGCGGTAACGGACGACGCCGCCCACGTCGAGCATCGCCGTCAGGTCGGCGGAAGGGGGGAGGATGGCCCGCAAGGCGCGCATCAGCAGCGACTGCAGTTCACGGGCATCGACGAAGAAGGTTCCCGCCGTGAGGACGAAGAGCACGATCGGCACCAGCGAGAGGACGGTGTAGTAGGAAAGCGCTGCGGCGTAGGTGCCGATGGGATGCCGTCCCAGCCGCTTGCCCAGTCGGAGCAGCGTCTCTCCTGCTCGATTCAGGCGCATAGCTCGCTCCTACCGCCAGGGCGATCGTTCCCACAGCCCCAAGTAGCGCACGACACGTCCTCCAAAGCCGCGTTTGAAGCGATAGACGCCCCAGAGGCCGTCACTGCGGTGTCGGAACGAGGCTTCCAGTTCCCTCTCGTCGGCGTCGGGGATGCCCCACAGGTCGTATTGCGTGCAGCCGCGCCGCCTGGCCCAGCGCATCGCCTCCCATTGCAGGAGGTAGTTCGGCATCCGGTTGCGGTGCCGTGCGCCGGAGGCTCCGTAGAGGTAGTAGGCCGTCCGTCCCCAGGCCGCCACGATGAGCGCGGCCACGACTTCACCCTCGACTTCGGCCAGGAGCAGAGCGGCATCGTGCGGGACGAAGAGCGCCACGAAGCGGCGGTAGTAGGCCGCCGGACGTATCGCGAAGCCGTCGCGCTGCGCCGTCTCCTCCATCAGGCGGATGAAGTGGGGCACGTCGTCCATCCCGCCCGTGCGGACGATGACCCCTTTCCGCCTCGCCAGGCGGACGTTGTAGCGCGTCTTCTGCTTCATCCGCGCCAGGATCTCCTCCTCCGAGGGCGTGAGATCGACGAGGATCGTGCGCGGCGGCTGCACCGGCTTGGGCCGTTCGCGCCATCCAAGCTGCCGGAGCCGTGCGCGCAACTCGGCGCTATCCTCTGCCCGCGGCTCGATCCACAGGCGCAACGCCCGCCGACGCCGCGCCCTTCGCACGACCCGCTCCAGGAGTGCCTCGACTGCCGCCGCATCCGACCAGTCCACGACGGGGCCGCGGGGCACGTAGGCCAGCCGCAGGAAGTGCCACTTCGCCTTGAAGAGCAGTTGTGCTCCCGCCACGAGTTGCCCGCTCTCCTCCAGGTGGACACGGTCGGCGTGCCAGCCGAAACTCGCTTTCAGGGCCGCCCACTTCGAACTCTGCAGCAGCGAGCCGAAGGGGTGCGCCGCGGTGAAGGCGTCCCAGTCCTCCATCATCGTTCGGCCACGAGGAGCAATCCGGCTCCCTTTTCACCGGCGGGGACATCCATCTCGTAGAGAGGGCGCCAGCGCCGGGCCAGGTGGCGCACGATGCGCCCTCGGAGCCGCCGCTGGTAGCCGAGGGAGCGCAGCCGCGGCGAGGCGAGCCAGCGGTAGAAGGGCCAGCTCCCCGCGCCGATGCCGTAGCGTCGGTTGGCCCGCTCCCAGACCATCGCGACCGCCGCGGGGATGTAGTAGCGCACCCGCTTCAGGCGCATGCCCGCCTCGGCGAACATCTCCGCCCAGGCTTCCGGCGTCGGGTAGCGGTAGTGCTCCAGCCGCCGATCGACGGCTGCCGCGTAACGCTCGGCTGCGGCGCGGTCGCCGCGGGCCATCGCCTTCCTGTACCCCGCCAGCAGGGCATGGAAGGCGTCGCTGGGCACCGTGGCGATGAAGCGCCCGCCGGGTTGCAGCACCCGCGCCGCCTCCTTCAGGACGGGCATCAGGTCGGGGATGTGCTCCAGGACGGAGTTGCTGAAGAGCGTGGCGAAGCCTGCGCGTCGATAGGGCATCGCCTCGCCCAACGCCAGTTGCACGCTCGCATACCTCCCCGTGCGGGCCGCGCGGCGAAGTTGTCCCCACCAGGGATCGAAGCCGAACTCGATCGGCGGCTCGTCGGCGAAGAGCGCCTCGGCGATCAGGCCGTCGCCGCAGCCCACATCCAGGATGGGACGGGTGAACGGCTCCTCGGCGAGCACGCGCAGCTCGACGGCCCGCCAGAGGGCCACGGGCGGCGCGAACCAGTAGTGGTCGAGGAGGAGGGTCAGGTAATCACGATGGGGTGTGGGCATAGCCTCTCCTTTGCTTCAGGAATCGGGCGGGGCGATGTGCCACGTCTTTCGTTGGGTCAGCAGTGTGCCGCCCTCCAGCCAATCCACCACCAGACGCCGCGCCAGCCGCAGCACTTCCCAGACGATCGGCTCCTCCCGTGCCGGGAAATCCCGCAGGACGTAGGCCGCCGGGTCCATTCGACCGGGGGGGCGGCCTATGCCGAGCTTCAGGCGGGGGAAGTCGGTGCGGCCAATTCTTTCGATGATCGACTGCACGCCGCGATGGCCGCCGCTGCTCCCGCCCTCGCGGAAGCGCACCGTCCCCAGCGGGAGGTCGAGGTCGTCGTGGATGATGAGCATCGCGGTCGGCTCGATGCGATAGAAACGGAGGAGGGCGGCCACGGCGAGGCCGCTTTCGTTCATCCAGGTCGTCGGCTTGGCGAGGATCACGCGGCGGCCCTCGATCTGTCCGTGCGCTACGAGGGCCTGGCGTTCGCGGCGGGAGAAGGTGAGCCTGTAGGCCGCGGCCACCTCCTCGACGGCGCGGAAGCCGATGTTGTGGCGATTGCGGGCGTAGCGCGGCCCGGGATTCCCCAGCCCGACGATGAGGGCCGTCATCCTCGTTTCTGCGAGCGGAGATAGCGACGCCATGCGACCTTGCCGGCCAGATAGAGGCCGCCGAGCAGGTAGAAGAAGACCGCCAGCCACGCGCCTGCGAGGAAAGAGGCCTTCAGTTCCTCGGCGGAGGGGAAGGGCGATTCGTCCTTCCCCGTCTCCTCCTCATCCGACGCAGGGGATTGCTCCTCCTGGTCGGGTGTCGGTGCCGGGGTGAAGGTCGGCGGTTGTTCGATCGTCGGGACGATGATCGCACCTTCCGAAGTCGGGACGGGTGTGGGGTTTGCTGCTGCCGTCTCCGGTGTCGCCGTCGGCGTTGGTGTCGGCGTAGCTTCCTCGTTCTGGACGGTGATGTTGTTCACGAACTGGAGGAAGGGGGTGTCATTGCCGACTTCGTAAACGGCCAGGGCCAGCGTGTACTGTCCGTTGGGAATCTGCGTCGTGTCCCAGGTGGCCAGCGGGCCGTTCACGACCATCGTCTGCACGCCGAAGACGATCGGCACCCATTGGGAATCTCCCGTTGGGCGCGGCCCCGGCGCGTAGAGCACGCCGTAGGAGCTAAAGTTGGGATGCGAGGCCGTCCCCTGGATGGTTACCTCGCCGCTGACCACGCTTCCCTCGGTCGGGAAGGTGATGGCCGGTCCTTCCTGGGGCAAGGTGGCCCCCATCACCTGCCAGGGCCGGCTCAGCAGAAGTATGATGACGATGACAAACCAGCGCCCTATCGTTCCCCGCCGCATACCCTCTCCTTACCGTCGCACGAATCCGGTGCTCAGCAGTGTATCACGGACGAGAGAGAGGGCAACTGCTGGCGCGGCTGCCCCGTGCCACGAAACACGGACTACGGATACGAGTACTAAGTGATATTTGCTTTTCGCCCTGCCTCGTGCTATAATGAGCCTGCTCTGCTCGAATACGGAGCGGTACCTATGGAAAACGAAAAACTCTCCTTGCAGGAAGGAGCTGAAGAGGTGGGGGCAGAGAGATTGCCCTTCTTCGAGAAGCTCTTCGACAAGGTCGCTCGGTGGGTCGTCCGGCTTCGGCGTGATCGTCGAGGTGTTGCTGCCCTGCTGGGGCGGTACAGCTCGCACATTGGGCTGGTAGCCCTGGCGCTGGTGCTCTTCTTCGTCAGCCAAATCTCCATCACGCCGGTCAGCGTGGCGAACGAAACAGGCTCGTTTTCTGCCGCGGCGACGCAACAGATGCTCCCTACGCCCACCGAGGAACACGGCGGGCGTCTTTACGTCTCGCGCAACAGCGCTTCCCTCGTCATTGCACGCCACGCCGTCCCCCACACGACCATCCCCGACCGCGTGCGGCTTTCCGTGATCACCTACACCGTCCAGCCCGGCGATACCGTCTTCGGCATCGCCGAAAAGTTCGGCCTTTCGCCCTACACCATCGTCTGGTCGAATATGGAGACGCTGCAGGGTGCGCCGTGGCTCCTCCAGCCCGGTCTGACGCTGGACATTCCGCCGGTGGACGGGGCCTATCACACGGTGCAGGAGGGGGAGACGGTGGAGAGCATCGCCGCCGACTACGAGGTGGAGCCGGAGGCGCTCTACAATATGTGGAACGACATCCGACCCGGACAGCCCTTGCGCGAGGGGCAGCGACTCGTCATCCCCGGTGGCGTGGGCGATGATTTCGACTGGTCGCCGCCGCCGCCGCGCGTTACGGTCGCTTCCGCTTCGTACAGTTCCGGCTTCTGCGGCAACGTCAACGTGAGCGGGCCGGGTGCGAACGGCTGGTTCATCCTGCCGACCGGCTCGACCGAGGTCTCCGGCTGGTACTTCCACGATCCGCACAACCCGCGCCATATCGGGCTGGATTACCGCTGCTACCTCGACGATCCCATCTATGCGGCGGATAACGGCGTCGTCATCTTCGCCGGATGGGGCGGCGGTTACGGCAACCTGGTCAAGGTCGATCACGGGAACGGCTACATCACCTACTACGCTCACCTCGATGCCATCTACGTCCAGTGCGGGCAGCCGATCTACCAGGGGCAGGTCGTGGGGCTTTGCGGGACCACGGGATGGTCCACCGGGCCTCATCTCCACTACGAGATACGTTTCAACGGCGTCCCGCAGAACCCGCAGCTTTACGAACCGTGATGGAGCCGCGAGAGGTTGAGGAGGCACAGCGGTGGCGTGGAAGCTGGTGGGTCCACGCCGTCGCTGTTCTGACGGCACGGGTCTGGCATTGGAACGGCGACCGCCGGGGCAAGCGTCCGCTCATCGGGCGCTGGACCGCCCACCTTGCCCTCGCCTTCGTGCTCCTCTTCGTCGCCGGGCTGAGCCATCTCCCCACCGATAGCGCCAGCGGGGCCGCCTCGGAGGCCGAGGAGGCCACTTTCTCCGCCGCGGCGCTCACCCAGACGCCCCGTCGGGTCATTGTGCATAGCACCCGCGCCCGTCGGCGCGCCGTCGTCGTCCGGCAGGCCCGCCCCCATACCGCCATCCCCGACCGCCCGCGTGAATCGATCATCACCTACACCGTCCAGCCGGGTGATACAGTGCAGAGCATTGCCGCCCACTTCGGTCTCCAGCCGACGACCATCCTCTGGTCCAATCCCCAACTGGAAAAGGTGCCCGATCTGCTGCGCGTCGGCGAAGTCCTCACCATCCTGCCCATCGACGGCGTCTATCACACCGTCGAGGAGGGCGATACGCTGGCTTCGCTCGCCGAGACCTACCAGGTGGAGCCGGAAGCCATCGTGGCCTGTCCCTTCAATCACATCCGCGACGAGGAAGCGCCGCTCCGCGCCGGGACGAAGCTCATCATCCCCAACGGGACGAAGCCCTACGAGCCGCACTACGTTACCGCCTACCAGGGGCCGGTGCCGGAGGACGCGGTGGGCAGCGGTATCTTCCGCTGGCCGACGAGCGGCTACATCAGCCAGGGCTACTGGTACGGCCACCGCGCCATCGACATCGCCAACGCCCTCGGCACGGCCATCGTGGCCGCGGATGGCGGCTACGTCAGCTTTGCCGGCTGGACGGATGTCGGCTACGGCTACCTCATCGTCATCGACCACAACAACGGCTATCAGACCTACTACGCCCATCTGAGCAACATCTTCGTCCAGGAGGGGCAGGAGGTGCAGGCGGGGCAGGTCATCGGCGCGATGGGCAGCACCGGCAACTCGACCGGCCCGCACCTCCACTTCGAAATCCGTTACCACGGCTATCCGACCAATCCCTTCATCTACCTGCCGTAACCTCGGCCTTTTTCATCCTTGTGGGAGGCCATTTTGCTCGACGACAAGGTCTGGGAACGACTCTTGGCCCTTCTGGAGGAGTGGGAGGGCGCCGAGGAGATTCGTCGCCTGCGCGAAGCCGACGAGGAAGCCCTCTCGTGGGAAGAGGCGAAGGCGGAACTGCGGGCCGAGGGGACCGTGGAAATCTGAAGAAAGGTACAGACGATGACACTCCAAACCTTCCTTATCGCTTCGCTGATCGGCTATCTCTTCGGGATGCTCCCCACCGCTTACCTCTTGGGCCGCGCCGTGCGCGGCATCGACATTCGCGAGCACGGATCGGGCAACGTGGGTGCCTCGAATGCGACCATCGTCCTCGGCTGGCGCTACGGCGTCATCACCGCCGTGGCGGATGCCTTCAAGGCCTTCCTGGCGATGGAGCTGGTTGCCGGTCTCTTCCCCGCCCAGCCCGCCGTGGCCTACGTCGCCGGTATAGCCGCGATCATCGGCCACATCTTCCCCGCCGTTCTCCGCTTCCGCGGCGGCAAGGGAGTCGCCGCCCTCGTTGGCCTCCTCTTCGGCCTCGACTGGCGCTTCGGCCTGGGTGCCGTCCTCTTCATCGCCCTGCTGACCTGGCTCCTCAACTACATCGTCTTCCCTTCCCTCGCCTTGTTCACCTTCCTCCCCTTCCTCACGCATTGGACGGGCTACCTGCGCCTCTGCGTGGTGATGGCCGTCCTCGTGATGGGCGTCGCTTACTACAAGCACGCCATCAACATCCGCCGCCTGCTGAGCGGCGAGGAAGTCCCTCTGCGCGCAGTGATGCCCCGTAACCGGGGGTAGATGACTACCCTTGGGCGGCAAGCGTGCTATGATAGCGACCGGGGAGAGGCCGTCATATCATTTTTAGGGAGGGACTATGCCTAAGCAGATCGTTTTCACTATCGTGCTCTTCGTACACAACTTGTGTACCGTCCTCTGGGTCGGCGGAATGATGGCCTTGGGCTTCACCGTCATGCCCTCGGCCAAGCAGGTGCTGGGGATGGGGCCGCAGACCAAGAAGCTGATGGACGCCATCCAGAAGCATCTGAGCCGCATCGTTTACGTCTGTATCGTCCTCCTCATCGCCACCGGCATGCTGATGGCCAAGCGCTCCCCTGCTTTCCAGGGACTCTTCCACTTCGGGAACCCCTACGCGACGGCGCTTTCCGTCAAGCACATCCTCACCATCCTGATGGTCGTCATCGCGCTGGTGCGCAGCATCGTCCTCGGCCCGAAGGAAGGCCCCGCCGCCCAGCAGCAGGAGAAGCTCAAGAACGCCCTGCTCTTCGTCAACATCGCCTTCGGATTGGTCGTGCTCTTCCTCAGCGCCTACTGCACCGCCGTCGGCTAAATCAACGGCACGAAAAAGAGGAGCGCGCCCCGGCGGTGCGCTCCTCTTCGTGAGTCGGCCTCTACCATCCCCACGGGCGGTAGCGGAAGACAACCTCCCATCGTCCGGCGGGGACGGGCACGGCGCGGAAGAGGATGTCGGCGTGGAGCACGGGGCCGCCGTTGGCTTCCCAGGCCGGATACCAGCCATCCCGCAGGAGGAGGTAGCCCGCCCTCTCGCTCCGGCCACGCACGACGACCCGCTGCGCTTCGTAGGCGACGATCTGCACCGTCGCGTCGGGCGGTGCATCGGGCGCGGGCAGCCCCTCGCAGGGTGGGGCCGAACTCTCCCCCGCGTCGAGCACCACCACCTGCGAGGGATCGAAGCTCGGCGCGCGCATCACCGCCAGCGCCTCCTCCGCATCGGCCACCGTGCAGCCCTGCGGGATGAAGCTCGCCCTCGGCGGCGGCTCGTCGGCGTAGATCTTCACGTCGCCGGAGTGGATGAGCCGGAAGCGCGGCGAGAGCGTCAGCGACTGGAAGTCGCCCGTTCGCTCGTCCACCAGCGTCGCACCCTCCAGGGCCAGCCCCGCCCCCTCGCC
>JALXBP010000050.1 GCA_026991395.1 Anaerolineae bacterium | reverse complement strand
CGGAGGGGCGGCAACAAGAGGACGGGGCAGGAGGAGGGCGGCGAGCAATGCGATGAAGAGAAGCCGGGTCTTCATCGGGAGTTCCCGATCTCCTCAGGGGCCGGCTGCTCCGACGCGAGGGCGGGGCAGGCGGCGAAAAGCTGCTCGACGGGGAGAGTCTCCTCATCGAAGCCCCAGTATTGCCGCAGCGCCCGCAGGCTGTCGTGGTGGGCGTGCCACTCGAAGCGCTCGAGGGCCTCCTCCAGGCCGGGGAGGCGCGGGCGGAAGGTGTCCGTTTCGATCTGGCGGGCGACGGCTTCCAGGTGCTGCGGCGTTACCCCCATTCGCTCGGCGAAGACCTTGACGGTCTGGATGCGGTCGGGGTGCTCCAGTTGCTCGACGATCCAGTCGCGCCAGTGGCGCAGCGCCTCGTCCGGCACGAAGGGGAGCCACGCTTGCGGCTCGGCGCTCCGCAGCAGCGGGACGACCTCCGGCCAGAGCCGCAGCGCCCGCAGGGCGTCGCGATCCATCACGACGCGCAGGGCGTTGTGGTGGACGCTGCGCGTGAGCCGATCCGGCCACCAACTGCCCTCCAGGTAGTAGGGGCTGAAGACGTCCCACGCCCAGTCCTCGTCCCACGCCAGGTGGACCAGATAGCCGCTGATGAAGGCGGCATGCTCGGCGGTGAGGCAGTAGGGGTTGCTCAGTTCCGGGTAGCGCTCGCGCATCACCTTGCCCGCCCGCAGATGAGGAGTGGCGGGCAAGGTGTAGAAGTGCGTCTCGCGGCGGCGCTGGCCGGTGATCGCCTGGACGTCCACCGCCGTGCTGCCGAGCAGATAGGCCCCCTCTGCCGCCTTGAGCCGCCGTCGGATCGGCTCCGGCAGCGAGAGGTCTTCCAGTGCCGCTTTCGCATAAACCAGGTGTTGAAAGGGTGTCGGCATACGCCGATTGTACCTGCAAGCGGGAGAGGGGCAACTGTTTTCACGCCGTTTCGGCGGCGGGAGTGCAGGATGTCCCGCTTTTCGACGACGAAATGCTTGAACCTGCCCGTTGAAGGCCTGTGCCGTTTGTGAAGCGACTTGTTGTGTGGTAATATCAGGGCAGGGGGGACATTGCATGACAGATGCGAACGCCGTTGATCTCATCGTCCTCCTGCGTGAGGCAGGGGATGAGCTTTTGCACGCTGCGGAGCTCGATGCTTTGCTGGATACCATCTTGCCGCAGTTGGCGAGGCTGATCGCCTTCGAGCGTGCAAATGTGATGCTCCTTTCCGATGGCAAGCTCTGTGTGGTGCGCCGCCAGGGCTACGAGGTCAAGGAACTGGAGCGCCTGGTGGAGTGGGAGTGTCTCTCGCCGGAGATGCCGCCCTTTCGATCGATGGCCGCGGCGCGAAGGCACATCCTCCTCTCCGACCTGCGCGGCAGAAGCGGGATGGTGTATCCCTCGGCGGCGCTGGGCATCCGCGCCTACCTGGGAGCGCCGCTCTTCGCCGGCGAGGAGTTGATCGGCTTCCTCAATCTGGAAAGCACGCGCCCTCATACCTTCACGACGGACGATGTGGAGGTGTTGCAAACCTTCGCCCACCTGGTCAGTGCTGCTATCCGCAATGCCATCTACCGGCGGGAAAGCGAGCGTCGTCAGCACGAACTGGAGCAGATGAACCGGATGACGACGGCATTGAACCGCCTCTTCTACCTCGACGCCATCCTGGAAAGCGGCCTGGAGGCGGCCCTGACGATCACCGGCATGGAGCGGGGGGCGGTTTTCATCTTCGATGCTCAGCGGAACCTGCTGGTCCTGCGGGCGCATCGCAATTTGGAACCGGCGGTCGTCGATATGCTGCGGCAGGTGCCCACCGACTACGGCGTGAGTGGACGTGCCTTCAGCGAGCGCCGCATCGTCGTGGCGAAGGAGATCGAGGACTATCACGAGAAAGATGCGCCGATCCTGCGTTTCCTGACCGGCACGACGGTTGCCATTCCGCTCATCGTGCGCGAAAGCAGCATCGGCGTGATGACGCTCAACTACAGCCGCCACAGGCCGATCTTGACCGACGATACGCTGACGACGGCGCAGGCCATCGCCGACCAGCTCGCCTTCGCTGCCCAGCGAGGGCAGCTCGTCAAGCGCCTGGAGGATCAGTTGCAGTCGGTGCGGCACCTCTACGAAGCCAGTTCGGCCTTCCTGGCGCAGACCAATCGGCGTGAGGTTTTCTTCATTCTCCTGCGGGCGCTGAAGGAGATCGTCCCTCACACCGTAGGCGTTACCTCCTATCACTTCGGCGACGAGGGATGGGAGCGGGAGCAGATCTACCCGATGACTTTCATCACCTCCTGCCTGACGCACATCTCCCAGAAGCCGAAGGCACAGGTTTACGTCTCCACCGAGGAGCAGCGTCTGCTCGATGAATGTCGCACCACCAAGCGTCAGATCGTCGTCGATCGCGAGCATGAGGCGGACCTGGCCGGCTGGCGGCATTTTACCTCCTGCCGCATCAACCAGGTCGTGCTCTTGCCGATCGTCGTCCCGCAGCAGGGCGAGGTTTTCGCCTTCGATGTGGTCGGCCTCCTCCGCGACACCCACACCCCTCCCGATTCGCAGACCTATGCGCTGGTATGGGCCTTGATCCACCAGGTGGGAGCGACGCTTTCGCGGGTGCATTCCTACGAGGTCGCCCGAGCCGAGCAAAGCCGCCTGCGGGCCATCCTGGAAGCCTCCAAGGACGGGATCATCTTCGTCGATCGCAAGGAGCGTGTCCGCTACCTGAACCGGCAGGCGCTCTACCTGTGCGGTCTGGGAGACGATCTTTCCGCCTGGGAGCGCCGTCCGTGGCAACGCTACCTGGACGCCGTCGAGGCGGCGGGCAACGGGCGGCTCTGTGATGCACTGCGGGCGTTGCAGCCGCGAGAAGGGGAGGAGGCGGTCGGCGAGGAGGTGCATACCCGCGCCGGTCGCCGGGTGAGCGTGGCAAGCTGGTACGTCGAAGACCGGCGCGGAGAGAGCGGGCGTCTCTTCGTCCTCGGCGACGTCACGGAGGCGCGGGAGACCGAGCAACTGCGGGAAGACCTGCTCCATATGCTCGTCCACGACCTGCGCAATCCGCTGACGCTCGTCATCAACGCCCTCCAGATTCAGATGACGCCGGAGTTGGAGGAACTGCACGGCGAGGCGCTCGACCTGGGTTACGCCAACGCCGTCCGTCTCCTGAGCATGATCAACGCCATCCTCGACCTCACCCGTCTGCGCAGCGGCCACCTGCAGATTCACCGCCAGCCGACCGATCTCGAATCGCTCATCCGTTCCCAGTTGGAGTACCTGATCCCGCCGGGGCGGACGGTGAACGTCTCCATCGACATCGTGCCGGAGGCCCGTTTCGCCTGCGCCGATATGCCGCTGATGCGCCGCGTCTTTCAGAACCTGCTGGGCAATGCGCTGAAGTTCATCGCCCATGATACGAGCGGCTACGTGCGCATCGAGGGACGCCGCCAGGGGGATGAGGTGATGATCGCCATTTTCAACAACGGGGAGCCGATCTCGGAGGAACTGATGCCGAATCTCTTCCAGCCCTACGCGACGGGACACCTCTACTCCGGCGGGATAGGGCTGGGGCTGGCCTTCTGCAAGATGGTCATCGAGGCGCACGGCGGGCGCATCTGGGCGGAGAACCTCGACGATCGCGGCGAGGTCGTCTTCCGCTTCACCCTGCCGGCCAATCTGCCGGACTGCGGCCTGGTGCCCGCGCCGGGCCGTTGATTCAGCGTCGCTCCCCGGCCCGCTTCCGTGCCGTCGCCTCAACGGCATCGACGATCTGCTTGTAGCCCGTGCAGCGGCAGAGATTACCGGCGATGGCGTAGCGAATGGCCTCGCGCGTCGGCGCGGGATCGCGCATCAGCAGTGCCTCCGCCGACATCAGCATACCGGGGATGCACATCCCGCACTGAACGGCCCCGTGTTCGATGAAAGCCTCCTGCAGGTCGGTCAGCCCGCCGTCCTCGCCGCGCAGCCCCTCGATGGTGATGAGGTCGCCGCCCTCCACCTGGTGGGCGAGCATCATACAGGAAAGCACCGCCTTGCCGTTGAGGATGACGGTGCAGGCCCCGCACTCCCCGCTGTCGCAGCCCTCCTTCGCGCCGAGCAAACCGAGGCGGTCGCGCAGGAGGGTGAGCAGGCTCAGCCCGACGGGGGCCTCGACGGAGACCGGCTCGCCGTTCAGCGTGAAGCTGATGCGTTGGGGCGTGCCCTCGTGGGGGACGCGGGTCTTGGGGAGCCGACCGGCAGCCGGAGGGTGGGGCTGCGGGTGGTGGTGCGCCTCGCCGTGGAGGCGGAAGAGCAGGTCGAGCGGCATATCGGGGGGCCGTTCCGTGTCGATGAAGAGCCGGTGGAGCGCCCGCCGCGTCAGGGTGGCGATGACCGGTTCCTTGTAGGGCGTGGACCAGCGCCGCCCGCTGGCCTCGATCATCACCTCGGCCATGCGCCGTCCCGCTTGGGCGAAGAGGGCCTCGTCCGGGCGCTGCCCGATGAGCATCGCTTCGACCTCGGTAACCCGCCGCGTGCGTCGCAGCGTTGCCCCAGGGACGAGGCGCACCTCGGCAATGCGCCCGTCGTCGTCGAGGTGGCCGACGGCGCTCATCGAAAGGCGGGCGATGTTGAGTGCGTTGCGCCTCCCCACCTTGAGGAAGATACTCCGCCCCGCCGGGGGCCGGAAGCGGAAGGCGACGAGGAGTTCCGCCCGCTGCAGGGTCGTGCGCCCCGGCCCGGTGATCAACTCGGCGACCTGCTGACGGCGGCGTCCCTCCGGCCCGGCGATCTCCGCCTCCGCCTCCAGCGCGATGAGGACGGGGAGGCTGTCGGCGGCCAGGGCGGCGTTGGCGATGTTGCCGCCGATGGTGCCCAGATTGCGCAACTGCACCGCGCCGACCTGTGCCGCCATCTCCTGCAGGATGGGGGCCTTGCGCCGGAGGAGGGGGGAGGCGAGCAGATCGGAGAAGGTAACGCCCGCCCCAAGGCGCAGACGACCGTCGGCTTCCTCCTCGATGCCGCGCAGTTCGTCGATGGCGGTAATATCGACGATGCGTTGCGGGCGAGCTTCGCGGTGGCGCAGTTGGATCATCAGGTCGGTGCCTCCGGCCAGGATGCGGCTTTCGGGGCTTTCGGCAAGCGCCTGGACGGCTTCTTCCACCGTGTGAGCACGTCGGTAGTCCATCGGCTTTCTCCTTGTGGCCTCGCCCGAAGGGCGGGGGGATGATGTCATAGTGTACCATGATTTTTGCGCAGGGGGATTGGGCCTCTGAGGGGCTGACGGAAGGCCGGGCCGGAACTCCGCGGGGCTGCGGCGCGTAATGCTTGACAGCACCTTGAAGGTAGAATATACTTTGTTTGGGGCGCGAGGGATGTAGGAATTTCTCCCTGTCAGGGATCGTATGCGACGAGCGTGCAGCCGAAACGTTTCGAACGCGGCAGATATGTCGCCTATAAGATGGATTATGCAGCAGTTGTGCTGTGTAATGGATGACGTCGGGTCAGATTTACAGCCTAATTATACGTTAGCACGCCTAACGTTGCGAAGGTCGGAGTGTTTTCATCAATTCCGCTTGGGTACCAGAGAGGAAAACAGATGCGATTTGAACAGGCTAATCTATCCGATGACAAGGGGTGGTATGTCGGCCCTTGGAATTCCGACTTGGCAATTTCGGTTGGATTTGCCAACAAAGGAGTAGATCAGCCTCATGTCCATTCTCAGATTACGGAGATCTACTTGGTCGCGCGCGGTACTGCGGAAATCCGAGTAGAGCAACAGACCATAAGGCTTTCAGTTGGGGATGTGCTTATCATAGATCCTGGCGAGGCTCACACATTTCTATCGAGTTCACCGGATTACTATCATTTTGTGATTCACACACCTGGTCTGACTGGCGAGAGAGCACATACCGAGAAGTCATCAGTGCCACGTTCGCGCTTGGGTCTGTGATTAGGGAATCTTCTGCAAGAGTTGAAGGGCGTGCTAACCAGCGCTTGCACCTGACGCCGCTCCGCTGCGCTTCGCGGCGCAGGTGAAGCGCGGGTCGTTAAGCCGACCGCTTCGCTGCGCTCGCGCTCGGCTTAACAGGGCGGCGTCTGGCTTCCGCCATCCGCAGTCAGGCCTTGCTCGCTCCGCTCGCGGCGGCCTAACTTGCGGATGGAACGGACCTGGCCGGACTTGGCTCGCTGCGCTCGCCGCCCGGCCAGGCCGCTCATCCGCCGCCCTGTTGGGCTGTTTTAAAAATGGAGAAGCACCGTGCGATTACTAAAAAATATATGGGATGACATTCGGCATGGCGAGAACATTGATCTCTATCTGACTGTAGTTGCCTCCATAACTATAAGTGTATTAGGGCTATTAAATGTAACAGATATTGACTTAGCGGTTTCTTTAACATTGGCAGTTTTGGCACTGTTGGCATTTTCCTCATTGCAAAGTCGTCATCAGATAGAGAACATAATTGAAAACCAAGAGCGGTTGCAATTCATCTTTTCAGAGCGTTCACCTGTATCAATGGATAGACTGCGAAGAGCAAAATCAATAGCACATAATGGTATTACTCTTGTCGGTACAAGCAACACGCTTCTTGGAATTTTTTCCGATTGTATAATGAAAGGGGGAAGCGTGAGATTAATAGTGGTAGATTCGGATGACATATCAATGCAAGTAGCTGCTCAAAGATTTGTTAAACATCAAGATGTCAATCGTCTTAGAAGAGAAGCGCAACATGCACTTGATAACTTTTCGAGCATGTTAGAGCGTTATCCAGATAATTTCGAGGTGAAAACATTAAGGGCAATGCCGCCTTTTAGCCTCTGGATTCTCGATGAAGGTACGCCGTATGCAGAAGTTTGGCTGGGGCTATATCCGTTTCGTGACCAACCAGAACCTTGGATACAGATATTCCCGCGTACCAATCGAGAGATGTTTGAATTTTTGACTCGGCAGTTTGATCTAATGTGGAGAGCAAGCAATTTATGGATTTTATGAGCTAATGGCGAAACATAGTAAAACAGCCCAACCCTGCGTTAAGCCGCCCCGCCTTCGGCGGTTGGGAGGCGGCGCGAATTTGCAAATTCAGGCTGTGCCGAAACAGTGGTACATTGCAAACACGGCGGGCGGCTTACGCCAACGTTAAGCCGAGCGCGAGCGTAGCGTAGCGGTCGGCTTAATAGGGCGGCCAATGGCGTGAGGGCCGGCACAAGACAAAACGTGCTTATTAGAATCAATCCGGTATGCAGGTGAAATATTAGATGCTTTTCTTCTCTTGGAAACGAGTATTACGACTTCTTGCGGTTTTGTCCCTTTTCATTGCCATAGGCTGGGTCTATTTTGATCCTGGCTTTGAGCAAGTTTTGACTGTCTTGGGCGCAGTCGCCGCTTTTGTCACCTCCTTCTTTGTCGAAGATACACCCATAGGAACAGCCAAATTGCCAGTCGAAGTTACTTTGTATGAGGCGGACTGTGGTAATGAAGGGGTGGATTTAGCCAACCAACGCCTGCGAGTATCGGCCGCCTTTGGAGCTTACTTCACCAGCTTACTGGAAAGAGGCAATGGTTATGTTCCCCTCTCTGGCCAAATAGATTGCCCTACGCGCAAAGGACAAGAAGGACTGCCGCCTATCCAACGAATCTTCTGGCATTTACAAAATCCCAAAGGCCCTCGCGTGTTCATCTTAGCGGCTGATGGCGGCATGGGCAAAAGCACATTAGCCAGCAAGATCGTGCGTTGCCTCTACGAGCAAGAAGCGGTGGATATGATTCTGGGTGATAGCGCCAAAAGCGCACATATAGACCCGGTCTCCGGCCAACTACTTACTTATGCGCCCGGTTATGAAACTATCTCCGCTTTTTACCATCGCATCTGCACCCAGTTAGGTGTACCGTACGAAAATGACGAACTGGCATTATCCGATATCCGTCGCCGCTTAGTAAACCGCCGCGCGGTCATCGTCGTTGACAACTTGGAGACCGTTGTCCGTGACGAGCAGCTTTTATCAACACTGTTGCAAATAACTAACAGAGATATACGTGCTATTGTCACGACCCGCCAAGTAATCGGCATCAGTGCATTAGGCAATCAACATTTACTTGTACGATTAAACCCATTACAAAACCCAAAAGTAGTCACTGAATTTCTCCAATGGCACATTGAACAACATCAACACACCCATCCAGATTTAGCTGGGCTGAAAAACGATATTCTTGACAAGAAAAAGATTGCTTGGCTGGTCGAAAAGAGCGGTGGCGTTCCCTTGTTGATACAGCTTCTGGTCAGCGATATAGCCCGTTCTTCTTGGGAACAGATACGCCAATTGCCCACTCTGTTTGGCGCAGAGTTACTAGATTTCCTTTATGATGCGCGTTGGCAAGAACTAAAAACGCTGGGGCAAACCGGCTTATTGGCGCGGGAATTACTTATGTGGCTCAAACAGGCGCAATACAGTGCCCGGAAGATTACCGCTAGACAGTTAACCGAATGGGCCAAAGGAAAGGGCCAAGAGACTGAGCTGAACAAAGCGCTGACCCTGTTACACGAGCGGTTCTTGATTATGAATAGCGACCCACAGAAAGGCAATTATGCTATTTTCCCCAGCCTCTCTGAATTTTTGCAGAAACGGGCGAAGATGTTCTGATGACAGCGGAAATTGATTGGGACGCCTTGCAATCATTATCTGAAAAAGCAGCCCGAAGTAGTGAAGGACCAGGTGCTATTCCCAATACGGAATGGGAACGGTTGCGACACGCTCTGGATATACTTCGAGACGACAAAGATTGGACCGGGATTATTCGGCTGCGCGAACTGTTTACCGGGTTGCTGGCGGGTGACAGCGCTTGGGGGATTCCTATCATACAATCGCTTGATGAAGCGTCTATTGAGGCCGCTCGTCGTTTAGACGACGCGGCCGAATTGGGACACTTGCTGGGGGCACGGGGGCATAATTTGCACCGACAAGGGTTTCATAAGGAGGCAATTGCGGCGTTTGAAGAATCGGCTGCAAATTATCAAAAAAGCGGAGACAGCTTCGGTGCTCTCAAGAGCATCTTTATGACTTCCTTGTGCTACCGAGCTTTAGATAACCGCCCCAAAGCGAAGGCAATCTTGACAGATGTTTTACAACAGGTCAAACCTAACGATCCTTGGCGGGGCAACCCGCTACAAGTAATGGCCTGGTTAACACGGGACGAAGGCGATCTACCCGGTACTGAAAAATTGCTGCGTGAAGTGTTGGCCTTGCACAAGCGGGCGACAGACAGCGATATTTTAATCGCCGGTACGCTGGCCGATTTAGGTGAAGTTGTTGGCCTTCAGAGGCGTTTCGCGGAAGCGTCCGAGATTTTTCAGCGTAGTCTGGCTATTTTGGATCAATATCGTGGTCAATATGACAGGCAGGAGGCTCGCACAAAACTTAAGTATGCTGAATTGTTGATGCGCCAAAAGCGATTTGATGAAGCACTTCTTCTACTTGACGAAGCGGATGACAAGATCAGCGCTTACGGCCATTATCATGATTTGATGTGGCGCATTGAATTAGCTCGCGCTTTGATCTTTGCGCGTAAAGGACACATCAGGGAAGCGATTTTGAAGGGGCAAATGACGCTGCGCTATCGGCGTATTTTAGGGCTGTCGAGTTGGCTTTTGGTCAAGCAGCTTGTGCGGCGTTTTCTGGCTGGAACCGGGTTGCCGCGGTGACTAAATCATCATGGTGCTTCATTCACCAGCCGCCCAACCCCAGCTTCAGCCGACTGGGGCTACGCCCCGGAGGGTAAGCGGCACGATTTTGGCAGAATGGTTACGGGCAAAGCCACGTCAAGGTTTGCATCGCCCCGCCGGTGAAACACACGTTGGCCGTCTCTCTACCCGACAATGAAGGGAGCGAAAACGGCGAGACAACATCCACAGGTTTCGCAAGTTGTCTATCGATCGCCTTGCTCCCTTGGGACCTTCTTCCGGATTCCTCGCGTGAGCAACAAGTCTCCACTCCCCATTCACCCAGTCCTCCCTCTTCACATCTGAGCTGCTACAGCGGGCGTAAATCACCTTGCGTTATCCTTTCGCTCGACAGAGAGAAATGTCCTGACGCACGACCGCGGCGCTCGATGCCGGTTAGAGTGCGCGGCGGAGCTTGGGGCCTGCGGCGCTTGACAAAGCGGTGGCTCTGTGGTACAGTTTGAGCGTCAAAGGCTGGGAACAGGAAGAGTAGCTGCCAAAGCGGGATTCCAGAGAGCCGGTGAGGGTGGAAATCCGGCATCAGCGCAGGCGGTGAATGGGCTTGGGAGCCGCCCGCCGAAACCCCTCGCGGGGGAGTAGACCGGGACGGAGCCGCCACCGTTATCAGGGCGGAGGGCGTCGCCGCAAGGCCGCGCCCGCAAGGAGTGAGGCTGGCTTTTCCTCGGCGACGCGCCATCACCGACGCGTTTTTTCGTTGGGGGAAGCCGCCTAAGCAGGGTGGCACCACGGGCGTCGAGCGCTCGTCCCTACGGGGACGGGCGCTTTTGTTTTCGAAACGAGATTCTGCCACGCAAGGAGGTTGAAAATGAGCGAAACGCAGTCCAGGAAGCGCATTCTCACGGGCGACAGGCCCACCGGCAAGCTCCATCTGGGGCACTACGTCGGCAGTCTCAAGAACCGTCTGGCCCTGCAGGACCAATACGACTGCTTCTTCATCGTCGCCGACCTGCACACGCTGACGACCAAGCCGACGCGGGCGGAGATCACCCAACTGGCGCGCAACATCTACGATGTCGTCCTCGACTACCTCGCCGTCGGCATCGACCCGGAGAAGAGCACTATCTTCCTCCAGTCCGCCGTCCCCACCGAGTACGAACTGAACCTCATCCTGGAGATGATGGTAACGCTGCCGCGCCTCACCCGTCTGCCGAGCATCAAGGATATGGCGAGGGCGGCACATATCGACGAGGACGCCATCCCCTTCGGGCTGATCGGCTACCCCGTCCTCCAGGCGGCGGATATCCTCCTGCCGCGCGCGCACCTCGTCCCCGTGGGGAAGGACAACCTGGCCCACGTCGAGATCACGCGCGAGATGGCACGCCGCTTCAACCGCCTCTACGGCGAGGTCTTCCCCATCCCGGAGGCGATGATCGGCGATGTAACCCTCGTCGGCATCGACGGCCAGGCGAAGATGAGCAAGTCGCTCAACAACGCCATCTTCCTCTCCGATGACGCGAAGACGGTCGAAAAGAAGGTGATGCGGATGTACACCGATCCCAACCGCATCCGCGCCGACATCCCCGGTCGCGTGGAGGGCAACCCCGTCTTCATCTACCACGATGCCTTCAACCCCGACGTGGACGAGGTCAACGACCTGAAGGAGCGCTACCGCAAGGGGAAGGTCGGCGATGTGGAGGTGAAGCGCAAGCTCGCCCGCGCCATCAACGCCTTCCTGGAGCCGATCCGCGAGCGCCGCGCCTACTACGAATCCCGCCCCGGCCTTGTGGAGGAGATCCTCATCGAGGGGACGCGCCGGATGCGCAAGGAGGGCGAGGCCACGATGGCCCTGGTCTACGAGGCGATGGGCCTGCCCGGCTACGCGCTGCGCCGCGCGCTGGAGGAAGATCGACCCTTCCAGCTTCTGCGCGGCTAATCCACGGACGACGACCGGTCCGGGCCGGTCGAGACGAATCACGAGCAAAGGAGGAGAACGATGTCCGAGAAACGTTATCTGCCCGATCGTTGGTACAACATCATGGCCGATCTGCCGCAAGCCCCGCCCCCGGCGCTGCACCCGCTCACCAAGGAGCCGCTGGGACCGCAGGACCTGGCCGCGCTCTTCCCGATGGCCTGCATCGAGCAGGAGGTGAGCACGGAGCGCTACATCCCCATCCCCGAGGAGGTGCGCGAAATCTACGCGCTCTGGCGGCCCACCCCCTTGCGCCGCGCCCGCCGTCTGGAAAAGGCCTTGGGCACACCGGCGCACATCTACTACAAGTACGAGGGGGCCAGCCCCGTCGGCAGCCACAAGCCGAATACCGCCGTTCCCCAAGCCTACTACAACCGTCAGGAGGGGATCACCCGCCTGACGACGGAGACGGGGGCCGGGCAGTGGGGCAGCGCCCTTTCGATGGCCGGGGCCTTCCTCGGCATCGACGTGCAGGTCTTCATGGTGAAGGTGAGCTACTACCAGAAGCCCTATCGCCGCGTGCTGATGGAATCCTTCGGCGCGCGCTGCATCCCCAGTCCCAGCGAGGAGACGGAGGCCGGACGCGCCATCCTCGCCCAGGACCCCGACACGCCGGGCACTCTGGGGATCGCGATCAGCGAGGCGGTCGAACTGGCGCTCAAGGACCCGAAGACGAAGTACTCGCTCGGCAGCGTGCTCAACCACGTGATGATCCACCAGAGCGTCATCGGAGAGGAGGCGCTGCAGCAGATGGACGAGGCGGGCGAGTACCCCGACGTCGTCATCGCCTGCACGGGCGGCGGGAGCAACTTCGGCGGCATCGTCTTCCCCTTCCTGGGGGAAAACCTGCGCCACGGCAAGACGACCCGCTTCGTCGCCGTCGAACCGGCGGCCTCCCCCTCCCTCACCAAGGGAGTGTACGCCTACGACTACGGCGACACCGCCCATCTGACGCCGCTGGTCAAGATGCACACGCTGGGGCACACCTTCGTCCCCGCAGGCATCCACGCGGGCGGCCTGCGCTATCACGGAATGGCCCCGCTCGTCTCGTTGGCCCACGAACTCGGCCTGATCGAGGCCCGCGCCTACCCGCAGCTTCCCGTCTTCGAGGCGGCGCTGCTCTTCACCCGCACCGAGGGGATCATCCCCGCGCCGGAGACGGCCCACGCCGTCAAGGCGGCGATCGACGAGGCGCTGGAGGCGAAGGAGAAGGGCGAGGAGCGGATCATCCTCTTCAACTTCAGCGGCCACGGCTTCCTCGACCTGGGCGCTTACGACGACTACCTCCACGGCAAGCTACGTAATTACGAGCATCCCTCCGAGGCCATCCACGAGGCGCTCCGGTCGCTTCCACAGGTGGACTGAGCCGCATCCCTGCGGGACGGGACGCCGCACGGCGTCCCGTCCCTGCTCTGATGAGGTTCTGCACCTCAGGAGATGATCTTCGTCTCTTTGCAAGGAGGGGGGGCATGGTATCATCCAGCCGCTAACCCTCAAAGAAAGGAGCTGGATTTCCGATGAAGAACATCACGATGATCGGTGTGGGCTACGTGGGGCTGGTCAGCGGCACCTGTTTCGCCGACCTGGGGAACAACGTCGTCTGTCTGGACATCGACGAACAGCGCATCGCCAACCTGAAGAAGGGGATCATGCCCATCTACGAGCCGGGGCTGGAGGAACTGGTCGAGCGCAACGTGAAGGCCGGACGGCTCCACTTCACCACCTCCTATGAGGAGGCACTGAAGGAGGCCGAGTTCGTCTTCATCGCCGTCGGCACCCCCTCCGCCGTGGACGGACAGGCCGATCTGCGCTACGTGCGCATGGCCGCCGAATCGATCGCGGATGTGATGGATCATCCGCTGATCATCGTCAACAAGTCCACCGTCCCCGTGGGCACCGGCGACTGGGTGGCGGAGATCATCCGCCGCCGCCGTCCCGACGTCCCCGACTTCTCCGTCGTCTCCTGCCCGGAGTTCCTCCGCGAAGGCTCCGCCATCCGCGACTTCATGAACCCCGACCGCGTCGTCCTCGGCTCGACCGACCGCGAGGCCGCCGAGAAGGTCGCCCAAATCCACCTGCCGTTGCGCACGACGATTATGATCACCGACCTGCGCACGGCGGAGATGATCAAGTACGCCTCCAACGCCTTCCTGGCGACGAAGATCTCCTTCATCAACGAGGTGGCCTCCATCTGCGAGGCGCTGGGCGCGGATGTGATGGAGGTCGCCTACGGGATGGGGCTGGACAAGCGCATCGGCCACCACTTCCTCAACGCCGGTATCGGCTGGGGCGGCTCCTGCTTCCCCAAGGATGTGAAGGCGCTGGCCTATATGGCCGAGGCCGCCGGTCGCCCGCCGCGCATCCTCAACGCGACGATGGATGTCAACGCGCAGCAGCGCAAGGCCATCGTCCACAAAGCGAAGGCGCTGGTCGGCGATCTGAAGGGCAAGCGCGTGGGGATGCTCGGCCTGGCCTTCAAGCCGAACACGGACGATATGCGTGACGCCCCCTCCATCGACATTGCCCGCCACCTCCTCCAGGAAGGGGCCGAGGTCTGCGCCTACGACCCGGAGGCGATGGAGAACGCCGCCCGCATCCTGCCGGAGATCGGCCTGGCGAAGGATGTGTACGACGTGGCGAAGGATGCCGATGTCCTCCTCCTCGTGACCGAGTGGAACGAGTTCAAGAACCTCGACCTGAAGCGCATCAAGACGCTGATGCGGCAGCCCAACCTGGTGGACGGGCGCAACATCTACGACCCGGCCTACGTCCGCTCGCTCGGCTTCCGCTACCGGGGCATCGGACGCGGCTACAACGGCGAGGGGGTCGAGTAGGACGATGGCGGACAAGCGCCTCGCGGTGCTGGGCGGCCCGGCGCTCGACATCGTCGCGCGGGTGGACTTCTTCCCGCCGCCCGACGGCAACGTCGTCGCTACCTCGGTGGAGGAGATGCCGGGCGGCAACGGCGGCAACCTCGCCGTCGCCCTGGCGCGACTCGGCCACGAGGTGCGCCTGCTGGGCGCGGTCGGCGAGGACGAGGCGGGGCGTTTCCTGCTGGCGAGACTGGAGGAGGCGGGCGTCCGCACCGATGCCTGCCTCCTTCGCCCCGACGAGCGGAGCTACCGCTGCCTGGTCGCCGTCGCCCCGTCGGGGGAGCGGCGCATCATCGCCCTGCCGGGAGCGCAACTCCTCCGTTCGCCCGATGAACTGCCCCATCAGGCGCTCCAGGGGATAGACGGACTGCTGCTGGCCGCCTCCCGCACGGAGGTAGCGCTGGCCGCCATCGCGGAGGCGCGGCGGCGAAGGGGCGTGCTCGTCGGCTACGTACCGGGCGATGTCCGCTGGCCGGAGGGGCCGGAGGCGGTGCTCCGCATCGCCGCCCGCGCCGATCTGCTCATCGTCAACCGCGTGGAGGCGGCGGCGCTCACCGGCTTCGACGATCCGCGCCTGGCGATGGAGTGGCTGATGGGACGGGTGCCGGGCAGCGTCGCCATAACCTTGGGCGCGGAGGGCGTGCTGGTCGGGAAGCGGGGACGCTTCCGGGAAGTGCCGGCCTTCCCGGTGGAGGACGTGCGCGATACGACCGGCGCGGGGGATGCCTTCGCGGCGGGGATGTTCACCGGGATGCTCTTCCGCTTCCCCGGCGGGCAGGCGGCGAGGCTGGGTGCGGCGGTCGCCGCGCTGAAGCTGCGTCGCGGCGGCACGGGGGCGCAGGCCGGCCTCCCCTCGCTGGAGGAGGCGCTGGCACTGCTCTAAGCCTCATCGAAGTAGTCGCGATCGATGCGCTTCAGTTCGTAGACGGCGATCGGCGTTACGCCCACGTTGTACTCGATCATCAACTGAGCCAGCTTCTGCCCGTCGATGAGGATGATCCTGCTGTCGATCCTGTTGGCGTAATCCCGTGCGCCCTGGCTGAAGGTGGATGTGGTGATGAAGATCCCCTTCTTGGCCCGCTTGCCCTGCAAGGCCCCGGCAAATTTCTGAATCTCCGGGCGGCTGACGGTATTTTCCCACCGCTTGGCCTGAATGTAGATGACGTCCAGGCCGAGACGATCCTCGTTGATCACGCCGTCAATCCCCTCGTCTCCCTGCCGACCGATGGCCCGCCCCGCATCCTCGCGGGAACCGCCGTAGCCCATCTCGACCAGCAGATCAACGACCAGTTGCTCGAAGAAAGCGGGGGAACTGCTCCGGATGCTCTCCAGCAGTTCGGCGGCCAATTGCTCCCGAATCTGTCGGTAGGCCGTCTCGATGATCTCATCCGGCGTTTGCTGCGTCTCGTCATCGAGTGGGGCAGAGGGTGCTCGTTTCGATGGCTTCTGGTGCTTGTTTCCTCGGTGAAAAGCTGCAAATTCCGGGTAACGTTTGAGGAAAGCGACATCGAGCACTTCCGGCGGGTTACGGAGCACCTCCCGTCCTCGCGGGGTGATGCGGAAATACCCGCGCCGCGTAGCCTCCAGCAAGCCTGCCTTGACCAAGTAAGTCTTGGCCCACCCCACGCGGCTGGAGATCACAGTTTGCCTTCCGCTGGGCAGGAGTTGCTGACGCTCTTCCTCGGTCATAGCGAAGTGATCGGCCATCGCCTTGGTCGCTTCTCGCAGAGAATGCTCCTCGCCGTCTCCGGCAAGTTGCAGCAGAGGCCAGAGGATTTCCTGAAAGTTCGGTACGGTCATCCCGCGCTCCTCCGAGAAATTTGCCCCATTGTAGGCAGGGCGCGGAAAACTGTCAAACGCGGAAGCCCCACCCTCGCAGGATGTCGGCCAGTTCGGCGTAGCTGGAGGCGACGGCGTCGCCCTCCGGCCAGCGTGCATCGCGGTCGTCGAAGACCCCGGCGAAGCGGATGGCCCGCATCCCCACGCCGTGCGCCCCGGCGATGTCGGTGCGGCGGATGTCGCCGACGTGGACGGCTTCCGCCGCCGTCGCGCCGAGCGCCTCCAGCGTTACGCGGAAGATGCGGGGATGGGGTTTGCTCCGCCCGACCTCGTCCGAGAAGCTGAGCTGACGGAAGCAGGTCAGGAGGCCGTCGCGTTCCAGCCGGGCACGGATGAGGGAGCCGGGCGTCAGCGCCGTATCGGAGATGAGGCCGAGCGCGTGATGGCGGGCCAGTCCCTTCACCAGCGCCACCGCCCCTTCCACCGGACGGACGTAGGGAGCCATCACCACCGCCTCCAGCCGCTCGACCGCCTCCTCGAAGAGCGCCGGAGGCAGGGTCGCCTCGGCGGCGTGGAGGAAGTGCTCCAGCCAGAAGCGGGCATCCTCCGTGCGGTGCTCCTGCGCCCAGATGATGGCCCAGGCCTGCCAGGCGGCATCATTGGCCGCCAGGAGGCGCTCCGGCGGGCGATCGTACCCGGCGCGCCGCAGGACTTCGCGCAGCATCGCGGCGCGCTGCTCCCGATCCGACTTCTCGTAGCGATAGAGCGTATTCCAGAAGTCGAAGGTGATCGCCCGCATCGCCTCTCCCTCAGCGGATGGGGACCTTGCCCGCCGCGCGGCGCTCCTTGATGACCTCCGCCGCGATCGGCTCCGGCACGAGGACGTAGCGCCGGAATTCCAGCGTGAAGGTGCCGCGTCCCTGCGTCATGCTGCGCAGGTCGGTGGCGTAGCCGCGCACCTCGCTCAAGGGGACTTCCGCATCGATGTTGCGGTAGTTGCCGCGCACGCGGATCGCCTGCACCTGCCCGCGCCGCCGGTTGATGTCGCCGACGACCGCGCCCAAGTGCTCCTCGCTCACGTTGACATCGAGACGCATCAGCGGCTCTAAGAGCGCGGGGGCAGCCTTGCGCACCGCCTCGCGGGCCGCCATCGCCCCAGCGATCTCGAAGTCCATCGAGGCGGAATCGACCTCGTGGTAGCGCCCGCCCAGCAGCGTAACCTTGACATCGGTTACGCTGAAACCGGCGATGACGCCCTGCTCCAGCGCCCGCCGGACGCCCAGTTCCGTCGGGCGGATGAAATCGCGCGGCAGGTCGGCGGGCGGGGCCTCGTTGACGAAGGTGATCCCCTCCTCGTCGTTCGGCTCGATGCGCAGGATGACCTCGGCGAAGTGGCCGTGGCCGCCGCTCTGCTTCTTGTAGGTCGTCGTGACCGTCGCAGGCTTGCGCACCGTCTCGCGGTAGGAGACCTGCGGCGGGCTGACGAGGGGGCGCAGTCCGAACTCGGTGCGCAGGCGATCGATGGTAACCTCCAGGTGCAACTCGCCCATCCCCGCCAGCGTCAGTTCGCCCGTCTCCGGATCGGTGCGCTGGATGAGGGTCGGGTCCTCGTCGCAGAGGCGGGCGACGGCGTTGTGCAGCTTCTCCCGCTCCTTGTTCGAGGCGGGGCGCAGCGCGACGGCGATGACCGGTTCGGGGAAGTTGAACTTCTCCAGGACGATGGGCGCGTCAGGATCGCAGAGCGTATCGCCGGTCGCCGCCGACTTCATCCCCACCAGGGCGACGACATCGCTGGCGGCCATCTCGTCCACCTGCTCGCGGCGGTCGGCGTGCATGCGGTAGATGCGCCCGACGCGCTCGCTCTGCCCGGTGCGCGGATTGTAGATCGGCTCGCCGACGCGGGCGACGCCGGAGAAGACGCGCACCCAGGTCAGATGGCCGACGTGCGGGTCGGTGACGATCTTGAAGGCGGTGGCGCAGAAGGGCGCGTCGAAGCTGTCGGGGCGCTCCAGGATTTCGTCCTCGTCATCGGGATGGTGGCCGAGCACCGGCGGCATATCCACCGGCGCGGGCAGGTAGTCGAGGATAGCGTCGAGGAGCGGCGTAACGCCGATCTGATTGCGGGCCGCGCCGCAGAGGACGGGGACGAGCAAGCCCTCCAGCGAGGCCCGCCGCAGCGCCGCCTTGTACTCCGCCGTCGAGATCGGCTCCCCCTCCAGACGGCGTTCGAGCAGGTCGTTGTCCGTCTCGCTGATGGTATCCAGGAGCACCTCGCGCGCCTTCGCCACCTCCTCCGCCATCTCCGCCGGGATGGGGGCCTCGTGCCCCTCGCCCTCCTCGTCCCAGAGCCAGGCGCGTTCCTCCAGCAGATCGACGACGCCACGGAAATCGCCCTCGCGCCCGATGGGCAACTGGATGGGCGTCGCGTTCGGCGTCAGCCGCTCGCGAATATCGGCCAGGGTGCGGTGGAAGTCCGCGCCCGTGCGGTCGAGTTTGTTGACGAAGAGCAGCCGCGCCAGCTTCTCCTTGTCGGCGTGCCGCCAGACCGCCTCCGTCTGCGGCTCGACGCCGCTCACGCCGCAGACGATCATCACCGCCCCGTCGATGACGCGGATGGAGCGCACCACCTCGGCGGTGAAATCGATGTGTCCCGGCGTGTCGATGATGTTGATGCGCGTCCCCTTCCAGTGGCAGGCGGTCGCCGCCGCCATAATCGTGATGCCGCGCTCGCGTTCCTGCTGGAGGAAGTCGAGTTGCGTCGTCCCGTCGTCGATGCTGCCGGTGCGGTGGATGCGTCCCGTCTGGTAGAGGATCGCCTCCGAGGTCGTCGTCTTGCCCGCGTCCACGTGGGCAAAGATGCCGATGATCCGCACCCGACGCAACGGGGTTTCGTGCTTTGTTTCTTTCTTCACACCACTGCTCCTTTTCGACAGAAAAAAACCTCGCGGCGTACAGCCCGCGAGGCTCCGCGATCATCCGCTTATGGCCACATTCTACCCGCGAACGGTGCGGCGTCAAAGCCGAGACGCGGCAGCCGACACCCTTTTGACTTTTCCTCCAAACAAGCGCATAATTGGGCAAAGTCGGAGGGAACGCGATGGAACTGCAGGAGTGGCAACGCCGAGTCGCCGCCTTCGCCGCCGAACAGGGGATCGAACTGGAGCCGGGGACCCGCCTGCTCGACCTGACATCGGAACTGGGCGAACTGTGCAAGGTTCACCTGAAGGCGACGGCTTACGGCCACCGCCCTTTCCAGGCCGACGAGGCGTGGCAGGAGGAGATCGGCGACCTCTTCTTTGCCCTCCTCCTGCTGGCCGCAAGCAGTTACATCGATCTGGAGACGGCGTTGCATCGCGTTCTGGCCAAATATCGCACACGAGCACGCGAAAAGGGAGAGATCGGTTCGGGGCGCTAAGTGTCCGGGCCGTCCTCAGCGAGTAAGGAGGCTTCCCGTGGTGAAAATCACGCTACACGCATACTTGGACGAGATCGAGGGCATGATCGACGAGGCCCGCTACATCGAAGCCCTCGCCCACTTGCGCTATCTCCTCCAGCACTATCCCCGCCTGATCCAGGCTTACTATCTGATGGGCAAACTGATGCTGGAAGTGGAGCAGCCGGAACTGGCCGCCGATATGTTCCGCCGTGCCCTTGCCGCCGATCCGGAGCATCTCTTTGCCCGCATCGGCCTCGGCGAGGCGCACGAGCGGATGAACAACCTCCCCGCCGCCCTGTGGAATCTCAGCCGTGCCCTCGAATTGGAGCCGAGTAACGAGGCTATCGCCGACGAGGTGCGCCGGCTGCACGCAGAACTCGGCCAGCCGGAACCGGAACGGCTTCCGCTCAGCCGCGCAGCGCTATCGCGGCTCTACGTGCGCGGCAAGCTCTACAACCGCGCCATCATCGAGCTGGAAAAGCTGCTGGCCGAGGAGCCGCAGCGCGTCGATCTCCAGCTCCTGCTGGCCGAAGCCCACTGGCGCGGCGGACAGACCGTTCAAGCCTCCGATACCTGCCAGAGAATCCTCAGCACCTACCCGTACTGCCTCAAGGCTAATCTCCTGCTCGGTTACCTGTGGACGAAGGCCGCGCAGGACGAGGCCCGCCGTTACCTCAAGCGCGCCAAGGAAATGGACCCCGAGGGGCAGATGGCCGAAGCCCTCTTCGGCGAAGATGCACCGCTTCCGGTGGAGGAGGTCGAGATCGAGCGATTGACCTACGAGCCGCAAAAGCTCGACGTCGATCGCGAGGCGGCGTGGTACAAGCAGTTGGAAGCCTCATCGGTAACCATCGGCGTTTCCGAAGCACCCCCTGAAATGAGCCAGACGGAGATGAAGCTGGTCAACGTTACTGCCGACCTGGAATCCCAGCTCCAGATTCCCGACTGGCTCAAGGAACTGGGCGCGCTGGAAGAGGAGACGCCGGAATGGCTCCAGGAGACACCCGCCGAAGGCGGCGAGGCGGAATTGGACTCGTGGCTCGAAAGCGCCACGCTGAGCGATCTCGAAGAGGAGACCCTCCAGGCGGAGCAGGCTCCCACGCCGCCGCCCGACTGGCTCCAGGAGTTGCAGCCCGCGGCGGAAGCGGAAGCACCCGCGGCGGAGGGCGAGGCCCCCGTCGCCGCCGAGGAAGTGCCCGACTGGCTCCAGGAGTTGCAGCCCGCGGCGGAAGCGGAAGCGCCCGCGGCGGAAGGTGAAGCTCCCGTCGCTGCCGAGGAGGTGCCCGACTGGCTCCAGGAGTTGCAACCCGCGGCGGAGGCGGAAGCACCCGCGGCGAAGGGCGAGGCCCCCGTCGCCGCCGAGGAGGTGCCCGACTGGCTCCAGG
>JALXBP010000049.1 GCA_026991395.1 Anaerolineae bacterium | reverse complement strand
TGGAGGAGGGGCTGCGTCGCACGATTCCGTGGTTCAAGGAGCATCTCGATGAACTCATCTAAGCTGGCACAGTGGAGCGACCGCCTGCTGGAAGCGGGCTGGTTGCTGGGGGTTACGATCACGCCGGTCTTTTTCAACGTCTATTCCAGCCGCGTCTTCGAGCCGGACAAGCTGACGACGCTGCGCTCGCTGGCGACGATCATGGCCGTCGTCTGGCTGGTGCGCTTCGTCGAAGTGAAGATGCACCGCGAATCGGCGATGCGCTTCACGTGGCGCACGCCGCTGGTGGCCGCCGCCCTCGTGATGATGGTCGTCTATCTCGTGAGTTCCGCTTTCTCCCTCGTGCCCTACACGAGCATCGTAGGCTCCTATCAGCGGCTCCAGGGGACGTACACGCTCTTCGGCTATCTGGTCATCTTCTTCGCTCTGCTGACGACGCTGCGCACGCGCGAGCAGTTGAGCCGTCTGCTGACCGTGCTCATCATCAACAGCCTGCCGGTGGCGCTCTACGGCATCGTGCAGCACAACGGCCTAGACCCGCTCCCCTGGGCGGGCGATGTGCAATCGCGTGTGGCTTCCAATATGGGCAACGCGATCTTCGTCGCCGCCTACCTGATTATGATCGTGCCGCTCACCGCCGCTCGATTGGTCGAGAGCTTCCGCGACATTATGACGCGCGAGGAGACGCGCATCAGCGACATCCTCCGCGCCTCGGCCTACATCTTCATCCTGGCGGTGCAGTTGCTGACGATCTGGTACTCCCGCAGCCGCGGCCCGTGGCTCGGTCTGGCCGTGGGTGGTTTCCTCTTCCCCTATCTGCTGCTCATCGGGCTGCTGCGTCAGGCCCGCAGCGAGGAGGATCGCCCCGTCGCCTGGACGGAGGGGCTGCTGCGCGGCCTGGGGATGGGCGTCGGCTCGCTGGTGCTGGCTGCGGCGATGGGCGGCCTGGGCTACATCGCCTTCCGCGGCAAGGCGGGGATGATGGTCGGCGGCGGGCTGGGGCTGCTGGCCTTCGGGGCGCTCTGGCTCTACTTCGTCGTCGAGCGGAAGGGCTGGCGGTGGCTCTGGCTGGGGTGGATCACCATCGGCCTGGTCGGGGCGGGCCTGCTGCTGGCGATCAACCTGCCCGGACCGCTGCAGGGCTACGTGCGCGAGCACTATCCCGCGATGAAGCGGATGACCGATATGTTCGACTGGGAGCGCGGGACGGGCAAGGTGCGCACGCTCATCTGGGAGGGGGCGCTGGAGTTGATCAAGCCGCACGATCCGATCCTCTTCCCCGACGGGACGCCGGATCGCTTCAACGCCATCCGCCCGCTGGTCGGCTACGGGCCGGAGTCGATGTACGTCGCCTACAACCGCTTCTACCCGCCGGAGCTTGGGCACTACGAATCGCGCACCGCTTCCCCCGACCGCTCGCACAACGAGACGCTGGATTCGGTCGTCATCACCGGCCTGCTCGGGCTGGCGGCTTACCTCTTCCTCTTCGGGAGTGTGTTCTACTGGGGCTTCCGCTGGCTTGGGCTGATGGAGGCGAAATGGCATTTCCGGCTCTACGTGGGCGGCATTACCTTCTTCTCGCTGGTCTTTTTCGCCCTCTTTGCCAAGCTGGGCCGCCTGTACTTCTTCGCCGTCGCTATTCCGCTGGGCTTCATCGCCGGGATCGTCCTCTTCCTCACCGTTGTGGCCTTCCGGCTGATGACGCGGGGGGCGACGGAAGAAGGCGTGCAGATGCATCCGCACGCGCTTCTCATCGTCGGCATCGTCGCCGCGGTGATGGCGCATTTCGTGGAGATCAACTTCGGCATCGCCATTGCGGCGACGCGCACGACCTTCTGGGCTTTGACGGGGCTGCTCGTCGTGCTGGGGATGCTCTGGGTGGCCGAGGAGGGACGGCAAGAGGTCCCGGCGACGGCGGCGCGCCCGGCGGCGACTGCCCGCAGCAGCCGCGGCAAGAAGGGACGACGGCGGGCAAGGCGGGCCGCGGAGCAACAGGCCGCTCGACGGGCGCGGGAGGCCCGTGAGGATCGCCGTTGGTGGGGCGCAGTGCTCGCCCTGGCGCTCTTTGCCACCTTCCTGATGGGGACGCTGAGCTTCGATTTCATCACCAATCCGGGGCGGGAGCAGCAGGCCGGTGCGATCATCTGGAACTCGCTGACCCAGCTCTACAATCAGCACAAGACCTCTTACGGAGCGCTGATGATCTTCCTCTTCACCTGGGTGATGCTGGCCCTGGTCGGCCTGGCGGAATACGACCGCGAGGGGCTTTTCGGCAGGAAGAACGCCGAGCGCAAGGCGCTGGCGGTGGCGCTCTTCGCAGCCGTCTCCTTCTTCGGGTGGTTCTTCTTCACCTTCTGGCTGGCTTCGCTGCACGCCGCCCTGCCCGGCCTCGCCGTCCGAACCGCCGAGGATATGGTCGATCTGGCGGTGCGGCTGGCCGGTGTCCTTGGGCGCTACTACGCCTTGCTCTTCCTCTCGCTCTTCGCGATGGGGGCCGTGCTCCTGATGGAGGTGCGGCGTCCGGCGGGGGATTGGGGTGCGGCGCTGAGCTGGGGGCTTTTCCTCGTCCTCTTCCTCGCGGGCTTCGCCATCATCCATCCCTGGAGCTACGATCTCATCCGCGCGGACATCATCTTCAAGCAGGGCTCCACCTTTGCCAATGCCCGCGATCTCAATCAGAAACTCGTGGGAGAGCAGCATTACAAGAAGGCCATCGAGTTGGCCCCGCGCGAGGATTACTACTACCTCTTCCTCGGCAAGGACGATCTGGAGATCGCGCAGATGTGGCAGGACGACCAGGGCTACGGGCAGACGCGGGACGAGCGCTTCCAACTGACCCTGGAGGTGCTGACCAAGGCCCGCGAATTGAATCCGCTGAACACCGACCACAGCGCCAACCTGGCCCGCTTCTACCGTACCTGGGCGGCGGCCGTCGGCGATGCACAGCAGCGCGAGACGCTGCTCGCCAAGGCGGAGGAGGAGTACCGCGTCGCGCTGATGCTCAGTCCGCACAACGTCATCCTCTGGAACGAACTGGCCATTCTCCGCGCCTTCGACGAGCACGACCTCGTCGGCTTTCGGGAGGCGATCAGCCGCTCGCTGGAACTCGATCCGGCCTTCGAGACGACGTGGATGATCATCGGCGATGTGCGGCTGAACATCGAGAAGGATACGGCCGGTGCGATTGAGGCTTACCAACGGGCGCTGGAGATCAAGCCGAAACTGTGCAACGTCCGCTATGTCCTCGGCTCGCTCCTCATCCAGCAGAATGCGTGGGCGGAGGCAGCCACGGAGTTGAGCGAAACGGTCGAGTATTGCCCCAACGCGGCGGAGCTTTGGGACATTTACCGTATGCTGGGCGTGGCCTACTACTACCAGGGCGATCTGCAGGATGCGCGACAGGCGGCGCAGATGGCGATGAGTCTCGTGCCGCCCGGCGATGAGGCGAAGCGCAACATGGTCGAGGAGTTGCTGAAGGCAATCGAGGCGGGCTCGCAAAACTGAGAGGGGCGATGGCTACCTATCTCGTCGTCTTTGCCGGGGTGCTCTTCCTGGCGGTGGTGGGGACGCCGCTGGCCCGCAAGCTGGGATTGCGGCTCGACGCCGTCGATCGCCCCGATCCGACGCGAAAGGTGCATACCGTCCCCACGCCGCGCCTGGGGGGCGTGGCCATCTTCCTCAGCACGCTGATCGCCATCCTCTTCCTGGGCGAGCAGTACAACCTGACGCAGTTGGGCAGCATCCTCGTCGGGGCCGCCATCATCTCGCTGATGGGACTGTGGGATGACCGCTTCTCGCTGCCGCCGCTGGTCAAGCTCATCGGGCAGATCGGCGCGGCGATCCTCCTCATCCTGACCGACGTGCGCATCTCCAGCTTCGGCCCGTTGTGGCTGAACGTGGCGCTGACGCTCGTCTGGGTGGTCGGCATCACCAACGCCTTCAACCTGCTGGACAATATGGACGGCCTTTCGGGCGGCATCGCGGCGATCGCGGCGGCCTACTTCGCGCTGATGTGCAGCTTTACCGGGCAATACCTCGTCGGCGCGCTCTCCGTGGCGGTGATGGCGGCCTGCATCGGCTTCCTCATCTACAACTGGAACCCGGCCACGATCTTCATGGGTGATTCGGGGAGCCTCTTCCTCGGCTTCGTGATGGCGGCACTGGGCATCAAGCTGCGCTTCCCGCAGAACGTCCCCTTCGTAACCTGGATGATCCCCCCGCTGGTGCTCGGCGTTCCCATCTTCGACACGACATTGGTGACGATCTCCCGTCTGCGGCGGGGGCTGAATCCGCTCACGACGCCGGGCAAGGATCACACCTCGCACCGGCTGACCTACGCCGGGTTCAGCCGTCGGGAGGCGGTGCTCATCCTCTACATCGTCGGTTTCGTCTTCGGGATGTTGGCCCTCTTCATCACGCAGGCCACGGTGGCGGAAGGGTACATCATCGGGAGCGCGGTCTTCGCCGCTGCGCTCTATGCGCTCTGGCGGATGGAGCGCCCGCCCTTCTGGACGGGGGGACGATGAGCCTTTTCCGCTACGAGCTTCTGGCCCAGGAGGGGGAGGCGCGGGCAGGGCGCTTCCACACGGCGCACGGCGTCATCCCCACGCCGATCTTCGCGCCGGTGGGGACGCGGGCGACGGTGAAGGCGGTTACGCCGCGTCAACTGGAGGAGATCGGCGCGGCCCTCGTGCTCGCCAACACCTATCACCTCTACCTGCGCCCCGGTGATGAGCGCATCGCGCGTCTGGGCGGGCTGCACCGCTTTATGGGCTGGTCGGGGCCGATCCTCACCGACTCCGGCGGCTTCCAGGTCTTCAGCCTCGCGGGCGGCAAGCGGGGCGAATCGCTGCGCTCCATCGACGACGACGGGGTAACCTTCCGTTCGCACATCGACGGCTCCGTCCACCGCTTCACCCCGGAGCGGGTGATGGAGATCGAGATGAACCTGGGGGCCGACATCGCGATGGTGCTGGATGAGTGCGCCCCGCCGGACGATTACGCCTACAATGTAGAGGCGCTGGCGCGGACGCATCGCTGGGCCGAGCGGTGCAAGGCCGCCCATCACCGCGAGGATCAGGCGCTCTTCGGCATCGTGCAGGGCGGCATCTTCCCCGACCTGCGGGCGCAGAGCGTGGAGTTCCTCACTGCGCTCGATTTCCCCGGCTACGCCATCGGCGGCCTCTCCGTCGGCGAGACGAAGGAGGCGATGTTGCGCACGCTTGCCTTCACCGCGCCTAAGCTGCCGCGCCACAAGCCCCGCTATCTGATGGGCGTGGGGACGCCGGAAGACCTCATCGAGGGGATTGCGCGCGGCGTGGATATCTTCGACTGCGTGCTGCCGACGCGCGTTGCCCGCAACGGGCAGGCGTTGCTGCGCACGGGGAAGCTCAACCTGCGCAATGCCCGCTTCGCCGAAGACCCTGCGCCGCTGGACGAACGGTGCGATTGCTACACCTGCCGTCATTTCAGCCGGGCTTATCTTCGCCATCTGGTGGTGGCGAAGGAGATTTTAGGGGCGACGCTGCTTTCGATCCACAACCTGCACACGCTGTTGACCGTCGTGCGGGAGAGTCGGGAGGCCATCCTGCAGGGGCGCTTCGCGGATTACCGGGCCGCTTTCTGGGCTGCGCGAGGTCAGGCCCCACCGATGGCGGGCTTGTGAGCGCCGCCCGATGGGCTTTGTCATACGTGCGACGCCTCGTCCGAGGCGAGAAACCCTTCGAAGACCGGTTGACTTGTCAGACATCTTGCCTATAATGAACAATGGAGGTGGTTGGTGACGACGAACCGAGCCGCCCTGCGGATGAAGCCCCGCCGACAGCAGGCGGAGGAGGCCTTGGCCAAAATCATCGCTTCGATGAAGACAGGAGAGCAGCTCCCGCCGGAGCCATCACTGGCGCGACAATTGGGCGTTTCACGGGCCACCCTGCGTGAAGTGATGCGCACCTTCGTTGAGCGCGGGATGCTCGTGCGCCGTCACGGCGTGGGAACCTTCGTCTCATCCCGCATCCCTGCGCTCGAGGCCGGCCTCGAAGTGCTGGAAAGCATCGATACCATCGCCCGCCGGATGGGATTGAAAACCGAGGTTGCCCACTTGGAGATCGTCGAGCGTCCTGCCACGCCGACGGAGGCCAGGGGTCTGGATCGCCCCGAAGGTTGTGATGTCCTCGTGGTAACGCGCGTCATCTCCGTGGAAGGGGAACCGGTGGCCGACCTGCGCGATGTCGTTCCCTTGGCCTACCTGCGGGCCAGGGAGTTGGGCGACGGCTTTCGCGGGTCGGTGCTGGACATTCTGCTGAACAAACCGGCATTGTTGCTGGTAACGTCGAAGACGCAGATTTCGGTGGCAAAGGCAACGGAGAAGTTCGCTCGGCGGTTGGGCGTGCCCAGAGGCTCGGCGTTGCTGAAGATGACGGCCCAGCTCTACAGCTATGATGACAAGGTCGTTGCCTTCTCCACCAGCTACTTCGTGCCCGGTCATTTCCAGTTTCACGTGATGAGGAAGGTGAGCCGGAGGTAAAGCCTCCCCCTCACCTCTTTTTTTGTCCTGAAATCCAAACCACAGTAAGGAGGTCGTTTCAATGCGTAGCTTTATGGGTCGTGACATTCTCTCGTTGAAGGACTTCGAGCGCGGTGAGTACTTCCGCATCTTCGAGGTGGCGAAGGAGCTGGAGCCGATCGCCCGCAACCGCCGGAACGTCGATCTGCTCAAGGACAAGACGCTCGTCGTCGCCTTCTACCAGCCCTCCACGCGCACCCGGCTGGCGCACGAGGCGGCGATGCACCGCCTGGGCGGCCACGTTACCGGCTTCGCCGACGCCAAGATGACCCGCGCGGGCGACTGGTACCAGGAGTCCATCAAGGACACGGTCAAGATGCTGGAGTACTACGGTGATGTCATCGTCATGCGCCACTTCATGCAGGGTGCGCCCGCCGAGGCGGCCAAGTGGGCCACCATCCCCGTCATCAACGGCGGCGACGGCTGGGGCGAGCACCCCACGCAGATCCTCACCGACCTCTACACCGTTATGCGCGAGAAGGGGCACATCGACGGGTTGAAGTGGCTGGCCGTCGGCGATATGCGCATGCGCACGATGCACTCCCTCGCCTACGCGCTGACCAAGTTCGACAGCGAGGTAACCTTCGTCTCCCCGCCGAACATGTCGCTCACCGACGAGTTCAAGGCCGAGATCACCGAGATGGGCCTCAACTTCAAGGAGGCCGAGCACGTCGAGCAGGCGATCGGCGATGCCGACGTCATCCTCGTCGAGCCGGTCGTCCAGCCCGACTACACCAAGGCCCGCGACGAGCGCAAGGGCGACGTGGGCGGCACACCCGCCAACTACAAGATCACCAAGGAACTGCTCCAGACCAAGGCCAAGCACGATGCCATCCTCCTCCACTCCTTCCCGCGTATGGACGAAATCCCCACCGACGTGGACAGCACCCACTGGGCGCGCTACTGGGAGGAGGCCTTCAACGGCGTCGTGATGCGCATGGCGCTCCTGGCCCTCGTCCTGGGCGCGATGGAGTAAACTGAGGAGGCAAGCGATGATTACCAACCTTCGTGGCCGTGATCTGATCTGCGACCTCGACTTCTCCAAGGAAGAGGTCGAAACCGTCCTCGACGTGGCCTGGGACCTGAAGCGCAAGCGGGCGCTGGGCGAACCTCATCCCCTGCTGCGCGACAAGACCCTGGCGATGCTCTTCTTCTTCAGCAGCACGCGCACCCGCTCCTCTTTCGAGGCGGGAATGGCGCAACTCGGCGGGCACGCCGCCTTCATCGACTCCCGCACCACCCAGGTCGCCCACGGCGACACCGCCAAGGAGATCGGCGAGATTCTGGGCCGTTACTTCGACGGCATCGCCATCCGCCAGGTGGACTGGGGCTACGGCAACAAGTACCTCAACTGGGTGGCCGAAGCCTCCCGCGTCCCCGTGCTGAATATGCAGTGCGATCTCTACCACCCGCACCAGATCCTCGCCGACCTGATGACGATGATGGAGAAGAAGGGGCGCGACCTGCGCCGCAAGAAGCTGGTCGTCTCCTGGGCCTACGCCTCCTCCTACCTGAAGCCGATGTCCGTGCCGCACTCGCTCATCCTGCAGATGCCCCGTTTCGGGCTGGATATCACCCTCGCCTACCCGCCGGAGTTCAAGCTGCGCGACGATATCCTCGAGGAGGCCAAGGCGCAGGCCCGCAAGTACGGCGCGGGCTTCGAGATCGTCCACGATATGGACGAGGCTTTCAAGGATGCCGATATCGTTTACGCCAAGTCCTGGGGGCCGCTGATGACCACCACCGACCCGGAGGAGGGCAAGAAGCTGCAGGACAAGTACAAGGACTGGATCACCGACGAGCGCCGCATGGCGCTGGCCAAGCCCGACGCCATCTACATGCACCCGCTGCCCGCCGACCGCGATGTCGAGGTTACCAGCGCGGTGATGGATGGTCCGCACTCCGTCGTCTTCGACGAGGCCGAGAATCGTCTCCACGCGCAGAAGGCCGTCATGGCCCTGACGATGTGGTAGAAACCCTTTGGCGGGGCGGGCGGGGGAACCGTCCGCCCCGCACATCCAGAAGCAGGAGAGAGCAGAATGGGAAAGAAAGCCGTAATCGCCATCGGGGGTAACTCCCTCATCAAGGACAAGAAGCACACCACCGTTCAGGATCAGTACAAGGCAGCGCAGGAGACCTGCAAGCACATCGCCGACATGATCGCCAAGGGGTGGGATGTCGCCATCGGCCACGGCAACGGGCCGCAGGTCGGCTTCATCCTCCGCCGCTCGGAGATCGCCGCCAAGGTTGCGGGGATGCACGAAGTCCCCCTCGATGTCTGCGGGGCCGACAGCCAGGGCGCGATCGGCTACGCGCTGCAGCAGAACCTCTACAACGAGTTCAAGAAGCGAGGGATGCAGAAGGCCGCCGCCACCGTCGTCACCCAGGTGCTGGTGGACAAGAACGATCCCGCCTTCCAGAATCCGACCAAGCCGATCGGCACCTTCATGGAGAAGGAAGAGGCCATGCGCCGCGCCGAGGAGGATGGCTGGACGGTCGTCGAGGATTCGGGCCGTGGTTGGCGGCGTGTCGTCGCTTCCCCCATCCCCAAGCGGATCGTCGAGTTGGACGCGGTGAAGGAACTGCTCGATGCCGGGATCATCACCATCACCGTCGGCGGTGGCGGCATCCCCGTCATCGAGGAGGAGGACGGGACGCTCAAGGGCGTCGCTGCCGTTATCGACAAGGACTTCGCCTCCTCGCTGCTGGCGCAGTCCATCGACGCCGACCTCTTCCTCATCTCCACCGCCGTCGAGAAGGTCTACCTCAACTTCAACAAGCCCAATCAGAAGGCCATCGACCGGATGACCGTCTCCGAGGCGAAGAAGTACCTGGAGGAGGGACACTTCGCCAAGGGGAGCATGGAGCCGAAGATTCGCGCCATCATCTGGTACCTGGAGTCCGGCGGCAAGGAGGCGATCATCACCGACCCGGAGCACATCACCGCCGCCCTGGAAGGCAAGACCGGAACGCACATCATTCCGGACTGAGCAATTCCTCCACCCTCATCCGCTTCTTGGGGAGGTAGAGGCCGCACCTCTGCCTCCCCAACGAATGCCGGAACCCCACGCGGAGAGAGCTATGGATCACGTTATCGGTTTGAAATGTACCATCTGCGGGCAGATGTACGGCGTGGACGAAGTGCAGTACGTCTGCCCCAAGCACGGCGACGATGGCATCCTCGATGTCGTCTATGACTACGAGCGCATCGCCGCCCGCTTCACTAAGGAGGGCCTGGCGGCCAGCCGCGATTTCACCATCTGGCGGTACAAGCCGCTGCTGCCCGTCGAGCCGGATTCCCCCGTCCCGCCGCTGCGGGTCGGCTGGACGCCGCTCTACCCCGCGCCGCGCCTGGCCGAGCAACTCGGCCTCAAGCACCTCTGGGTGAAGGACGATACCGGCGAGCCGACCGCCTCCTTCAAGGATCGCGCCTCGGCGCTGGCCGTCGTCAAGGCGCAGGAGGTCGGGGCGGAGATCATCACCACGGCGAGCACGGGGAACGCGGCGGCGGCGCTGGCCGGTCTGGCGGCGAGCGTCGGCCTGCCTGCGGTCATCTTCGTCCCCAAGAGCGCCCCACCCGCCAAGATCGCCCAGCATCTCATCTACGGGGCGCGGGTGATGCTGGTGGACGGCACCTACGACGATGCCTTCGAACTGACGCTCAAGGTCGCCCGCGAGTTTGGCTGGTACAACCGCAACACCGCCTACAACCCCTACATGACCGAGGGGAAGAAGACGGCGGCGCTGGAGATCTGCGAGCAACTGGGCTGGGAAGCGCCCGACCGCATCTTCGTCCCCGTGGGCGATGGCTGCATCATCGGCGGCATCCACAAGGGGCTGAAGGACCTGATGGCGCTCGGCTGGATCGACCATATGCCCAAGATCATGGGCGTGCAGGCCGCCGGTTCCGACCCGCTGGTGCGGGCCTGGGAGGAGGGCCTCCAGGGCTGGGAGATGAAGCCGGTCGAGGCGCACTCGGTGGCCGACAGCATCGTTGCCGGCCTGCCGCGCGATCGCAACAAGGCGCTGGCCGCCGTGCGCAAGACGGGCGGGGCCTACTTGCGCGTCAGCGACGAGGAGATTCTGGCCGCCATCCCCAAGGTCGCTCGCAACACAGGCGTCTTCGTCGAGCCTGCGGCGGCGGCGGCCTACGCGGGCCTGGAAAAGGCCGTCGCCGAAGGCATGGTCGATCCCGATGAACGGGTCGTCGTCCTCCTGACCGGCTCCGGCCTCAAGGACATTGCCAGCGCGATGAAGACCGTTCCCGAACCTCCCGTCGTCGCCCCCACGCTGGAAGCGGTCAAGGCGGTGATGGGCCGGTAGGGCGATGCGGGACCGTGTGGTGAGGTGCGGCGGATGGCTCGTGGCCACGATGACGGCCTCCTGGCTCCTCTGGATGACGCTGCGCCCCAATCCACAGGTCGCCGCCCGGCTGCACCCCATCGCCTCGGCGGCAGAGACGCACGGCCTTTCCGCCGCTTTCGTCATCGGCACCGTCGGGAATGTGGCCGTCTTCGTCCCTCTGGGGATGGGATTGGCCGTGGCACTGAAGGGACGGGCAGGCGCGGCAACGTTGATCGGGGCCGGTCTCAGCCTCGTCATCGAGGGACTGCAGTTCTTGCTGCCGAGCCGCGTCTCGTCGCTTGTGGACTTCGTTTTGAACTCGATGGGCGTCGCCTTGGGCGCGTTCATCGTTCACCTTACACTCAGAAAGATTTGGAGGCACCATGATTGATCTGACGATTCACGAGGAGCAGTTGAAGCGTACCGTGCAGCGAGCACGCGAGCGCAACATCATCATCCCCACCTTCGAGCAGATGAAGAACCCCGACTTGATCCCCGATTGGATCAAGGAGGAGTTGAAGCACATCGGCCTGTGGGATGTCCACCCGCGCAACCTCTTCCGCATCACCTGGAAGAACGAGCCGGTGCCCTACGGCGGCGGCTTCGACGGCGTCAACTACCTGGAGATTCCCCAGCAGTTGACCGGCGTCCCCACGCGCATCATCCAGCTCATCGGCAAGTGGTTCCCCACCGGCGCGCACAAGGTCGGCGCGACCTTCGGCTGTCTCGTCCCCCGTCTGGTAACCGGCCAGTTCGACCCCACCTACCACAAGGCGGTCTGGCCTTCCACCGGCAACTACTGCCGCGGCGGGGCCTACGATTCGGCGCTGCTGGCCTGCGAATCGATCGCCATCCTGCCGGAAGGGATGAGCCGCGAGCGCTTCGAGTGGCTGGCGAATATCGCCGGTGAGGTCATCGCCACCCCCGGGACCGAGTCCAACGTCAAGGAGATCTTCGACAAGTGCTGGGAGCTGAAGCGCGAGCGCGGCGACGAGGTCTTCATCTTCAACCAGTTCGAGGAGTTCGGCAACTACCTCTGGCACTACGATGTAACCGGCCACGCGATGGTCGAGGTCCTGGAGAAGGAGATGCGCCCCGGCGACGAGTTCCGTGGCGTGGCGCTCACGACCGGCTCCGCTGGCACCATCGGCTGCGGCGACTACCTCAAGCAGGTCTTCCCCACCTCCAAGGTGGCCGCCGGTGAGGCCTGGCAGTGCCCGACGCTCCTCATCAACGGCTTCGGTGCGCACCGCATCGAGGGTATCGGCGACAAGCACGTCCCCTGGATTCACAACGTCAAGAACACCGACCTCATCATCGACCTCGACGACGAGGCGACGATGCACATCATCCGCCTCTTCAACGAGCCGGTGGGCCGCGCCTACCTGGTCAAGCAGGGCGTGCCGGAGGATTTCGTCAACAAGCTGGACCTGCTGGGCATCTCCGGCGTCGCCAACCTGCTGATGACGATCAAGATGGCGAAGTGGTACGAGCTGGGCGACCAGGACGTGCTCATCACCGTCGCTACCGACTCGATGGAACTCTACCAGAGCCGCATCCAGGAGATGCGCGAGGAGTACGGCGAGTACACCGAGAACGACGCTGCCGCCGACTACCACCAGTACCTCCTCGGCCAGACGACCGACCATATGCTGGAGACGACCTACTGGGATCGCAAGCGCATCCACAACCTGAAGTACTACACCTGGGTCGAGCAGCAGGGCAAGACCTACGAGGAGATTCAGCAGCAGTGGTACGACCGCGACTACTGGACCTCCTTCCAGAAGCAGATTCCGGAGATCGACGAGCTGATCAAGCAGTTCAACGAGATGACCGGCCTGCTGAAGGGACACTAAACGCGCAACGGGCAACGAAGAAGGCCCCCTTCCTCGCCGCGAGGAAGGGGGCCTTTGCGTGGGAGACGTCAAGGCGTCCCCAACGTCATCAGCGCGTGCGTGCTCCCCGACTCCAGGGCGATGTGGTAAGGGGTTGGATAACCGCTCTCGACGCTCATCAAGACGCCGCGCTCCATCGGCTGGATGAGGAGCGTTACCCCGGCCTCGTGCGCATCCGGCCAGCCGATGCTGTTGTAGAGTTGCTGGTCGCACCAGACCTTGCCGAAACCGCGGATGGGCATCTGGTAGCCGTCGGGGACGGTAAGGCTGCTGCAGGCAGGCGGTATCTCCGGCATCGACTCATCCCAGGTGTCGGAATAGACGGCGTAGGTATCGGGTCCCGTTTCCACCAAGGTAACGACGTAGATGTACTTCTTGTCGGAGCGCCAGAGCATCACGCTGCGATAGTGCATATGGGGATTGGGATCGCTGACATTGGCCCAGAAGGTCTGCACCGCACCGTAGATTTCCGACGCGCTTTGAGCAGGGCATCCCAGGTCCATCCCGTCGGCAGCGGCAGCCGAGGCGAGCGGGGCCAGTGCCCCATCCACGGCGATCGAGCATCCGCTCGGCGTGGGAACCTGCGTGGGCGCTGCCGTTGGTGGCGGCGGTGAGGCTTCCGAAGTCGGCGCAGGCACGACGATCTGGAGGTAGAAGATCGGCCCGAAGCGCGTGCCGTCCGCCTTGGCCAATTGCCAGTTGCTGCGATAGGTGCCCGGCGCGGTCGGCGCGACGAAATCGACGCTGACTTCGACCTCCGTGCCCGCCGCAGCCGCGGGCGCGATGACGGAGGCGGGGGCCCCCATCGCCTCGCCGGAGACGAAGACGAACAGTGTGCCGGGTTCCCAATCGCAGGTTCCGCTGTTGCGCAGCCGCCAGGTCTTGCGGAAGGCAGTACCGGGCTGGACGAGGGTGTTATCGGGGATCGTGACGTCGGCGACGAATGCCGCATCGAGGGTACATCCCCCGCTGCCATGCACCGTCGGCTCGGTCGGGGTGGCGGCGGGCGGCTCCGTCGTCTGCGAGGGCGGGGATGTCGCCGCCGTCGTCGGCGATGGAGGCGACTCCGTTGTCGTTCCGCCCAACGAGCAGGCCATCGTCAGGGAGACAAGCACCAGGATCAAGGCTATGATCTTTCGCATCGCAGACCTCCTTTCGGTGAGTTCACCTGCCTTCAGTATAAGACCTAACGTTGGCCTTGTCCATCCTGCCGCTCGACGAGTTAAAGTACAACGTTCTGGTGATTGCCCACATCTCAGCGACCCCCGGATTTTCCGGTCTGCGCTGCCCTTGAAGCACCAGACACGGGGTCTGAGATGCCACAAATGAATCTCAGCGAACTTATGGGTATTCACCCAGACAACGTTTGGTTGTTCTTTCGTGTGTTATGTTCTATAATGACAACGTGTCAAAAACCTGCCCAGAAGAGGATGAGGAGGGATGATGGACGGACATAGCGACTTTGCAAGAGTGAGGGCAAGGGCTGGGTGGACCTTGCAGGAAGTGGCAGAGCAAACGGGGCGCAGTTTAAGGACGGTGTATCGCTGGGAGAAAGGGGAAACAACCCCGGATGTTTTGGTGATGCGTTTGTTGCGTCAGGCGGCAGAACGTTCCGCTACCAATTACATTGTTTCCGAACACGCGTTTACTTTCATTGACCTGTTTGCGGGGATAGGAGGGATGCGGCTGGGCTTTGAGGCTGCAGGAGGCAAGTGTGTCTTTACCAGTGAATGGAACAAGTTTGCCAGACAGACATATCAGGCGAACTTCATTATCGACCACGAAATGGCTGGAGACATTACTCAAATTCCGGCAAGTGCAATTCCAAAGCATGATGTCCTTTTGGCGGGATTTCCCTGTCAGCCGTTTTCCATCGCGGGAGTTTCAAAGAAAAATGCTTTGGGATTGCCCCATGGCTTTCGCGACAAAACACAGGGAACTCTCTTTTTTGATATTGTGCGTATTTTGGAGTATCATCAGCCGCGAGCCTTTTTGCTGGAAAACGTGAAAAATCTGAAGAGCCATGACAAGGGAAGAACCTTCCGGGTGATAATGGAGGCCCTGAGAGAACTGGGATATCATGTACAAACCCGTATCATTAACGCCAAGGGGTTTGTGCCCCAAAACAGGGAACGCATATTTATAGTGGGTTTTCTGGAAAATGTCGGCTTTGACATAAACAAGGTGGAGATTCCACCCGCTCACCAAGGACCCAAACTGAAGACAATACTACATCCTGAAGATGGAACAGAGCTCCCTGAACCTCCCTATACAACGGGCGAAGAGGCGAAGGTGGCACCGAAATATACCCTGACCCCCAAATTATGGAAGTATTTGCAGGATTATGCCAGACGCCACAGAGCCAAAGGCAATGGTTTTGGTTTTGGGCTGGTTGGGCCGGATGATGTGGCGCGCACCCTCTCTGCGCGCTATTACAAGGACGGCTCGGAGATATTGATCAGACAAGAGGGTGGTATCCCTAGGCGATTAACGCCTCGTGAATGTGCCAGATTGATGGGGTTTGACGGGCCTCGCGAGTCGAAATTTGTAATCCCTGTTTCTGACACGCAGGCATACAAGCAGTTTGGCAACGCCGTAGTTGTGCCTGTTGTAAGAGCACTGGCAAAGGCCATGCTTCCGTACGTTACCCGCTCGAAGCCGATGTCGCGAGACAAAATTTCGCATCGGCAATTACTACTTATTGACTATTGAGTTTGGTTAAAATGGCGGACGTTGTTGACAAGCAGACGCGCAGCCGAATGATGGCGGGCATAAAAGGGAAGGATACCAAGCCGGAGCTTGTGGTACGCAAGCAATTACATGCCTTGGGTTTCCGGTATCGTTTGCATGACCCTCGTTTGCCAGGGAAACCCGATATGGTTTTTCCCAAGTACAAAGCGGTAATTTTCGTCAATGGCTGTTTCTGGCACGGGCATAATTGCCATCTGTTCAAATGGCCTGCCACCAGACAGGAGTTCTGGTATGTAAAGATTAACCAGACTAGGAAACGGGACAGGGAACATGCCAAGGAACTCCTCGAGAAAGGATGGAGCGTATTGCTGGTCTGGGAATGCGCGCTGAAGGGTCGCTCCCGGCTGCCCCTCGATGTTCTTGTACGCAAGATTGTCGACTGGCTGACAGATCCACAGCGAGACCGGTTCAGTGAAATCTCCGGCAATGAGGAGGAACAATAATATGAGACGTGGTTTTCTGTCGTCCTATTTTAGCGGTATTGGCATCAAGCGCCTGAGTGCTGTGGAGGTCAATCCTGGCGCTTCAAATCAGCACGAGTTCAATGGAGTAGCTGCTCTCCGAAGCATCTTTGGGGCACACCGGCAGCAAAATATACCGGCACGGTTTATCTATCTTGATGATGATGACACAAACGTTATTTCAGAGGATACCCATGTAACTTGGTACGATGCCAGAGAGAATCATCCCAAGCGATCGGAATACCGCCTGTACTATCGCTCGTCCGAAGTATACGAGAAGGCCGATGAAAATGATCTGTTGATCATCGGAAAACGCCCTGATGCGCCTTTGCTGATAATCATCGTGCATGCCGAAACTGCCATTGAGAGGAAGATACTCTGGCTGTTTGGCATACCAGCGGATGAAGTAAGGAACCGTTTTGCCACTTACCATATTGAAGAGGAGCTTGACAAACAGGTAACCTATCCTGTTCGTCTTGTCCTCGAAGAAATAGGAATTGACGCTGTTGAGGCGGACGAGGTATACCTCGAACAAATTCTTCGCCGTTTTGGGGATAGATTTCCGCCCACACGTGAGTTTTCCGAATTTACCCGCTCCACTCTACGAAATGTATCAGCAGCCGATGATCCCGACGCCGCTCTTGTAGCGTGGATGGAGCAGGAAGAAAAACTCTTTCGGGCCCTTGAACGACATCTTGTAGAAACTCGCATTCGTCAGGGATTTGAGGATGTGGACGCCTTTATCCGATTTTCGCTAAGTGTACACAACCGCAGGAAGTCCAGAGCAGGGCTAGCTTTAGAAAATCACATTGAGCAGATATTCAAAGAGCAAGGTATCTACTATTCGCGCGGGGCTAGGACAGAAAACAGGGCAAAGCCTGATTTTCTGTTTCCGGGGATTGAGTTCTATCGGGACCCACATTTCCCCAGTGCTTCTCTGACAATGCTCGGAGTAAAGTCCACTTGCAAGGACCGATGGAGACAAGTACTGTCAGAAGCGGAACGCATCCGGGAAAAGCACTTGTTAACACTGGAACCTGGCATCAGCAAGGCTCAAACTATGGAGATGCAGGCGCACCACCTGCAATTGGTAGTCCCTTCACCTATCCACAGTACTTACGAGACAGATCAACGGGCATGGCTTTATGACGTTGCGGATTTCTTGGCATTGGTCAGGGAAAGGCAATTGAAAATATGAAGCTCTCCAGCTTTGCACGTAGCAGACACGGCTCTGCCGTGGAGAACGGTAGCAGTTTAAGGCGAAGAAGCGTCGCCAACGGCGCTGCGGGAAAGCACGCTGTGCCGCTGATCCATACGCCAAGCTGCATGTACCTGTTGTGTTCGAGTAAAACGCAATAAAATTCGCGCTTTTGTCAGAAGTGCTTGAAGACCCGCCTCCGCTCTTCGGCGATGAGAAGACCTTGCTCGCCGCAAGAGGCGCAGGAGCGCAGGGGAGGCCGTAACTTCTCGGTGCCCTCCGCGCCTCGACGGTGCCCCTTGCGGCAAGCGACGGCCCCTGCTATGGCCTCCTTTCCCGGAAACCGCGGCTCCCATCTCGGGATCGGGGCTATCACCAAGGCGAGCGACCAACATATTGACAACGGGATGCCCACAAGATAGAATTGAAGCAGGGTACTCCCCCCGTCGGGAGGTGCTTTCATCGCGGCGTCCCGGCCCACCTCCCCTCGACATTTCTCCAAGGATATCTCTTCGACAGATGCAGCACCCCCGACCGTTGGCCGAGAAGCTCGGCCTATGGAGCCGAGATGGGGGCGTCCCACGACTCCATCGTCTGCGACCGCGATCGCCGCCGGAGGGCTGCATCGTTGGGTGCGGGACGGAGCGGACGGACGATGGACGGAAAGAGGTATTGTCGCAGAGCACTCAACAGTCAGAAAGGAGGCAACGAGATGTCGAGGATACGCAAGATGCTCATCGGGGTGCTGGTGGCTGCTCTGCTCCCGATCCTGGTGGTGGGGCTGAGCCAAGCCCAGGGAGCAGGACCCGAAAGGCCGCAGGGTGGCGGTGAACCTGACCCCTACACTACGTTCACCTACCAGGGCCTGCTGAAGCGAGACGGCGTTCCCGTGAACGACCAATGCGATTTCCTGTTGGACCTGTACGATGTCTCGACCGGTGGCACCTCGATCGGTACGTTCAACAGGAGCGTGTGGGTCGATAAGGGGGTCTTCACCATCGACGTCTACGGCTTAGCCGATAATCTCAACGGTGAGGCGCGCTGGCTGGAGGTCTCCGTGAAATGCTCCGGGGATGACGATTACGTGACGCTGGAGCCGCGCCAGCCCCTGCGCCCCGCCCCTTACGCGATGGCCCTGCCGGGGCTGCGTACCTCCCACAACGACACCAGCCCCAACGTCATCGGCGGCTACAGCGGCAACACTGTCAGCGACGGCGTGGTGGGGAGCACGATCGGCGGCGGCGGGGCATCAGGGGGAGGTAATCAGAATAAGGCGACCGATAATTATACTACAATCGGAGGAGGCGTTGGCAATATCGCAGGCGATGGGGACAGTGACCCCTTGAGTGCTGCCGGTGCTACTGTGGCTGGGGGAGGGAATAACGAGGCTACGGAAGATTACTCCACGGTCGGTGGTGGGCTATTGAATGAGGCAACCAATGGCTATGTCACCATCGGGGGCGGTTACTCGAACAGCGCCAGCGGCATCTACGCTACCGTGGGCGGAGGTGCTTACAACACTGCCAGCGGCTACGCCGCCACGGTGCCCGGAGGTCGCGACAACAGCGCCAGTGGCGACTACAGTTTCGCCGCCGGGCGTCACGCTAATGCCAATAGGGATGGCTGCTTCGTCTGGGCGGACTCCACCAACACCTCGGATTTCACCTGCTCCTGGGCAAACCAGATGCGCGTGTTGGCCACTGGTGGGGCCACCTTCCTCGTCCAAGTCGATCCTGATTGGGAATGGGTCCGCATCATGGTCAACGGCGATCACCTTATCGACACGTCCACCGGTGCCTATCTGACGACCGGTGGTGTCTGGACCAACGCCTCCGACCGCAACGCCAAGGAGCATTTCGAGGCGGTGGACCCGCAGGCGGTGCTGGAGGGGGTGGCGCAACTGCCCATCACCACTTGGAACTACAAGACGGAGGACGACGCCATCCGCCATATGGGGCCGATGGCGCAGGATTTCTACGCCGCCTTCGGTCTGGGCGCGGACGATGAGCACATCGCCACCGTAGATGCCGACGGGGTGGCCCTGGCCGCCATCCAGGGGCTTTACCGGCAGAATCAGGCTTTGCAGGCGGAGAACGCCCAACTGCGCACCCGTGTGGAGGCGCTGGAGCAGGAGAACGCCAGCCAGCAAGCCCAACTGGAGGCGTTGGAGGCGCGCGTGGCGGCGCTGGAGAAGGGCAGCGCGGCGAGTGTGCAGCATAGCGGGATGCTCTCCGGTGCCGGAGTGGTTCTCCTGGGGGTGGGAGCGGCCCTGGTGAGACGCCGGAAAGGAGAGGAGCGATGAGGGGCTTACGCCTTTCACCGGTTCTCGTGCTCCTGCTGCTCCCTCCGCTCCTTCTGGGGACGGTGGTCCTCGCCCAATCGGGCGGCGGCTACGATCTGAGCTGGTACACGGTGGACGGCGGGGGGTACACCTGGAGCACGGGCGGCAACTACAGCCTGGGCGGCACCATCGGCCAGGCCGATGCGGGAACGCTCTTCGGCGGGGGGTACAGCTTGGGCGGCGGCTTCTGGGGAGGCACGGCCATCGAGTACCCCATCTACCTGCCGCTGGTGCTGCGGAACCGTTGACTTCACTCCTCCCCCTCTCCACGGCAGGAGAGGGGGAGGGGAAAGGCGAAGATTTGCCCTCCACGCCACCCGCCGCCGACCTGCAACGTCCCACCCTTGTTGATCTCGGCGTACTGGTCTATATAGGCAAGGAATGGGGAACGAGGATGCCTAACCTTGCGTGTGGCGCGCAGCGGTGTAATATCGCTGGCGATGATGGTGATAGGAAACCACATCGTGCCGCCGATACTATGAGCCTCTTCGTCGTCACTCAACGCTGAAAGTCCGATGGATGGTTACGAGATGCCAACAATGACGGAACGAGGAATTAACGCCCTAAGACAAGGAAGACGAGCTGAAGCTCGGGCATTGCTGCGACAATCTATTGCGCAAAATCCAGACGATGTACGGGCGTGGTTGTGGCTATCCGGTGCCGTGGATAGCGTGGAGGAAAGGCTGAGATGCCTGTTAAAGGTGCTGGAGATCGACCCTGATAACACGCTGGCTGCAAAGGGGCTGGCAAAGCTGGTATTGTCTGGACAAGTGTACATACAGCCCTTGAGGCCTACCGAACAGGCGAAGAGAAGACTGCAGGAAAGGCCGGGGGCGGAGGCAGAAAGAGAGTTGTTTCACATCAGACCGTCGATCATTCCGTTTATTGTTGCTGTGATAGTCGTTAGTGCCTGGGCATCGCTATCGCTTTGGGTGAGCGTAAAATTATTCGACAATGAGGTTATGAAATCCCTGTTTGGATTTTTCATTTTACTGGCGGCAGTGGCGCTGTATTGGAGAATAGGCATAGCGCTTTTGAGAGCGTTGTTCGCCAGATATACCTTGACAACGAAGTATCTGAAAGTGAAAACGGGAATCCTTTCCCATCGTCAGAAGACGATCCCCATACACAAAATTCAGGATGTGAGTGTTCAGCAACCGTTCATGTTGCGTCCCTTTGGAATAGGCCATGTGATCGTTGAGTCGGCCGGTGGGCAAGGAGAGATAAAGCTGCGTGCGCTGAGCGATTGTCAAAAACGCTCGCAACAGATTCTGTGGGCAGTGGAGAAGTTTGGGTGAAGGCTCCTCTCCGGGGACGATCAACTGCCCTCGGTGGAGGGCGTTGATGCGATTTTTACCCAGCTTTTCACGGTAAGTCGGTACTGATTGGAATCACAGAGAGCTTTGGAGAAAGCCTCCCTTCCTTAGGCGAGAAAGTGCAATTATGGAAGATGTTCAGCAAGGAGGCGATCAATGTGAAGACCGCATGGGCAAGCAACTCAACCGGCTTGCGAGGATCATAGAGGTTACTTTCGCGCTATCCAGCGATGTGAAGCTGGACTCTCTGCTTCAGAAAATCGTGGATTCCGCAAGAAAGGAGATGCTCGACACAAGAACCTTCATTGAGTCGGCCGACCCGTGTCTTTATTCACCATGCTGGTATGCTGCGCCTTGATGCCGAAGATAGGGAGGAACACTATGAAGGACCGAGCTTCATTGATGAAACAGTACAATAAATGGCTGTGGCGTAGATTCGTATCGAGATGGTTGTTCCTTTTTACGTTAACCGCTACCATAATAACACTCATAGCATTCGCGTCTGTTTTAGTTGTAGATATGGTGAATGATTTTCCTGTGACAATAGATCAATTCTTTCGTTCATGGGGGAGTGCTCTTGGTACCCTTTTTTGCCTAATAAGTATCTACCCTTCCTACAGGGTGTCATCTTATGCCAAAGCGAAGTTGGAGAAATACAAGTCTGAGTTGTTAGAAGACTGAACGATTGATTGCGACA
>JALXBP010000048.1 GCA_026991395.1 Anaerolineae bacterium | reverse complement strand
CCCCTCGAGAGAGGGGCAGGATTTTCAGGAAATGACCGGGCTTCGCTTTCTGTCACTCTTCAGTTGTTAAGGTGCCTGGGCCGTTATCCTACCGCACTTGCCCGCTTTGTCAATCTGCGCGGGGTGCCCCCCGCAACGCCGCGGCATTCTACCACTACACCCCCCTTTTGTCAAGCGCTATCCCCGGCAACAGAAGCCAAGTGGAGGAAGTGATACACAAGGCAGGAGAGACCCTGTCGGCACAGTCGGGGGCGCCATCGATTTGCGGCGCAAGGCCGGAGGGCATTCGCCGTGAAGGAAAATCCGGCTATAATAGCTCCTCTAACCCGATGATGTTGCGCGGCCTCGTGTGCCGCCGTAGTGATTGCACTTCCACGGGCACGAATGCTCGTCTGTATTCCAATGGATCAGGGGAACGGCTCCGAGGCACCTCTCGTGCCGGGGAGGAGCACGATATTGGCGTTCCCCATGCCGAGAGAAGGAGTTTGCTATGTTTGGATTGAGCCCGGCTCTCACCGTCTTCGTGGCGACGGCGCTGATCTTCGATTTCTTCAACGGCTTCAACGATAGCGCGAACTCGGTAGCCACGATCATCTCGTCCCGCGCGATGGCCCCGCGCAAGGCGCTGTTGTTGAGCGCGCTCGCTCACTTCAGCGGCCCGTTCCTCTTCGGCGTGGCAGTCGCCACGACCATCGGCCACGAAGTGCTCCAGGATCACGCGACGACGGTCGCCGTCGCCTGGGCCGCTCTCTTCGGCGCGATCGGCTGGGACATCTTCGCGTGGCTCTTCGGTATCCCCTCCAGTTCGTCGCATGCGCTCATCGGCGGGCTGCTGGGAGCCGGCATCGCCGGTTACGGCTTCGACGCGGTGCGCGTAGAGGGGGTTACCAAGGTGCTTCTCGTCCTCTTCACCTCGCCGATCATCGGACTGATCGGCGGCTTCGTGGTGATGAAAATATTGCTCTTCCTCACGCGAGGGGCCTCGCCGCGCATCAACAACTTCTTCAAGCGAGCGCAGGCGCTGACGACGACGGCGCTCGCGCTCAGCCACGGGGCCAACGACGCGCAGAAGACGATGGGGATCATCGCGCTTGCGCTCTTTGCCAGCCACACGATCGAGACCTTCTACGTCCCTATGTGGGTCGTCGCCGCCTGTGCGACCTCCATCGCCCTGGGGACGGCCATCGGCGGATGGAGCATCATCAAGACGTTAGGTGGGAAGTTCTACAAAATCCGCCCGCTCCATGCCTTCACCTCGCAGCTTGCCTCGGCGACGATCATCCTGGGCGCGGCACTCATCGGCGGGCCGGTGAGCACCTCGCACATCGTCAGCACCACCATCCTGGGCGCAGGCGCAGGGGATCGCGTGAACAAGGTGCGCTGGGGGGTGATGAGGCACATCGTCGTCGCCTGGTTTCTGACCATTCCGGCCTCCGGAGTGGTGGCAAGCATCGCTTATCTTTTCATCCGTGGGAGGATCTGATGGGATTCTGGAAAAACATCTTCAAGCCCAAGCCGGACAAGTTCCTCGTCCTGTTGCGCCGACAGGCGGAATTCACGCTCAAGGGCGTGGAGGCGCTGGCGGAGTATATGCAGGAGCCGAGCGAGGAGGGCGCGGAAAAGCTGACCCGCCTGGAAAAGGAGGGCGACGAGGTGCGGCGCATCCTCATCGACGAACTGAACCGCACCTTCGTGACGCCGATCGACCGCGAGGATATCTTCGCGCTCTCCCGCGCCATCGATGATATCCTCGACTACGCCTACAGCACCGTGGGCGAGATGGCGATCCTGGAAGTGGAGCCGAACGAGTACCTCCAGCGCATCTCCGGTCTGCTGGTGGATGCGACGCGCGAAATCTACATGGGCGTCGTCCGCCTAGCCGATCACCCCGGCGTGGCGGAGGATCACGCCGTGCGGGCCAAGGCGCTGGAGAACCGCGTCGAGTGGGAGTACCGCAAGGCGCTGGCGGCGCTCTTCCATATGCCACAGGATATCGAGCACGTCGTCGAGATGCTCAAGCTGCGCGAACTCTACCGCCACCTGAGCAACGCCGCCGACCGGGGGGACGAGGCCGCCAACATCCTCAGCGACATCGTCGTCAAGATGACGTGAGGTGCGCGATGGCGGGGCTTTACTACGAGGAACTGGAGATCGGCGCGACGGTCGAGACGGCGGGACGGACGGTTACCGAAAGCGACATCGTAACCTTCGCCGGTCTCTCCGGCGACTACAACCCGCTGCACACCGACGCCGTCTATGCCGCCGAAACCCCTTTCGGGGCGCGGGTCGCCCACGGGATGCTGGGGCTTTCCATCGCCACCGGTCTCTCCTACCGCCTCGGCTTCCTCGAAGGAACGGTCGAAGCCTTCGTCGGCCTGGAGTGGAAGTTCCGCGCCCCCATCTTCATCGGCGACACCATCCACGCCCGCATCACCATCAAGGAGAAGCGCGAAATGCCCGGCTACGCGGGCGGCCTCGTGACGTTAGAGGTCGTCCTGCTCAACCAGGAGGGGAAGCGGGTGCAGAAGGGGCGATGGACGGTCCTCGTCCGCGCCCGCCCCTCGGCGGACGAGGAAGCATGAGGATGGCGGACGAACGCCCAAGCCTCTACGACCTCGATCTGCCGCAACTGGAGGCACTCTTCCGGCGCTGGGGCGAGCCGAAGTACCGCGCCCGTCAGCTCTGGACATGGCTCTACCGCCGCCTGGCGACCGACTTCGAGCAGATGACCGATCTGCCCAAGCGGTTGCGGGCACGGCTGGCAGAGGAGACACGGCTCTACGTCCCAACGGTGCTCTCCACCCTCGAATCGCTCGACGGGGAGACGCGCAAGGATCTCCTCCTTCTGGAGGACGGAGAGCAGGTCGAGGTGGTGCTGATGCGCTACATCGAGCGACGCAGTGCCTGCCTTTCGACGCAGGTCGGCTGCGCGATGGGCTGCAAGTTCTGCGCCACCGGGCAGATGGGCTTCGTGCGCAATCTGAGCAGCGGCGAGATCATCGCCCAGGCGCTCCACGTCCAGCGGCAACTCCAGGCGCAGGGCCGCCATCTGACCAACGTCGTGCTGATGGGGATGGGCGAGCCGCTCGTCAACTACGAGAACACGCTCGCCGCCGTGCGGCGGATGATCCACCCGCAGGGGATGAAGCTCGGTCAGCGGCGCATCACGCTGAGCACGGCGGGCATCGTCCCCGGCATCTACCGCCTGGCCGAGGAGGGGTTGCAGATCACGCTGGCCGTCTCGCTCCACGCCGCCACCGACGCGCTCCGCTCCGAACTGATGCCCATCAACCGCCGCTACCCGCTCGACAAGCTCTTCGCCGCCGTGCGGGCCTACATCCTGCGCACCAAGCGGCGCGTTACGTTCGAGTGGGTGCTCATCGAGGGGGTGAACGACACGCCCGCCCAGGCGGAAGCGCTCGCCCGACGGCTGCGGGGGATGCTGGCGCACGTCAACCTCATCCCGCTCAACCCGACGGAGGGCTTCGCCGGGCGTCCTTCCACGCCGGAATCCATCGAGCGCTTCGTCGGCGTGATGGAGGCGCACAACGTCCCCTACACGCTGCGGCTGCGACGCGGGGGCGACATCCAGGCCGGATGCGGCCAGTTGCGTCGGCGACAACTGGCGCAAGGGGCGTGAAGGACGGGGCGCGGTCGAAGGAGGCCGCGCCCTCGCTTCAGCGGGCGAAGCGAGGATCGAGGGCCAGCGTGCGGCGCAGGCCCTCCTCCAGGGAGACGGCGGGGCGGTAGTCGAGCAGCGCCTCCGCGCGGCGCAGGTCGGCGCAGAGACGGGAGACGCCGCCGCCCTCCTTCGGGCTGTAGAGGATGTTGCTGTGCGAGCCGGTCAGCCGCAGGACGAGCCTCGCCAGCGCCTCGATGGAGGTCTCCACCCCACTGCCGATGTTGATCGTCGCCCCGCCCCGCCCCTGCCGCGCGAGGACGGCGACCAGTGCCTCCACCACGTCGTCGAGATAGACGAAGTCGCGCGTCTGGCGGCCATCGCCGAAGATGACGAGCGAGCCGCCGCCCACCGCCTGGTGGAGGAAGCGCGGAACGACCGGCGCGTGGAAGGGCGGCAGCGGTTGCCCCGGCCCGTAGGCGTTGAAGATGCGCAGCGCTACCGTCTCGATCCCCCAGAGCCGCCCCACGGTGTGGATGTAGTGCTCGGCGGCGAGCTTGCTCACCGCGTAGGGCGAGCGCGGGTTGGGCAGCGCCTCCTCCGAGACCGGCTGCTGCGCCTGCTCGCCGTAGAGCGCTCCCGACGAGGTGAAGACGAGCCTCGGCGTGCGCACATCGCGCATCGCCTCCAGCAGCGCCAGCGTCCCGTCCACATTGACGGCGTTGTACTCGCGCGGGTAGTTGACCGATTCGGCGACGGAGGTGCGCGCCGCCAAGTGATAGACCATCTCCACCCCCTGGAGCAGCGTCCAGAGGCGGGGGCGATCCTGCACCGAAGCGCGGTGGAAGAAGACGCCCTCGTCGAGACGGGCGCGATCCCCGGCGCTGAGGTCGTCCAGCACGAGCACTTCGTGCCCCTCGCGGTAGAGGCGGTTCGCCAGCGCACTGCCGAGGAAACCGGCCCCGCCGGTGATGAGGATGCGCATCATCCCGCCCCCTGCCGCAGGCGATGGAGCCGGTGCATCAGCGCGACGAAGGCCGGGCGGAGCCGGTCGTAGCCGCGCAGGAGCCAGGGCGCGGGCGCGAAGTCCCAGGCCCCGATCTGCTCGACGAAGGTCGCGCCGAAGCCGGCCTTGAAGCGATAGACGCCCCACATCGGGTCGGAAGGCTCCAGCCGGTCGGGTGCGCCCCAGAGGTCGTAGGTCGTGCAGCCCATCGCCTTCGCCCGCAGGATGGCCTCCCACTGGAGGAGGTGGTTCGGCATCCGGTTGCGGTGGCGGTTGGACGAAGCGCCGTAGAGGTACCAGGCCCAGGTGCCGAAGTGGAAGAGGAAGAGCATCGCTACCCACTCCCCCTCGACGGCGGCGACGAGCGGCATGGCGTAACCGGCCTCCACGAAGGTGCGCCAGAGGTCGAGATAATACGCCTCGCTGCGGATGATGAAGTGATCGCGGGCCGCCGTCTCGGCGTAAAGGGCGTAGAGGCGGGGGAAGTCCCCCGGCTCGGCGACGCGCACCTCCACGCCGCGCCGACGGGCGAGGCGGATGTTGTAGCGCCACTTCGGCTTCATCGCCCGCAGGAGCGAGTCGGGGTCGGGGCGCAGGTCGAGCCGCATCGTGTTGCGGAACTGAATCTGCTCCGGCGAGGGATGCCAGCCGCGCCGTTCCATCGCTGCGCGGAGCCGTTCGGCCTCCGGGGTGCCCACTGCCACTTCGGGATCGATCTTGACCAGGAGGAGCCGATGGTGCCGCGCGAGGTGCTCCAGGTCGGCGAGCACCTCATCCTCCACCCCGGAAGGGTAGCGGGCGAAGAGCGGGCCACGGGGGACGTAGCCCAGGCGCGGGAAGCCCCGCCGCACGAGAAGCTGGGCGGCGGCGAGCGGCGTGCCCGCTTCGTCGCGCCAGAGGAGGCGGTGCGGCTCCCAGCCCCAGCGCGACTTCACCTCGCCCCAGGGCCGGCTTTGCAGGATGTGGGGACGCGGCAGCGAGCGCAGCGCGGCATCCCAGCTTTCGGCATCGGTGATCGTTTCGAGTTCCATCGGGTGCAGTTGCTCCTCGGCGGAGGCTCACGCCCTCTCTGCGGTGAGCGCTCCTCCTCCCCGCATTGTAACACGCCCCCGTCCCTGCCAAAGCAAAGCCGGAAGCGCGGGTACGCTTCCGGCGGCCGGACGGGATGGGCGCTTCAGATGCCCAGCGCCTCGCGGGCCTCCGGCTCCATCATCTCCGGCTTCCACAGTTCGCGGCCCAAGGTAACTTCCACCGGCTTGGTGCTCACCTCGCTGGCGCGGGCATAGACCTGCTGGATGATCATCGAGGCCATCGGGCACATCGGCGAGGTGAGGATCATCGTGATCTTCACCTTCTCGTCGGTAACCTCGATGTTGCGGATCAACCCCAGCGCCACCACGTCCAGACCGATCTCGAAGTCGATCACGTCGCGCAGGGCATTCTTGATATCCTCGGCTTCCGGCATAGCAGCCTCCTTCTTGGCTCAGGACTCTGCCGCGATTATAGCAGAAAGCGGGCGATAAACCAGAAGAGTATCTCTCTTTCTTCCGCTCCTGGAAAGGGGCAGCCCGTCGGCGAGCGGAGGGGGGAGCGTTAGGCCGAGGAGGAGGACGCTTTTTACAGATGCTACTCCTCGTGGAAAAACGTCGTAAAATGGACGGTGCGTTGCAACGGTCATCACTACTCGCTGTGGCAAGAGAGGAGGTATGCCTATGGCAGATCAACCTGTTGTCCACGTCGCCCATCTGCAAAAGCGCTTCGGCCAGGTGCAGGCCGTCGCCGATGTGAGTTTCGAGGTCTTCCCCGGTGAAATCTTTGGCCTGCTCGGCCCCAACGGTGCGGGCAAGACGACGACGATCCGTATGATGCTGGATATCTTCCGCCCGGACGGTGGCGCTGTTTCGATCTTCGGCGGGCCGATGGAGGAGGCCAAGAAGCCGCGCATCGGCTACCTGCCGGAGGAGCGGGGGCTCTATCGCGACCTCAAGCTGGAACCGACGCTGCTCTACCTGGCGCAGTTGAAGGGACTGGAGCCTGCGGA
>JALXBP010000047.1 GCA_026991395.1 Anaerolineae bacterium | reverse complement strand
ACGCCGACCTCGTCTCCGCCGACGGCGACGCCCGTGGTGCCGACCTCGACGCCGATTCCCTCGTCCGGCGGGGGGGCTGCCGAGACGGCGGCGACGGTTGCGGCTTTCGTCGGCACCGCCCTCCTGCTGGCGGGCGGCGTCGCGCTGCTCAAGCGTCGCTGAAATGGGCGAGGGGGCGCTCACGCGGAGCGCCCCCTCGTCTTTGCGCGGCGGGCTTCAGCGCTGCAGGCCCTCCACGGCGTTGACGATCGCTTCCACGTCGGGTGAGCCGACGCTGACCTGGACGATGTGGCCGTGGCCGTCGAAGATGAAGAAGGTCGGCGTGGCCCGCACGCCGAGTTCGATGGCCAGGTCGCGCCCCGCTTCGTCCATCACGTTGAGCCGCAGGACGCGGGCTTTGCCTTCCAGCCGTGTCTCGATCTCATCGACCTTGGGCTTGGAGATGAGGCAGACGCTGCAATGGTTGGAGTAGAATTCGACAACCGTCGGCGTGCCGTCGTCGAGGAGGGCGACGATCTCCTCCGTGCTGCCGAACGTGTCTCCGGGGGTCTGCAGGAGGATGTAGGCGGCGGCGAAGCCGATGAGGATGAGGATGGTCAGCCAGTTCTCGCGCCACAGTTTGCCCCAGTCGATTCTCATCGTGCCTCCTTGGCCAAGCGACGGAGGGTCGCCAGGTTCTCTCGGTCTTCGTGCAGGTCGGCGCTCTTCGGCGTTTCCAGGATGCCGGGCAGGCCGTCGAGGCGGGCGTCGTGGAGGAGGTGGCGGAAGGGGGCTTCCCCCAGGTAGCCGTGGCCGATGTGTTCGTGGCGATCCTTGTGGCTGCCGAGGGGGTGGCGCGAGTCGTTCAGGTGGATGACCTTCAGCCGCTCGAAGCCGAGTGCGGCGGCGAAGGCTTCCATCGTCGCCTCGTAGCCTTCGGGCGTGCGCAGTTCGTATCCGGCGGCGAAGACGTGGCAGGTGTCGAAGCAGACGCCGAGCCGCTCCCCCTGCGCCGTGGCCTCAATGATGGCGCGGAGTTCCTCGAAGGTGCGCCCCAAGACCGTTCCCTGCCCGGCCATCGTCTCCAGAAGGATGGTCAGGTGGAAGCCCTCGGTGGCGGCGTGTACCTCGCTCAGCGAGAGGGCGGCCAAGCGGATGCCTTCGTCCACGCCCGCGCCGGTGTGAGCGCCGGGGTGGAGGACGAGGTAGGGGATGCCGAGTTGTTCGCAGCGCGTCGCTTCGGCGATGAGGGAGGCGACCGAGCGCTTGCGCAGTCCGCTCTTCGGGGAGGCGATGTTGATCAGGTAGGCGGCGTGGGCGACGACGGGACGGATGTCCGTTTCGGCCTCGGCGGCTTTGAAGGCGGCGATCTCCGCCTCTTCGAGCGGCGGGGCCGTCCACTGTCGGGAGCTTTTGACCCACATCTGCATCGATTCGCAGCCGACGCTGGCCGCCCGCTCCAGCGCACGGTGCAGACCTCCGGCAATCGATTCGTGAGCGCCCAAGCGTAGCATCTTACGGTTGCTGCAGCAAGGGTGTGAGGCCCTGTTCCAGCATCTCCTTGGTCACCGGGCCGGGCTGGTAGCCGAGGACGTTGCCTTCCTTGTCCACGAAGAAGGAGGTGGGCAGCCCCTGGACGCCGAAGAGTTGGGCGATGCGGCCGTCGCTGTCGAGGAGGATGGGGAAGGTTACGTCGTACTTCTTGACGAAGTCGCCGACCTCCTCCGGTGAGCCTTCGTAGTTGATGCCGAGGATGATGAAGTCCTCGTCCTGGTGCTGCTCGTAGTAGTGCTGCAGATCGGGCATCTCGGCGTTGCAGGGCGGGCACCAAGTGGCCCAGAAGTTGAGCATCACCAGCTTGCCGCGGTAGTCGCTGAGGCTGACCTCCTCGCCGTCGAGGGTCTGCAGGGTGAAGTCGGGCGCGGCGACGGTCTCGTGGCCGACCGGCGTGGGGCGCGGGGTGGCCGTCGCCGCGCCCGACTTCAC
>JALXBP010000046.1 GCA_026991395.1 Anaerolineae bacterium | reverse complement strand
GGCGGGAGGGTGGGCGGCCCTCTGGCGCGAGTACGGGGAGACGGCGTTGCGCATCGAGATGCTCTTCGCGCTGCTCTTCCTCTTCTGGCTGGGGGTGCGCTACCTCAACCCGGACCTCTACCATCCCGTGGCCGGCGGCGAAAAGCCGATGGATTTCGCCTATCTCAACGCGGTGCTGCGCTCCTCGTGGTTCCCGCCTTACGATCCCTGGTTCGCCGGTGCGGTGATGAACTACTACTACTTCGGCTTCGTCCTCGTCGGTGCGCCGATGAAGGCGTTGGGGATCGATCCGGCCATCGGCTACAACATCGCCATCGCGATGCTCTTCGCCTTGACGGGCGTCGGCGCTTTCACGCTGGCGGCGACGCTTTCCCGCCGCTCGGGGCGGCGCGCGGTGGCCGCGGGGTTGTGGGGGACGACACTGGTGCTCCTCCTGGGCAACTGGGGGGAGTTCACCTTCCTCTTCAAGCTGCTGGATGAGCTGGGACAGGTGCACTTCGAATCGTGGTTCCCCTTCTACCCGCACGTCGTCTCGGCGGTGGTCGGCCTGTGGAAGCTCTTCGTCGAGGGGGCGAAACCGGCGGTACGTCCGGAGTGGTGGTACTGGAACGCCTCGCGCGTCGTCCCGCCGGGGCCTGGAGAGTTGGTCGGGCCGATCAACGAGTTCCCGCTCTTCACCTTCCTCTACGGCGACCTGCACGCCCACGCGATGGCGCTGCCGATGGTGGAGGTCGCGTTGGGGCTGGTGCTCCAGTGGGGCCTGCGCCGGAAGCGGAGGCCGCCTCTGCCTCTGCTGGCATCACAGGTGCTCTTCGGCGCGTTGTTGCTGGGGACGCTGCGGGCGGCCAATAGCTGGGATTTCCCGACCTATCTCGTGCTGCTGACCGCCGCCTACGCGCTGCCCGCGCTCTACACGCCCGGCGGTGGAGGCGGGTGGTGGGAGATCGCCGCCATACCGGCGGCGCTCGTGGCGGGGGCCTCGCTGCTCTTTCATCCCTTCCTCGCCCGCTATCTGACGACGTACACCAGCTTCGAGCTTTGGGACGGAAGCCGCACGAAGATGGGCGCTTTCCTGACGATGCACGGCCAGTTCCTCCTCCCGCTGGGGGCGCTGGCGCTGGTGGAGGTGCGCCGGTGGTGGCGGCGTCTGCGCCGCGAGGGGGTGGCCGATCCGCTCTCCGCGCTGACCGTCGCCTTGGGCATCCTCGCCCTCACGGCGACGCTCGTGGCGCTGGGCGTGCCGATCGCGCTCCTCGTGGTCCCCTTCGGCGGGCTGCTGGCCGCCTTCCTCCTCGCCGGTCCCGCCGATGAGGAGGCTTCGCCGCCGCCGCTGCTCTGGCTGCTGGTCGGTGCGGCGCTGGGCCTGACGCTGATGGTGGAACTGGTCGTCCTCAAGGGCGATCTGGGGCGGATGAATACCGTCTTCAAGTTCTACTTCCAGGTCTGGCTGCTGCTGGGCGTGTCGGCGGCGGTGGCGATGGAGTTCCTCTCCCATCACCTCCTGAGGCGGGCGGGCGAGCCGTCGTTGCGGGATGATCTGCTTTTCGGCCTGTTGGCCTTCTCGCTCTGCGCTTCGGCGCTCTATCCCCTCTTCGCCATTCCTGCCAAGGTGCACGATCGCTGGGTGAAGGAGGCTCCGCACACGCTGGACGGTATGCGCTTCTTGCGCTATGCGCTCTTCTACGAGGAGAACCGCCCCGTCGATCTCTCCGAGGAGGCGCGGGTCATCGACTGGATGCGCTTGCACGTGGACGGTTCGCCGGTCGTGATGGAGCAGAACGCGCCGGTGGAGTACGTAACCTTCGGCAACCGGATCAGCATCTACACCGGCTTGCCCGGCGTGGTCGGCTGGCGCTGGCACCAGGTGCAGCAGTTGATGGCGCTCCCTGCGGGGACGGTCGAGGCACGTCAGGATGATGTGCGCCGCTTCTACGATACCCCCGATGTCGATGAGGCGATGGCCATCCTGCGCCGCTACGGGGTGCGCTACGTCGTGCTCACGCCCTACGAGCGGCTGCGCATCACGCCGGAAGGGGAGGCGAAGTTCGCGGCGATGGTCGAGCAGGGTTGGCTGACCCCCGTTTACGACGACGGTCAGGCGCAGGTGTACCGCGTCGAGCCTTAGTCCGGCAGGAGGGGAAGGAGCCGCGTGCAGAGCGGCGGCAGGAAGAGCAGCAGGCCGATGAGGACGGCGATGGCGGCGGCGAGCAGGACGGCTCCCGCCGCCAAATCCTTCACATCCTTGGCGAGCGGGTGGTAGCGGGGGCTGGCCAGATCGACGAGGACCTCGGCGGCGGTGTTGAAGACCTCCGCCTCCAGCACGATGCCGATGGTGAGGAGGAGCAGCCCCCACGCTTCGCGGCTCAGGTGGAGCCACGCGCCCATCCCCATAGCGAGGAGGGCGGCGGCAAGGTGGATGCGGAAGTTGCGTTGCGTGCGCACAACGTGGAGCAGCCCCTGCAAGGCGAAGCCGACGCTGGCGCGGAAGGTCGCACGTTGCCGGGGCATAGCTATTCGGGCAGGGGGAGTTCGAGGCCGAGCAGGCGGGCGATGGCCTCCTGTCGTGCCCACATTGCCGCCTTCTCCGCCGGTTCGGCATGGTCGTAGCCGAGCAGGTGGAGTGTCCCGTGGACGACGAGAAGACTGATCTCGTCGAGCAGGGAGGCGTCGGCGGCTTCGGCCTGGCGTTGCGCGGTCGGGAGCGCGATGACGATGTCGCCCAAGTAGCGTGGCGCTTCCCCGCCGCCTGCCGCGAAGGGGCCGCGGGTCTCGTTGGTGAAGGCGAGGACGTCGGTCGGTCGGTCGATGCCGCGGAAGCGGCGGTTGAGTTCCCGGATCGAATCGTCGTCGGTGAGGACGATGGTCAGTTCGAGTGGTTCGGCAACGCCCTCGTAGCGGAGCACGGCGAGGGCGGCAACGCGCAGTCTGAGCTGTGCCTCCTCATCCAGAAGGCCCTCCAGCGGTTGCTCCGAGAGCAAGTTCACCTTGTGGTGAGGGTTTTCGTTCATCACTCTTCTCCTTTTCCTCTCCCGGGTAGCGGACGCGGTTGTGATAGAGGCCGCGCAGCACCTCGATGTAGGTGTCGCGCACGATGTGCAGTTCCCGCATCGTCAGCGGGCATTCGTCCAGTTGATGGTCGTCGATGCGTGAACGGATGATCTTGTCGATGATCGCGGCCAGGGCTTCCGGCGTGGATGGGCGCGCGGCACGTGTCGCCGCTTCTGCTGCGTCGGCGAGCATCACCAGGGCAGTCTCCTTGCTGCGCGGCGGCGGTCCCTCGTAGCGGAAAAGCTCCTCATCGACACGTTGTGTGTCGCCCTCCGCCGCTTCCAGAGCCTGGTGGTAGAAGTAGTAGATGCGCATCGTTCCGTGGTGTTCGGGGATGAAGGCGCGAACGCGCGCCGGGAGGTGGTAGGCGCGCGCCAGGGCCAGGCCGTCGCGCACGTGGGCTTTGATGATGGCGGCGCTGACCTCCGGTGCCAGGCCAAGATGGGGGTTGTTGCCCTGCTGGTTCTCGCTGAAGAAGTAGGGATGCTCCAGCTTGCCGATGTCGTGGTAGTAAGCGCCGGTGCGCGTCAGGAGTGCATCGGCGCCGATGCGCTCGGCGGCCTGCTCGGCCATACTGGCGACCATAATCACGTGGTGGAAAGTGCCGGGCGCTTCCCGCAGAAGCCGCTGGAGGAGGGGGTGGTTGGGGTTACTCAGCTCCAGCAGGCGGAATGTCGTGGTCAGGTCGAAAATCGGGGCGAGGAGGAAGAGGGCCCCCAACGTCAACCCGCCGCTGATCAGGCCGCCGGTGAGGCTGGCTCCGATGGCCGTGAGGGTGGGGAGGAAGTCCACGCGCACCTCGGCAGCGGAAAAGGCGAGCTCTGCGACGACGCCCGCCATCCCGCCGAGCAGCCCCGAGCGAAAAGGCGAGGAGGTCTGCTCGTGTCGGGGGAGGGAGAGCGCCGCGGTAATGCCGTTGAGCGTGAGGATGACGGCGGCCATCAGGGAAGGGCCGCCGATCCACCCGCCGATCAACCCGATGTAGAGGAGGCCGCCTATCGCCGTGGCGTAGCCACAGGTTGCGGCGAGGAGCATCCCCAAGGCTCCGGCGGGGTAGAGGTAGAGGAGAAGCGGCCCCGAAGGGATCAGCAGGTGCTGGAGGACGATGAAGAAGATGAGCACGATGGTCATCAACAGTTCCTGGCGGGCATTGTTGAGTATCTCCGGTTGCAGGCGGTGCAGGTAGAGCCCCAGCAGGATGGTGGTCGCGATGGCGAAGAGCGCGATGGCCATCGCATCGCCCCAGTCCCACCGTGTGCCGGTCAGTCCAAGCTCTTGCAGTGCCTCCAGTTCCTCTTCGTCGAGGAGGTCGCCTCCGCGGGCGATGATCTCCCCCGCGCGGACGGTGCGGAAGACCGGGCCGACGGCCTCGGCGGCCTGCTGACGGGCCTGGTCCGTCGCCGCTTCGTCGTAGAAGGTGTTGGGGGCGATGAAGCGGGCGGTCAACGCTGCGACGAGATCGGCTTCGTCCTGGGGGAGGTCCAGGGGGACGAGAGCGGGCAGGCGTCCGCGAACCTCGTTCACATCCTGCGGGCGGATAGTTTCCTGGCGCATAATCTCGTTGAGGAGCTGGCGGTTTTCCCGGCAGACGCGGTCCCAGGCGTCATCGGGGAGTGCAAGGATGGTGTTGACCTCGTTGAGCGGCAGATCGCGCAGCTCCTCCACGGCGAGCACCCAGGTACGCTTTTGTGCATCGCTGGCGTAGGGATCGCTGCGCACGGCGGTGAGGAAGGCGAGGACTTCCTGCAGGCGTTCCAGTTGGCGGCGAGCGACGGCGGGATCGGGGCTGGTGTAGATCGGCGTGACCTTGCGCTCGGCCTCGCTGCGGGCCTTCTGCGTGAGCACCTGGCTGATGTAGGTGAGTTCCCGCGGGGCGCGGATGTCCTGCGGCACGACCTCACCGACGGCGAGGTCGTATTCGCCGCTGATGCTGCCCAGCAGGGCAAAGGTCGCAACGGCGGCGAGGAGCAGAGCAAGGGCGAGTTGTCGGAGCCACCACTGCCGAGGTCGTCCCGCGAACCGCCGCTGTCTTCGAGCCTCCTGACGCATGATAACATCAATGATAGCAAGAAAAGGGGAGAGGGAAAGGACAGTCGTTTTTGGTATTTCGCGTAGTCATAGCGGGAAAGCGATAAAATCAGAAGGCAAATTTGCTTGCCGGGAAGGAGAACCTGACTACGCGAAATCACCGCCCGTGGTATCGAGGCTCCTTCACCGCCCACTGCAGATAGACCCAGCCGACGAAGGAGGCGAGGGCTGAGAGCGCAAAGAGCAGCGTGAAGCTGAACGAGGCCAGCCACATCCCGATCATCGGGGCGAGGATGCCGACCAGGCCGTTCAGCGTGCGGGCTAACCCGATGTAGGTCGGCCGACGCTCCGGCGTGCCGAACTCCATCGTGATCATCGTACCAGAGACGATCCAGGCCCCCAGCGAGAAGCCGAGCAGAAAGAAGACGGCGTAGAACCAGCCGGGGGTAGGGGCGGTCATCGCCAGCAGGAAAGCCACACCGCCGAGGAAGGCTCCGCCCCACGCCGTGTTCACCTTGTGCCCGAAACGGTCGCCGAGGAAGCCAAAGAGCAGGTTGCCCAACGTCTGCCCCAGCAGCATAGCGGAGGTGTAATAGCCCACCGTCCGCCCATCGACCTGCCATCGCTCCAGCGCCGCCACGGTAACGTACCCGATCCCCATGCCGCCAAGCCCCGTCCACAACGTGCCGACCAGATAGTTGCGATAGTTGCGGTCGGCGCGGAGCAGTTCCGGCAGATCGTGGAGGAAGTCCGTCAGCGTCCGCTCCCGATGGGCCGGTCGGCGCGGCAGGGCCGGTTCGCGCGTCAACGAGAGGAAGAACCAGCTCAGCGTGATGAGAAAGGCGGCGGCAGCGAAGAGAATGAAGAAGTTGTGGGGGAAGGCATAGTCGCTGAGGATGGCCGCGCTGATCCCGCCACTGATGACGCCGATCCCCGTGCCGATGAAGTTGGAAAGCCCGAAGAAAAAGCCGCGCTTGTCCACCGGAAAGCAGCGCGCGATCAGCTCCTGCCAGGCGGTCGCGATCAGACCGGCACCGACGGCGTGCCAGGCGAAGAAGAAGAGCACGAGCCAGACGGTCAGTTGCGGACGGCGCAACGCCAGCAGAACGGCCAGGGCCATCAGCCAGAGCGGCAGGCGCTCGCTGAAGAAGCCCAGACGCACGACGATGGGCTTCATCCGCGGGGCTTTCTCGACCATATTGGCGGTGAAAAGCTGGGGCAGGAACCAGGCGCTCTGGGCGATGACGCCCAACACGGCGATGGGGAGATGGGACGAGGTCAGCCGGTTGATGAAAAGCGGCAGGATCGTGCGCGAGGAGATCAAGTTCAGCCCAAGCCAGAAGGCCACACCATCCATCAGATTGACGGTGAAGTTCCAGCGGTAGTTCTGCCGAATGGCCGCCTCGGCCTCCGCCGCGCTCAGTGTTACGGGTGCTTCGTCCAGCGCGAGCAAGCGCTGCCATCCTCGGCGTAGCCGATCGATCGCCATCCGTCTGGCCTCCTCGTCCTCAGTTTCGTCGTCGCGTTCCCCTGTGTAACATCGCCTATGGCTTTGTCAAGGGCGCTTGTCTCTTCGGCCCGCTCGATTTACAATGAGGTGGCCTTCGATGATGATGTGGAGTGAGGAGAACGCGGAGTACGGCGTGCTGCGTATTCCGTGTTGCGTGTTCCGTGTTGCGTGATGCGTATGCGTGAAGAGGTCGTGCAGCGGCTCGATGCGCTCAACCGCCGCTTCTACGAGGCGGTGGCGCATCCATTCGCCGCCTCGCGGGGGGCGGGGGAGCCGGGGCTGGCGCGGCTCCTCCCCTCGGTGC
>JALXBP010000045.1 GCA_026991395.1 Anaerolineae bacterium | reverse complement strand
GGTAGAATATACTTTGTTTGGGGGTGAGGGGTGTAGGAATTTCTCCTCGTCGGGGATCGTATGCGACGGAAGTGCAGCCGAAACGTTGCAAACGCAGCAGATCTGTCGCCTATGGGACTGAATTGAGGGAATTATGCAGCAGTGATGTTGCGTAAGGGAGTACGCAGGGTCAGATTTACAGCCTAATTATAAGTTAGGCGTTACTCATCCAGGCATGGGTATGAGATATGGAAAAACAAGACACAACAGAACTGTTAAACAATAATGACACTTCAATCCAGCGAAAAGGCTTATGGCTTGTTGATAGACAACAAGCCATAGATTATCAACGCGCAGCACAGATGACATGGTGGAGCATACTACAAGGTTTAGCTGTAGCCGCTCTTGCTGAAAAAACGTATGCTGTTTTTTCTAGCATGGTCATGAGCAAAGATGGGTTTATTCTGCTCTATATCCTGACATCTGCTTTAGTTATTGTGAGCGCATGGTTTCAAATGTCATGGGCAATCATATTGCAACGTTGGCCTGTACATGTTACTCATACAGCTTTTACTTTGCTTCTCGGTATCACCATCTACTTAATGGCATTATATGTTGATCAACCCGCGAATTGGTTTCTCGCATTGCTTGCAGTCATAATATCGTCTATTATCATCTACATTTATAACTTGAAGACTGAAGCTATATTGAATCTGCCGCGTTTTATTACTGTACGCACAATAGCAATATATTTGTTCTTTGGGGCAATATGTGTAGCGGCCTTCTTTCATATAAAATATTCGCCAACAGTTGGTACACAAACTGGATGGGGTGTTCTGATTTTCTTTCTGGCAATGACAGATTGGATACTCCAAAGCAGGAATATGAAAGACCAGAACAGACAAATGGACATACCTTTATAGTAGCAATAATGAGTAGTGTATTACATAATGGTATAGCCTCTCAATGCCAAGAAAACGCCTAACCCCGGCTTCACCTGACCTCGCTTCGCTCGGAGGGTAAGCGGCGCGCTGGGCTGGCAATGGTGCGGGTGGGCGGTGGTTCTGAGCCTGCGCCGCTCGGCAGGTGAGCCACACGTTAAGCCGACCGCTTCGCTGCGCTCGCGCTCGGCTTAACAGGGCGGCGTCTGGCTTCCGCCATCCGCAAGTTAGGCCGCCGCGAGCGGAGCGAGCAAGGCCTGACTTGCGGATGGAACGGACCTGGCCGAGCTCGGCTCGCTACGCTCGCCGCCCGGCCAGGCCGCTCATCCGCCGCCCTGTTGGGCGGCTAAGTAGAGTGCGGGAGTGAAAACATGAGCAATAAAAAACAAAAACGTAAATTGATTTCTCTACTGATTGGTTTACCAGTGCTCTCGAATATTGTTTCTTTTGCTATCTTTGCACCAATATTTACCCCAAGTGGCAATCCCACAAATACCGATTTCCAACACGCCAGCAACATTTTGGGTATTGCAATACTGTTTATTGAAATAGCGGCTCTCATCTTGGTGATAATACTTTTGCGCCGAGAAAACGACACCTTGGGAATCATCATCAATTTTCGAAGGAATAATATGCCGCTTTATCTCCGCACAGGGTTACTTGCACTACTTCCGACTTTGATAGCGGGCTGGTTATTCGTTCAAGCGCAGGTATGGTCTGGCGTGGAAACTAACTTGTCACAATTCAGTTGGATCGAAATTGGACTATGGTTTGTTTTAATTCCAATCACGGCAGCATTTCTGGAAGAGACGATTTGGCGTGGTTATGCAATTCCTCGAATGCGTGGAACGTGGCGCAGTGTGTTATTGAGCAGTTTGTCTTTTGCGCTATTCCATGGCATTTTCAATCCGCTAGTTCTTGTGGCAACATTTGTGCAGGGAGTGGTTTGGGGTTGGACATATCGCCGCACGGAAAGTACTGTTCCGGGAATGGTGCTACATTTTCTAAGTCGATATCTAATATTTGTTCCTGGATTTGGTTGAGATATTCAGAAAGCGGGCTAACCCCGCGTTAACCTGACCTGCCTTCGGCGGTGGGTCAGCGGCGCGAAATTGCAAATTCAGGCTGTTCTCGAACAGTGGTGCAGTTGCAAACACGGCGGGCGGCTTACACCAACGTTGGGCGGGGCCTGGGGTTCTTTCATCTTCCAAGGTATGCTAAAATGAAGTTATGAAGATCTATCTGGATGTGTGCGCGATTCAGAGGCCGCTGGATACGCCGAGTCATTTGCGCATCGCCATTGAAGCCGAGGCGATTTTAGGCATCCTTGCGCTGTGTGAGCGTGGCCAAGTGGAAATTGTCTCATCGGATGCCTTGGTTTATGAGGTAAGGCGCAATCCTCACCCTGTTCGTCAGGAATACGCCTTGACTGTGTTGGGGTTGGCTAAAGAGCACCTGGTCATCACGAAAGAGGTAGAAGAACGGGCAAGCCGTTTGGTAGAAGAGGGCTTCCAACCTCTTGATGCTTTGCATTTGGCGTTGGCAGAGAAAGGGAAGGTAGATTACTTTTGCACGAGCGATGACAAACTTCTGAAAAGAGCGAAGCGTTTGGGGAATTTGGCGGTGAAGGTTGTGACACCAGTGGAATTGGCGGAGGAGTTGGAAAGATGAGCGTTTATGCTGAGCCGTTGGTCGAAATCAATCGGAAGGCCTTTTGGGCGCTTTATCGTGAATTAGGGGTGGTAGACGCCGTGCGCTTTTTGCGGCAGTTTACTACGGGATTTGGGGAGTATACTGAAGAGCGCGAGGTCTTGTTTGGCGGGAAGAGTTTAGCGGAAATCGTGGATGAGATAAAGCGGGAGAGGGATAGCGGCGGAGAAAAGGGGTGAGAAATGTTTGAGGGTATAGGCCCCCCGCCCAACCCCGCGTTTAGCGAACACGGCTCGCCGTGGGGCAACGTAGGCGGTTTGGAGGCGGTGTAGCGTCGCCAGCCGAGTTGTTGGACGGCGGCGCCGCGCTGCTGACGCAATCGTCAAGCCGACCGCTTCGCTGCGCTCGCGCTCGGCTTGACAGGGCGGCGTCTGGCTTCCGCCATCCGCAGTCAGGCCTTGCTCGCTCCGCTCGCGGCGGCCTAACTTGCGGATGGAACGGACCTGGCCGAGCTTGGCTCGCTGCGCTCGCCACCCGGCCAGGCCGCTCATCCGCCGCCCTGTTATACCGCTATACCTAAAGCGTCGCTAGCGAAGGACCATAAAACAAATGAAAGACGATTCCAAACAAATCAGAATACTGTTCCTTTCGGCTAACCCTCTGGATACGTCTAGACTTAGATTGGATGAAGAGATCAGAGCTATAGACCAAGCCCTACGTCAAGCCAAATTCCGCGATAAATTTGATATTCAACAACAATGGGCTGTTCGAGTAACCGATTTGCAGAGTTATCTTCTTCGACACCAGCCAGATATTGTACATTTTAGTGGACATGGCAGCAGTGCCAGCGAAATAATCCTTGAAGACAGAGCCGGCAATAGTCAACCTGTCCCTATTCGTGCATTAAGCAGGTTATTCGCGGCATTCAGTGACACAATCCAATGTGTAGTATTGAATGCTTGTTATTCTGAAGAACAAGCCAAAGCAATCGCTGCACATATTGACAAAGTCATTGGTATGTCCAAAGCAATCGGAGATGAGTCTGCGATCAGCTTTGCAGCGGCATTTTACCAGGCGTTAGGGTATGGCAAAGACATACAGACCGCGTTTGAGCTAGGGTGTGTGCAGATAGACCTAGAAGACTTGGGAGAGCAAGACACTCCCAAGCTGTTGAAAAGGAAGAAATCTTCCTCAGCAACCGAAACCAATTTCGTCAAAGCAAGGTTCTCCTCTGAACCGTGGGAAAAGTTTTTCGAACACACTTACAGATGGCTTTTGGAAGATCAAATAGACGAGAGCGGAGGCTGGGGGAAAAGTCAATACCCTGTAATGAAAAGAATTTCAAATCACGAAATGTCGCATCTCGAGAAACGTGAAGGGGGAATTATTACCACGTTTATTGCACTTCGTGCCCTTCAAAACTATGAGAAGAGTCCCAATGAGTTCAGGCGCAAGTCATATGCCAGGAAAGCATTGAACTATCTTCTTGAGAGGCAAACAAAACACGGCGGGTTCGGTCGTTTCGTGGAGTCGCGCAGCGGTGTTGAGATACACCCGTCTATTAGACATACCGCTTTCGCAATTTCAGCACTAATCGATCTAAACGGGCCACCTGAGGCAATAGCTCGCGGCTTGAGATATTTAAGCAGGAATTGGAGTGCCGAGAATATTTTAGATGATGCTGCTCCTTCACTTGCAGTTGGGGGAATCATTTATGCTGTAGACAAATTTATAACGACGCCAACATGCAAAAACCTATTCTCTACAGAAGAGCAGAATGAACTTGGTTTATTGGATTGGTCGCATATCAAAACGCAACTAATACGTGAGTTGATACAACTAACGAGATCATCTGCATTCAACCCATTCTGCCCACCATATGGTCATTATGAAACCATGGTATTTGATACTGCTTTGACAACAATTGATTTAGTATCAAACCCGCTTCCTCAGACCTTAATACCTCTTGTCGTTGATATGTTATCAGCTATTATTGGGCATCTAACCAATGGAGGTATACCTTACAACTTAAATCTGGAGACCCCAGACATTGGTATGTCAGGGTATCTTCTCTCGCTTATTGGTCGTCCAGGCTTTCTTGATAGTCTTGGAAATGTTGGCCTCGCCTGGGAATTGCAAAAAGTTGGGGATGAAATCGCTAGTTTTATCATCGACAACTATCAAAGCAATGAATTTCGAGACTACACTTACTGCGATACATTTGCTAACACAATGCTGTTATACCCGAAAAATAATTAGTTATGGATACCAGCAGTAGAGACGGTATAACCCTGCATTCACCCGACCCGCCTTCGGCGGTGGGTAAGCGGCGCGATTCAAGCCAGCCGTGGCTTTGGTAAAATAGTCTCGGACTGCCAGAGTCGGCGGGCGGGTGATGCTCACGTTAAGCCGGCCGCTTCGCTGCGCTCGCGCTCGGCTTAACAGGGCGGCGTCTGGCTTCCGCCATCCGCAGTCAGGCCTTGCTCGCTCCGCTCGCGGCTTAACAATAGCGTCGGCTGCCCGCCGTTTCATTGGCTCCATCCCAAAGCCTGAAAGAAGCCGCCGATTTCCGGAGCCACAGGTGGGTCGGCTACACGCGGGAGTGCAAGCGAGCAATTATTCACCCTTTAGTTCGTCCAGATATCTCAGGCTGTAGAACATCGTACTGACATATAACGCCTGAATGAATTCTCCAGCATACAGTTTCGCTTTGACTTGGGCAAGTGGCATGAGCACGACTTCTACTTGTTCGCTGAAAGCCACTTGTTTCTCTGCGGTGTACTCTACTTCTAAAGCCAGGAAACAGTGCGAGATATTCGAGTGGTTGGCCGGATTAGGAGAGAGTCTCCCCACCTGAACAAATTCGCCACCGGCATAACCCGTTTCTTCGAGCAATTCCCAGCGGGCCGCCTCCGCTGGTGAGACATCTTCCCGTTCGACGCAGCCGCTGGGCAGTTCTAACAACGTCTTTCCTGCTCCATGTCGATATTGGCGTACCAGCACAACCTCGTGATTCCTGGTCAGCGCAAAGATATGCACATAATCTGGATACTCCAGTACGTAGTAAGGTTCGATAATGTGACCATCCGGTGTTTGGCATTTGTCTGCCCGAACCGATATCCACCTGTCTTTCAACTTGTATTCTGATGCTAATGTGATCCAATCAAGCGATTCCATATTGCTCCTTATCATCTGTGTGTTGATTTTCGCTGTCCTGCAGCTGACCTCGCCGCACCTGACGCCGCACCGCCCTCGGAAACGTCCCTACTCCAAAACGATGTCGCCGCTCTTGCCGCCGTGCTTTTCCACCAGGCGGATGTTCTGGATGCGCATTCGGCGATCGACCGCCTTCGCCATATCGTAGATCGTCAGCGCGGCGACGGCGACCGCCGTCAGCGCCTCCATCTCCACGCCGGTAACGCCGTGGCACTTCACGCGGGCGCGGATTTCGATCACCGAGCGGGCCTCGTCGAAGGTGAAAGCCACCTCCGCCGAGGTGATGGGCAGCGGATGGCAGAGCGGGATGAGGTGCGGCGTTTCCTTCACCGCCGCGATACCTGCCACCCGCGCCACCGCCAGCACGTCGCCCTTGGGCACGCCCCCCTCCTGGATGAGGCGCAGCGTCTCCGGGGCCATCCAGACCTCGCCCGCCGCCACGGCGACGCGGTGCGTCGGCACCTTCTCCGTCACGTCCACCATCCGCGCCGCGCCCTTCTCGTCGAGATGCGTCAGTTCGCCCATCGCTACCCTCCGATGCAGGACATCGGCAGCACCTCCTCCTCGCCGATCATCTCCGCGGGCTTGTGCTCCCACGGCTTGATGCGGATGGCGTGGAGGAAGATGTCGTGCAGTTCCTCGTCGCTGATCCCCTTGCGCAGCGGCCCGCGCAGATCGACGTACTTGTTGGAAAGGAGACAGGGGAGGATTTTGCCGTCCGACGTGAGGCGCAGGCGATTGCAGCGGAAGCAGAAGTGATCGCTGACCGGACTGATGAAGCCCAGCGTCCCCTTCGCGCCGGGGAGCCGGTAGTAGCGGGCCGGTCCGACGCCGCCGGGGCCGCGCACCGCTTCCAGTTCGCCCAACTCGGCGACGATCCGACGCCGCACCTCCTGCATCGAAACGACCCCGTCGCCGGCCCAGTGGACGCCGCCGCCCAGGGGCATCACCTCGATGAAGCGGACGTGCCAATCCTCCTCTAAGCTCAGCCGTGCCAGATCGACCACCTCGTCATCGTTCAGGCCGCGCACGACGACGACGTTGATCTTCACCGGCTTCAGTCCCGCCTTCAGCGCCGCCTCGCGCCCGCGCAGCACCTTCTCTAACGTGCCCAGGCGGGTGATGCGGCGGAAGCGCTCCGGGCGGAGCGTATCCAAGCTGATGTTGACCCGCTTCAACCCCGCCTCCGCGAGCGGCTCGGCGTAGCGCTCCAGGAAGATGCCGTTCGTCGTCATCGAAAGGTCGTCCAGGCCGGGAATGGCGGCCAGTTGACGCACCAGCTCGACGATGTCCGCCCGCACCAGCGGTTCGCCGCCCGTCAGGCGGACGTGCTTCATCCCCATCCCCACCGCCACGCGCACGATGCGCACGATCTCCTCGTAGCGGAGGATGGCGCTGTGGGGGATGAACTTCACGCCCTCTTCGGGCATGCAGTAGACGCAGCGCAGGTTGCAGCGGTCGGTAACCGAAACGCGCAGATACTCGATGGGACGTTCGAAGGCATCGAGATAGGGCATACCTTTCACCTTTCCCGCCGCGCGACGGTTGACGCGGCGACCGTTGGGATTACCATCGCTCCATCTGTTCCCTCAGGGCGCGGCCCTGGGGAGGATGGAGGCTGAAGCGATGAACGAGAAACGCAAGGGCGAAGCCTACGGCTGGCACTTCATCCGCGCCGACTACCCCTACACCCACCGAATGTTCCGCGTGCGGCAGGATACCGTCCGCTGGCCGGATGGTCGAGTGCGGCCCTTTACCTACATCGAGACGAAGCCGGTCGTCGTGATCGTGCCCGTAACGCCCGCCGGGGAGGTGGTGCTCATCCGCCAGTTCCGCTACCCCCTCGACGCCTGGTTCTGGGAGCTTCCGGCGGGGGGGAGCCACGACTTCGACGGCGACGACCTGCTCGAACTGGCCCGGCGCGAACTGCGGGAGGAGATCGGCGGCACGGCGGAGCGCTGGGTTTCGCTGGGCACCTGCTACCTGGGCCTGGGGCTGATGCCGCAGCGGCTTCACCTCTACCTGGCGGAGGGCGTGCGCCTGGGGAAGCAGCACACGGAGGTCGGCGAGATCATCGAGGTGCATCCGCTCCCCTTCGAGCGGGCGCTGGCTATGGCCCGCAGCGGCGAGATCGCCAGCGGCCCGATAGCCTGCGCCCTCTTCCGTGCCGAACCGCATCTCCGCGTCAGCTTTCCTCGGTGATCTGCGCCCGGCGCTGCCCGTCGTGCCACTGGATGAGCACCGAGGCCCCCGATTCGGCGTCGGCGGCGCGGGTGATCGGACTGCCTTCGGGGCGGCGGACGATGGCGTAGCCGCGCCGCAGCACGGCGGAGGGATTGAGGGCCTCCAGGTGGGCGCGCGCGGCCCGGAGGCGGTCGCGCCGCGTCGCGAGGGTGCGGCGATAGGCACGCTCGGCCCGCGAAAGGTGCTCGTCGAGGTGCTGGCGGCTTTCCTCGACGCGGCGGCGCGGATCGTGGCGGCGCAGGCGCATCTCCAACTGCTCCAGTCGGCGGCGGGCCTCGCTGCAATGCAGGCGGCAGCTTTTGATGAGGCGTGCGCGGCTTTCGGCGATGGCCTGCCGCAGCACGGCCGTATCGGGCGCGGCGATCTCGGCGGCGGCGGAGGGCGTGGGGGCACGCAGGTCGGCGGCGAAGTCGGCCAGCGTGAAGTCGGTCTGGTGCCCGATGCCGGTGATGACCGGGTGGCGGGCGGCGGCGATGGCGCGGGCGACGCGCTCATCGTTGAAGGCCCAGAGGTCCTCCAGCGAGCCGCCCCCGCGCACGACGAGGATGAGATCGACATCGTCGCGGGCGTCCAGCTTGCGCAGGGCGGCGACGATCTGCGGCGGGGCCTCCTCCCCTTGCACCGGCGTCGGCGCGAGGAGCAGGCGGGCGATCGGATAGCGGCGGCGGAGGACGTTGAGCACGTCGCGCAGCGCAGCCGCCCCACGCGAGGTTACGATGCCGATCGTCGCCGGGCGCGCGGGGATGGGGCGCTTGCGGGCCTCGTCGAAAAGCCCCTCGGCTTCCAGACGGGCCTTCAGTCGGCGGAATTCCGCATCCAGCGAGCCGATCCCCGCCGCTTCGATGTGATCGACCTGAAGCTGATAGCGCCCGCCCCGCTCGTAGAGCGCCAGCCGTCCGTGGAGCAGGACGGCCTCCCCGTTCTGCGGCAGGTAGAAGAGCCGCCGCGCCGTGTTCCGCCAGACGACGCAGGCGATCTGCGCCTGGGCGTCCTTCAGCGAGAAGTAGAGGTGGCCGGTCGGCCCGCGGGAGAAGTTGGAGACCTCGCCGGAGACCCAGAGGCTCCGGAAGGCCGGAACCTCTTCCAGCAGGAGGCGGATGTGGTGCGTCAGTTCGCCGACGCTCCACGGGGCCTGCGGCGTCCTCGGCTCGACGGGCTGCATCGTCAGAAGATGAGGCTGAAGAGTGCGCCGAGGAGCATCCCGCCCCCCACGGCGAGGAGGAAGGTGGCGCTCTGGCAGGCCATCGGCAGCATACCGAAGCCGCCCAGCAGGCCGACGACGTAGAGCGTCCCTCCCAGGATGACGAGCATCCGCTCACCGGCCCAGAGGCGGATGCGTGGCCGACGGTAACGACGGCTGCGCCGACGGGTCATAGGTCCTCCTCCTCATCGGATTCGGGGTCGCCGCGCAGGTCGGCGGCCCAGTTGTCGAGGCTTTCGTGCAGGCGGCGGGCGGTGTTCGACCGCTTGCCCTTGTGGGGGAAGAAGGTCTGCCGCAGGGCCTGCGTCGCCTGCCCGACCCCTTCGCCCTGGGGACGGGCGGCCAGCGTCCGGGCACTGTGCTCCATCATCCGCCACAGTTCGACCATCTCCTCCAGACGGGCGGGGTGGATGGGTGCTTCGCCGCGTCCGGGGACGAGCAGGTGCAGGCGGGGGTCGCCGGCCAGTTGGATGATGCGCTCCAGCCACGCCTGGCGATCGACGCCGCGTGCGACGAGCGGCGCTTCGCCGACGAGGATGCTGTCATCGGCGAAGAGGAGGCTTTCCTCCTCCAGACGCAGCCACAAGGCTCCGTTGGGCAGGTCGGGCACGGTGAAGGCGGTCAAGGTGCGCGGGCGGCCATCGTAAGCGGCGTGGAGGGTGGCCCGAGGGCCGTGGATGAGGTACGGCGGGCGCGGCGGCAGCGAAAGGAGGCGCAGCGCCTCGATGTCGAAGCCCTGCAGAGCCTCTTCGGCCTCCTGGCGGAGTATTTCCCAGTTCCGCTCGTCGAGCTGGTCGATGATGTCGGCGGCGGCGGGCGAGAGGATGAGGGGAACTTGCCAGAGCAAGGCTCCGACGAGGTGGAGGGCGTCGGCGTTGGTGATGACGAGGTAGCGTATCCGCCCGCCGAAGGCCTGGGCTTCCCGACGCCAGGCGTAACTGGCCTCCGGGATCGGCGGGGTGTTGACGACGATGCAGCCGTCATCCAGGCGCACCGCGCCGAGGTTGAAGGGGGGATGGTGGCGTTTGATGAAGATACCGGATGCAATTTCGCGGCGCTCCATATTCAGGCTTCCTCCTTGTGCTGTGAGGCTTGGTCGAGGTGGTGCCGGACGGCTTCGCGCAGGGCGGCTTCGACGGTCGCCGCGTCGCGGGGCGGGCCGCCGCCCTGGGCCATCTGCACCGAGCCGCCGCCGCGTCCTCCCAGCGGCGCGAGGGCTTCCCGCAGGAGGGCGGCAGCGTCGAAGGGCAGGTCATCGCTGCGGGCGGCCAGGTAGCGGCAGCCTTTGGCCTCCGTCGTCGCCAGGAGGATGAGGGTTCGGGGGTAGGTGCGCAGGATGGCTGCCAAGCGCCGCAGGCTTTCGAGGTCGCTATCTGCGCGGTGGCCGACGATGGTCTTGATGCCGTCGATGGCGGGGGCGCTTTCCCACAGGCGCGGGGCCTCGTGCTCCATGGCCTCCAGGCGGAGGCGGCGTACCTCGCGGTGCAGGGCTTTGTTCTCTTCGCGCAGCCGGTCTATGGTGGCGGGCAGGTCGTCGATGGCGGTGGTGAGGCGGAGGGCGATGTCGCGCGTCGTTTCGTGCAGGCGGCGGTAATCGTCCATCGCCCGTTGCCCGCAGAGGAAGGTAACGCGGACGCCGCCCTTGTAGCGCTCGATGGCCGTGAGCTTCACCGGGCCGATCTGCCCCGTGCGCAGGAGATGGGTGCCGCCGCAGGGGGTGGCGTCGTAGTCGCCGATGGTCACGATGCGGATGGGGGCGGCGACCTTCGGCGCGCGGCGCAGTTTCAGGCGGGCCAGTTCCTCGTCGGAGACGAAGCGGGCCTCGACGGGCAGGTCCTCCCAGACGAGGTGGTTGACCTCCTGCTCGACGCGCATCGCCGCCTCCCGGGTGAGCCGGGGGAGGTCGAGATCGATGGTCACGATGCGTTCGCCGAGGTGGAAGCCGACGGTTTCTCCGTGCAGGAGGTGGTGGAAGACGGCGGAGAGAAGGTGCTGGCCGGTGTGCTGCTGCATATGGTCGAAGCGGCGTGCCCAGTCGATCTCGCCGCGGACGCGGTCCGCTTCGAGGGGGGCGGCCAGGCGGTGCCAGATGCGTCCCTCGTCGTCCTTCTCCACGGCGAGGACGGGGATGCCGTTCAGGGTGCCGGTGTCGCACGGCTGCCCGCCGCCGGTGGGGTAGAAGGCGGTGCGGTCGAGCGCGACCTCGTCGCCGCGGCGGGCCGTTACCGTCGCCTCGAAGGTGCGCAGGAAGGGATCGTCGTAGTACAGGGCTGTGCTCATTGGCGTTGGCCCCCTCGGTCGTGGCGCGGGAGGGTGAAGATGAAGGTCGAGCCTTCCGGGCCGCTCGATTCCAGCCAAATCCGCCCGCCGTGTGCCTCGATGGCGAGTTTGCAGAAGGCCAGCCCAATCCCCGCGCCGCGGATGGGACGGGAAAAGCGCCCCCGGCGGTACATATCGAAGATGCTCTCGCGGTCTTCCTCGTCGATGCCGCGTCCGGTATCCTTGGCGATGAAGCGGAATTGGCGCTCGTCGTACTCGACGGTCAGCGAGATGTGCCCGCCGCCGGGCGTGAATTTGATGGCGTTGTCCAGCAGGTTGAGCAGGACGCGGCGCAGGAGTTCCTGGTCGGCGTAGAGCGGCGGCATGGAGGGGGGCAGGTGGCAGGTCAGCTCTTGTCGGCGGTGGGTGAGGGAGGGGAGGAGGCTTTCGTGAATCTCGTCGAGGAGGGAGGGCAAGTCGATTTCGACCAGGAGCAGCGCCTTTTCGTCGGCTTCCAGCCGGGCGGTATCCAGAATGTCCTGGATGAGGTTGTCCATCCGCCGGGCGCTGCGCAGGGCGATGCTGATGATGCGATCGACGGGCAGATTGGCGCTGCTTTCTTCCCACGAAGCCTGGATGAATTCGAGGCTGTTGATGATGTTGTTCAGCGGGTTGCGCAGGTCGTGGACGATCATACGCGAAAGCTGCTGACGCATCTCCTCCAGCTCGACACGGGCGGTGATGTCGTGGGCCATCCACTGGTAAGCCGTCCGCTGTCCGCCGTAGCCGATGGCGGTCAGTTGGATGTCGAAGTGGAGGGGGTGGTCGCCGCGCCATATCCGCATCTCCCAGGTGATCTTGTCCCGGCTCTTCAGGGCCTGGCGGTAGTCGGCGAATTGCTCCTCGCTCATCTGCAAGCGCCGGAGGACGGGGGAGCCGATGTGCTTTTCGTTGAGCCCGAGCAGTTCCGTCGCGGCACGGTTGACGTCGAGGAGCGAACCGTCCTCGTCGAGGATGACGAGGGGCGCGATGTTTTCCATGAAGAGGCGCTGGTAACGGGCCTCGGCCTCGCTCACCTTCTCGAAGAGGATGGCGTTCTGGATGGCCGGGGCGGCCAGGGAGGCCAGCGCACGCATCACCGCCTCGATCTCCTCCAGGGGCATCTTGGGGTCGGGGTTGACCATCTCCACGACGGCCAGCGTCTCTTCCCCGGCGCGGACGGGGACGGCGTAGATGGAGCGGGTTACGAAGCCGGTGTCCTCGTCCACCTGCTCGTAGAATCTCGGGTCGGCGCGGACGTCGGGGACCCACAGCGGCTTGCCGTGCTGGGCGACCCAGCCGACGATGCCGACGCCGGGCGGTATGCGCATGCCGAGCACGCGCCTGGCGGCGCTCCCCGAGGCGGCCTGGAAGATGAGCGAGCCGTCGCTCTGCACCTGGGCGACCGATGCGGCGTCGAGGTGGAAGTAGCGCATCGTCAGGTTCATCAACTGCTGGAGCACCTCACGACTGTTGAGGGTGGTGGCCAGCGCCTGGGCGGCCTCGTAGAGGAAGGAGAAGCGCACCAACGCGGCTTCGGATGGGGTCGTTGCCTGCTCGTGAGTCGTTGCTTCCGTCATAACGCTCTCCTTTGGTGATCGCTCAGTCAAAAGTCACGATTTCCTTGCCCTGCAGGCGTTCCATAATCTTGCGGGTGATGAGATCGAGGTGCTCGCGGTGGCTGACGAAATCCAGTCGGTCGGCGGGCACGGTGAGGATAGGGCAGAGGGTGAAGTGCTCGAACCACGTTTCGTAGAGGTCGTTGAGGCGCTGCACGTAGGCGGGATCGATCTGCTGTTCGTAAGGACGACCGCGCTGCCGGATGCGGTGGAGCAGTGTCTCCACCGAGGCCCGCAGGTAGATGACGAGGTCGGGTGGGGGGAGGATGGCGGCGACGGCCTGGTAGAGATCGCGGTAGGTGAGATAGTCGCGCTCCGACATTTGGCGGCTGAGGTAGAGGTTGCGGGCGAAGATCTCGGCATCCTCGTAGACGGTGCGGTCCTGGATGACGGAGTTGGGGCGGTCGAGGAGCTGGCGGTGGTGGCGCAGCCGCTGGGCGAGGAAGAAGATCTGCGAATGGAAGCTCCAGCGGCGCATATCGGCGTAGAAGTCGGCCAGGTAGGGATTGTCGGCAACGCCTTCGAGGAAAGGCTCCCAGCCGAGGCGGTCGCTCAGCAGGGCGGTGAGGGTGGATTTCCCTGCGCCGATGTTGCCCGCAATGGCGATGTAGTGTTTGCTCATCGTTCCTCCGTGGGGATGCCGAGCCGCCGACCGAGACGGCGGAGCGCATGCGCGGCTTGCTGCACGGCGCTGCGCAGGGCGGGCGGGATGCTGCCGCCCTCATCGAGCGGACGCTGACGCGCCAGTGCGCCGCCCAGTTCGCCGACGGCCTCGGCCAGCGCGAGGTAGTCGCCGATGACGTGCCAGTTGGCCGTGCTCTCGGCGCTCTCTTCGGCGTGGGGGGCCAGTTCCCACGTGATCGCCGGTTCCATCGCGGGGGGCGGGGGGAGGAGGCGCGGCTGTCGCACACCGGCGAGGGCCGCGCGGATGCGCTGCTCGATGCTCTCCAGGTCCTCCTGCGAGCGGACGAAGTCCACGTCGTCGCTTTCGATGACGAGCAGCGGCGTCTCGTCGTAGTCGGCGAAGAGGCGCTCGTAAGCCTGGCGCAGCGCCTCGATGTAGGCGCGGTCCATCTGGCGTTCGTAGGGGCGGTCGCGCATGGCGATGCGCGCCATCAGCGTCTCCGTCGAGGCCCGCAGGTAGATGACGAGGTCGGGCGGGGTGATCTTCTCGGCGAGGGCATCGTAGAGCCGCTCGTACATCGTCAGTTCGTCGCCTTCCAGGTTGAGCCGCGCGAAGAGCCGGTCCTTGGCGAAGAAGTAATCGGCGAGGACGGGGCCGTAGCGGCGCAGGCGGGGGACGCGCTGCTGCTGCCGGTAGCGGCTGAGGAGGAAGAAGATCTGCGTCTGGAAGGCGTAGCGGGCGCGGTCGGCATAGAAACTGGAGAGGAAGGGGTTCTCGTCGAAGGCTTCCAGGAGTTGCTCTCCGCCGAAGCGGGGGTGGAGCAGACGGACGAGGGTCGTTTTGCCGACACCGATGACGCCTTCGACGGCGATGTAGGGTGTATCACGGGTCTCTTGCTGCACGCCGCAACCTCCGTAGCTGGTGGATGACCAGGGTGAGGATACTGTGATAACGAAAAAAGTCAAGGCGGGCAACATTAGTTGCAATGCGCCGGTCGCCGGTAACCTCGCGCTGGGGGGCGGCATTTCCCCGCCGATGGGCGCGTGGTATAATCGCTTCAGTTTTCGCAAGAAAGGAGTCGCGCTATGTCCAAGAAAGTGTGGCTAATGTTGGCGGCGTTCCTCACACTGGCGATGGTCTTGTCGGCCTGCGGGGGAAGTACCCCGACGCCGACGCCTTCGCCGACGCCGTCTACCTCCGAGCCTACGCAGGTTGCGACGCCTGCTCCGTCCGGCTCTTCGGGGACGATCACCTTGCCGCAGGCACCGCTTTCGCTCGATCCGCCGGAGGAGGAGGGCACCTGTGAGGCTTCTCCGCTGCCGACGCTCCCCGTCCGCCCTGTGGGGGAGGATGACTGGGTGCGCGGGCCCGATGATGCGGCGATCACCCTCATCGAGTATTCCGATTTCCAGTGTCCGGGCTGTTCCGGCATCGAGCCGGTGCTGGAGGTCTTCCTCACCGACCATCCCGACATTCGGCTCGTCTACCGCCACTTCCCCCTCAGCTTCCACGACAAGGCGATGATGGCTGCGCTGGCGGCGGAGTCGGCGGGGGCGCAGGGGAAGTTCTGGGAGATGCACGATCTGCTCTTCGAGCGGGCGGCGGAATGGAAGCAGCTTTCGCTCGACGAGGCCCGCGCCAAGATGAGCGAGTATGCCCAGGAGCTGGGGCTGGATATGGACCGCTTCGAGAAGGATATGGACGAGGAGACCTACAAGCCGAGGATCGAGCGCGACTTGCAGGAGGCGCAGTCGGTCGGCTTGCCGGGGACGCCTTCCTTCCTCTTCAACGGCGTTCTCTTCCCCACGCAGGAGCTTGGGCTGTCCTACCAGGGCCTGGAGTCCTTCCTCGATATCCTCGATCTGGGGGAGCGGATGTACGATGAGCCTCCGGCGATGACGGTGGACACGTCGAAGAGCTACGATGTGGTGCTCCACACGTCGAAGGGGGATATCGAGATGACGCTCTATCCGGAGGCGGCCCCTGCGCACGTCAACAACTTCCTCTTCCTCGCGCGGGAGGGGTGGTACGATGACTCGCAGATCTTCTTCGTGCGCGATAATTTCGTCGCCCTGATGGGCGATCCGACCAATTCGGGCATCGGCTATCCGGGGTACTACTGCACGGGGGAGACGCAGAACCCCTTCACCGGGGCCGGGCTGGTGGGGATGCTGCCCAACGGTCAGTTCTTCATCACCTTGGGCGATGATGCCCAGCAGTTGAGCGGTAACTTCGCGCTCATCGGCCAGGTTACGAAGGGCGCGGATGTCCTCGCTTCGCTGACACGCCGCGTTCCCGGCGATCCTTCCGCGCCGCCTGCCGATATGCTGGAGTCGGTGGAGATCGTCGGCGAGTGAGCCGAGTGGGGGATGGTCGTGAGGCCATCCCCTTTTTCGGGGGGGGAGTTCAAAGGAGGGTCGAGATGACGGGTGAAGGACCATCACCGGTGGATCGGCGGATATGGCGCGTTGTGGCTTGGGTGGCGTCGATCGTCGTCGTCCTTGCCTCGATCGGCATTGCGCTGCTGGGCTATCTGTGGCGGGCGGAGAAGCTCGACGGGGCGGTCGCGATGCTCTTCACGGCGGAGGGCATATGGGTCGTGCTGGTCGGCGTGGTGATTGCTGTCGTGGCGTGGCGGGCTGCACGGGGTGCCGTCGCCGCCCCGATGGAGGTGCGCTACGGCGACTGGGGCTTGCTCATCGTTTGGGTCGTTGCCTTCGTCCTGGCTCTCGTCTTCTTCAAAGTGAGCCTCCTCTTGTCCTTCCTCATCGTGCTCATCTTCGCGCTGCCCGCCGTGGCTTTGGCGCTGTTCCTCATCCGTCTGGCACGTCGCCCCGCCGCGCCGACGTTCCGACAGTTCTGGGGGGCGTTGTGGGCCGGTACGCTGTCCGCCGTCCCCGCGCTTCTGCTGGAAGCGATCGGCGCGCTGCTCGCCCTCCTCATCGTCGCCGCGGTCGCGCTGGCCTTCCCGCAGGGACAGGCTTACCTGCACCAGGTGATGCGGGTGATCCAGGCGCTGCGGAAGGGGGCGATGTGGCTCTCCGGGCCTCCTGAATGGATCCTCCGCGTGCTGGCGTCGTTCTTCACGCTCCTCTACGTCGCCCTGCTCATCGCGGTGATTTCCCCTCTCGTGGAGGAGGTCTTCAAGAGCTGGTGGCTGGCCTGGGCCGGACGCTGGTTGCCTCCTGAGCCGCTGACCTTCTTCTTGGTAGGGAGCATCTCCGGCGTAGCCTTCGCCGTCTTCGAGTCGCTTTCCGGCAGCGAGACGCTCGCCGCCGAGCGCTTGAGTTGGGGGGTGGGGGTGCTGGCCCGTCTCTTGCCCACGCTGATGCACGCCGCGGCGAGCGGCCTGGGGGGGATGGGCTGGGGATACATCCATCTCGGCAGGCGCAAGCAGGGGATCGGCCTGTTGCTGGGCGGCATAGGATTGCACATGCTCTGGAACGGGGCGCTGGTTTGCACGCTGTGGGGCGGATTACGCCTCGTGGTGGCGGTGATGAGCACGCCGGTGCAGACGGGCTACCTGCTCCCCGGCCTCGTCTTCCTCATCGTGGGCGCTGTGTCCCTCACGCTGGCTTTCGTCGCCGTGCCGACCGTCCTCCTGGCCGTTCCTCTGCTTCGACGCAAGCGGTAACTGCGACGGCACAACGGCGCGGAGAGCGTTCCCTCCGCGCCGTTGGCTTTTTCCTTCAGATGTCGAGGTTCTGCACCTCGTGGGCGTGGCTCTGGATGAAGCGGCGGCGAGGCGCGACCTGTTTCCCCATCAGCATCGAGAAGATGCGATCGGCCTCCGCTGCGTCCTCGATGGTTACGCGCAGGAGCGTCCGTTGGGCGGGGTCCATCGTCGTCTCCCAGAGTTGCTGCGGATTCATCTCGCCCAGACCCTTGTAGCGCTGGATGGAGACCTTCTTGCCCTTCCAGGCTTCCAGGGTCTGCTGGAGTTCCTCGTCGCTGTAGAGGTAGCGGCGCTCCTTCCCCGCTTTGACCAGGTAGAGCGGCGGCTGCGCCAGGTAGAGGTGGCCCTCCTCGATGAGCGGGCGCATGTAGCGGAAGAAGAAGGTGAGGAGGAGGGTGCTGATGTGCGCTCCGTCCACGTCGGCGTCGGTCATGATGATGACGCGGTTGTAGCGGAGGTTGTTGAGATCGAACTGGTCGCCGATGCCGCAGCCCAGCGCCGAGATGATCGCCTGCACCTCCTTGTTGTTCAGGATGCGGTTGAGGCCGGCTCGCTCGGTGTTGAGGATTTTGCCGCGCAGCGGGAGGATGGCCTGGAAATGGCGGTCGCGTCCCTGCTTGGCCGAACCGCCCGCCGAATCGCCCTCGACGATGAATAGCTCCGTCCGCTCCGGGTCGCGTTCCGAGCAGTCGGCCAGCTTGCCGGGCAGCGTCATGCTCTCCAGCGCGCTCTTGCGGATGACGAGGTCGCGGGCCTTGCGGGCCGCCGCCCTCGCCTTGAAGGAGGTGAGGCACTTCTCGCCGATCTTGCGGGCGGCGCGGGGATGCTGCTCCAAGAACTCGCCGAGTGCCTCGGAGACGGTAGCCTCCACCGCGTTCTTGACCTCCGCGTTCATCAGCTTGACCTTGGTCTGGCTTTCGAACTGTGGCTCCGGCACTTTGACGCTGACGACGGCGGTCAGCCCCTCGCGCACATCCTCGCCGGTGAGGTTGGGGTCGCTCTCCTTGAGGATGCCCAGCTTGCGCAGCGTATCGTTGATCGTCCGCGTGAGCGCGGCGCGGAAGCCGGTGAGATGGGTGCCGCCATCGACCGTGTTGATCGTGTTGGCGAAGGTGAGCACCGTCTCCGCGTAGCTGTCGGTGTACTGCAGCGCGACTTCCACCTGCACGCCCTCCACATCCTTGGCGATGTAGAGAGCCTCGTGCAGCGGCGTGCGGTTGCGGTTGAGGTAGCGGACGAAGGAGAGGATGCCGCCCTCGAAGTGGAAGACCATACGGCGCGGGAAGGGCTTGTTTCGCTCGTCGGTCATTGCGATGGTCACGCCCCGCGTGACAAAGGCCATCTCGCGGAAGCGCTGGGCCAGCGTGTTGAAGCTGAAATCGACATCGTGGAAGATGGTGGGGTCGAAGCGGAAGGTTACCGTGGTGCCCGTCTCGGCGTTGCGTTTCCGCCCGATCTTCTGCACCCCCGTCACGGGGATGCCCCGCTCGTAGCGCTGGAAGTAGGTGCCGTCCTTGCGGCGAACCTCGACTTCCAGCCACTCGGAAAGGGCGTTGACGGCGGAGACGCCGACGCCGTGCAGCCCGCCGGAGACCTTGTACCCGCCTCCGCCGAACTTCCCGCCCGCGTGGAGCGTCGTCATCACCAGTTGCAGCGCGGAGATCTTCTTTTCGGGGTGTGGCTCGACGGGAATGCCGCGCCCGTTATCCCAGACGGTTACGCTGCGATCCTCGTGGATGGTGATGCGGATGGTGTCGCAGACTCCGACCAGGGCTTCGTCGATGGAGTTATCCACGACCTCATAGACGAGGTGGTGCAGGGCATGGACATCGGTCCCGCCGACGTACATCCCAGGGCGCCGACGGACGGCTTCGAGGCCCTCCAGAACCTGAATACTCGATGCATCATACTTGAGTTCACTCATCGCTCATCCTTCCATCGGGAAAGAGGCAGGTCATCGAAGTCCCATTACGACGGCTTGACCTGCGAGTGGATAGCCTGTGCCTGATAGTGTCGTTTCAGCGAGGCCAGGTAGGCCAGCCGCTGATGATAGAAGTAAAAAAGCGAGGCGAGCAGCGCGGTATCGATGAAGGCGTGGCCGGCGAGGCTCACCAGCCGCACCCAACTCGTGGCGGGCGGCAGCGTCCACACGAAGTTCAACCCCATCTCGATGATCGCCATCGTCGTGACCAGCATCGCCGTCTGGTTGAGGTAAAGCTGGGTCAAGGTGAGGCTTTCGCGCAGGGCCTGCAAGAAGGTCGCGTTCATCAGCACGATGGCGGGGAAGAGGTAGATGAGCCGCAGGAGCGCGAAGAGGAAGGAGAAGAGGAGGAAACTTTCCACCAGGAAGGCCAGCATTGTGCTGAGGAGGGAGAGGAAGCCGACGAGCGAGAGGAGCGGGAAGAGGACGAAGAGGATGACGGCGACGAGGAAGGCGGTCAAGGCCAGGAGCCGCCTCCAGATAGTCGCGGTGGAAGGTTGGGACGGGAGCGGTTCATCCTGCTCGGCGCGGAAGGCCCTGCCGACCTGCGCCAGATAGAGCGCGTTCAGGCCACTGCCTGCCACGAGGAGCACCGCGATCCAGCCGATGAGGGGCAGCGGGGAAGAGACCTCGATCGCCACGCGGGGGCCCCACGGCGTCGCTGCGGCGAGGTGGAGCGCGTGCAGCGACGGCAGTCCGAGCAGCGGTGCCGGGCTGAGGAGGCTGAAGAGGTTGCTGCGTGCGCCCACATCCTGCATCGTTTCGGCGAGCAGGGCGAAGCTGTCCGCCGGAAGCATCGTCTGCCACAGGGCGAGCAGCCGTTCGATCAGCGTGGCGAGCGAGAGCCGCGGCCCCAGCCAGAGGAACAGGTCGAGGAGGAGGGGAAGGAGCACGAGGGACAGATGGCGGGCCGCACATTCAAAACCAACCGCAAGGCTGGCCATCACGCCTTGCGGCCTTTGGGGAAGCTCTGCCTGCGGTGCCGGGTGCTCACTCACGCTTCTATTTTACCACACTCTGCGATTTATGCCCTTGCCGATGTGCGAGCGGCCCTTGACGGCATTTCAAAGGTAGAATATACTTTGTTTGGGGGTGAGGGGTGTAGGAATTTCTCCTCGTCGGGGATCGTATGCGACGGAAGTGCAGCTGAAACGTTGCAAACGCAGCAGATCTGTCGCCTATGGGACTGAATTGAGGGAATTATGCAGCAGTGATGTTGCGTAAGGGAGTACGCAGGGTCAGATTTACAGCCTAATTATAAGTTAGCCCTTGAAGTTTTGGTAAGGAGAACTGGCATTGAGCAAGTGTGAACACCCGAAAGTTAAGTGCATCAATCCTTATGAGATTATTCGCAAATATAGGTGTGAAGTGTGCGGTGAAGTTATGATGTGTGCGTGCGATGAGGAATTTGCTCTCCGCTTTCTTCCTCATCAAATTCAAGAAGGTGTTGATCTAGAAACCCAGCAGAGGATACCAGTAACACTGGGTTTCCAGAAAAATATTTGCAATTCTTGTCGTGGCTTGCCAGAAGAGCCGCATCCGAAAGCGGAGATGTATGGTTACACTTCTAAAATCCGTCGATATTATTGGCGCGAAATATTTTTTGAGACGACCCGCAGATTTGCTGATTGGGCGGAGGCTCGGGGATATGCGCGCTACGAGGTTGCTCGCAGGGAACACCCTGCAGTATATTCTCGCTTTGAAGAAGAGGTCGTTGAGGAGTTGAGACGTTTACACCAAGTTTCGCCGAAATACCATTACCAGGAAGAGCCTCAAAGTGTAGTAATCGCGAAAAATGAGATTGAGGTAGTGCACTTGAAGGCGGACTATGTTCGTCGAAAAGGGCAACGGAAGGCTCAAGTGAAGTGTGGAGGGAACATTACTTGCACAGTGGAAGAATTTGTGGCTTCGTATTATCAAGCAGAAGGCTATGAAACCCTATTTACTGAAAGCGTTCCGTTTCACGCATTGTTTGGTGTGTTCATGTGGCTCTTAATCCAAGACCCCTCAGATCCGCTTGTCCAACTGGTAAGTTTTGGTGAGCGATCTTCCTTCGAAGAAAAAGGGCAAAGTAGTAGATTGGTTAGCACTTTTCTGCCACAAGATTTTGGTACACCCGGATATGCGAAGCGGAGAGCAGCAGAGATTGAACGCCACTTTGGAAGGATGTTGAAGAATAGCGAGGATTTGTTGTGGCTTTTCGATTACTGGGTCGAACCTAGCGCAAACTTTCGGCAATACTTATGGGCCCATCGCGAGCAAGATGTGGAGCGTGCGCGACAGATAGTATCTATTTTGCCGGCAGAAGCATTGCATCGAATACTTCGGTATTTAGTAGAAGATTATTGGGGGCGATACTTGGGTTGGCCAGATTTACTAGTGTATCGAGAGGGAGAGTATCATTTCGTAGAAGTAAAATCTTCTCACGATAAACTTAGTGAGGCTCAAAAACATTGGATATATGGCAACCGTCGCTATTTGCATCTGCCTTTCCGAATAGTCAAAGTACATAAAAGATGACAGTGGGCTAACCCTGCGTGCAGCGGACGCGGCTACGCCGCGCGCGAACGTGGGCCCTAAAATCACGCGCCCTCAAAGGCTGTTGGACGGCGACGCCGCGCCGCTGACGCTATCGTTAAGCCGACCGCTACGCTACGCTCGCCGCCCGGCTTAACAGGCCGCTCATCCGCCGCCTTGTTGGGCAGCCTGTACGACTGGAGGAAACCGATGGTAAATTCCTATTCGAGAGTGTGGTTTGAATTGTTTTTGGAGACGCGGCCGTACACGGAGAAAGAGATAGCGTTTATCGTAAGGCATTTGCCCAATCCGCCTTACCGAAAAGTATTAGACCTTTGTTGTGGAGAGGGAAGACACACAAACATTCTCGCGCACAAAGGGTACGAAATGGTGGGTATTGATTTAGATGCCGAAGCCTTATCGATTGCGAGGCGAGAAGCTGGGGGAGCGATAACCTATCTTCAGCAAGACATGCGAGAGATAGAAAGAATACCGGGACGATTCGATGCGGTTCTTTCACTGTGGCAAAGCTTCGGGTATTTTGACGAAACGACAAATCGAAGCATTTTACAGAAGGT
>JALXBP010000044.1 GCA_026991395.1 Anaerolineae bacterium | reverse complement strand
CGCAGGACGGCGGCTTGCTCCTCCGTAACCTTGGGACCTAACTGCGAACGGATGGGGTCGCCGGGCAGAATGCGCATCACGAAGAAGACCATCGTCACGAGGATGAGCACCATCGGGATGGTCAACAGCAGGCGTGTGATGACGAAACGACGAAATGATGCCGACATAACACCTCCTGAGGAGGAGGGCGGAGTTCCCCGCCCGTCGAGAGATGAACATCGGCGGGAGCGGGGTTCGAGACCCGCCCCCGCCGGTTGGATTACGGGGCTAAGTCAGCCGTTCGGCTTACTCCCCGACCATGTAAGCGCAGTTGAAGACGATGTAGCGCAGCGCCGGAGCGTTGATCTTCTCCACCGTCAGGCCCTCGACGCTCTGGAGGCGGATCGCCTCGACGGGGCCGAGGACGCGCCAGGCGACGTCGATCTCGCCCGTTTCGACGGCGTTGGCCATCGTCGTCGGGTCGGCGAAGTAGCGGATGATGACGTTGGGGACTTTGGGCTTGTCTTCGCCGAAGTAGTAGGGGTTGGCTTCGAGCACCATCTGCTCGCCGGGGACGTAGGAGACCATCCGGTACGGGCCGATGCCGTCGATCGTGTCGGGGTAGGGCACCAGTTCGTCATCGGGGTAGATGTTGGGGTTGGCAGGGATGAAGGGGGCGGCGGCGGCCAGCGCCGGGAAGAAGCCGTAGGAATCCTTCAGGTGATAGGCGACGGTGTAGTCGTCGATCGCCTCCACGTCCTCGACGTAGACGGTGATCAGACCGGAGACCTGACCCTGCAGGTTCTTGATGCGCTCCCAAGCGCGGACGTAATCCTGCGCCGTAACGGGCGTGCCGTCGGCGAACTTGATGTCCTCGCGCAGCTTGAAGGTGTAGGTCTTGCCGTCATCGCTGATGGTCGGCATCTCCGCCGCCGCACCGGGGACGAGGTTGGCCGTGCCCGGCTCGTAGCGCAGGAGCGCCACGCCCGTGTTCTTCAGAATCTCCCAGTCGTGCGTGGAGTAGGCGTCCTGCGGGTCGAGGCTGTTGACCTCGTCGGTCGTGCCGATGATGATCGTGTCGGTACTGCCGGAGGCCGGCTGCGCCCCATCACCGAAGCTGAGCACGTTGTAGTTGAACTCGAAGGGAGCGCCGATCTTCACGCCTTCCACGCCGTCGCGGAAGGTGATGAACTCCGGCTCCCAGAAGAGCGGGATGGTGGGGACTAGGTCGGCATACATTTCGCCGATCTGCTCGTAGAGATCGGCACGCTTGGCCGGATCGGACTCCGCCGCCGCTTCCTTGAGCAGCTTGTCCAGTTGCTCGTCGCAGAAGTTCACGCCGAGGTCGGGCGACTGCTCGCAGGAGGCGAAGGGAGTCAGCCAGTTGTCGGGGTCGGCGAAGTCGGGGAACCAGCCCAGGATGAAGACGGGCATCTCGCCGTTGACGAAGCTGTTGACGTACTCCGCCCAGTTCTGGCTCTTGAGGGTAACGTGGATGCGCCCCGTCTCCTCGAGTTGCTCCTTGATGACCTGCATCACGTCGGCGGTCGTCGTGCCGTAGTGCTCCGGCGGGTACCAGAGTTCCATCTCGAAGGGATGGTCCTCGGTGTAGCCTTGGCTCTCCAGCAACTCGATCGCCATGTCGAGGTCGCGCGTGCCGTACTTGTCGAGGAACGGCTCGGTCGCGTAGGGGTAGTCCGGCGGAACCATGTGGTAGGCCGGGATGTTGCGCCCCTCGAAGACGCGATCGACGATCACCTCGCGGTCGATGGCGGCGGCGATGGCCTGGCGAAGCTCCTTGGTCCACAGCGGGTGCGGCCCTTCGGGGGTCGCCTCCTCGGTCGGCTCCGCCGTAACTTCCTCCGTCGGCTCCTGTGTCGGGGCCTCCGTGGCCGCCTCGGTCGGCTCCGGCGTGGGCGCGGGCGTGGGCTTGGCGCAGGCGGCCAGCACCATGCTCGCCAGGATGACGAGGCTCAGAATGACAAACAGCGTTCGGTTTTTCATCTCTCCTCCTTCTTTGGAACTTGGAAAAACCTCAAAGTGGGGACTTCAGTCGTGCAGAACAAGGGGTTTGTCGTCGTCATCGTTTCGATCTACCACCTCCTTCCTCTGCGGATGTGTGGGCAACAGCGCCCGGTGCCCATCTCATAAAGAGGCATCCCCCGGCGTCGCCAAGGGGATGGAAGATGGACACTGCCATTATAGTCAGAGGGGGGAAGTTGTCAAACAACATGCGCCGCGGGAGGTGTATCGGGTTTTCCGCAGTTGGGCTATAATGGCCCCTATGGACGCGGTGAAACGCAAGTGGCCGATGGTGCGGCGCGGCAGGTTTCGGCTTCTTCTCCTTGCTGCGGCGTTGCTGTTGAGCGGCTGTCTCCCCTCGACGCCGCCGCCGGTGCCCACGCCGACCCCGTCGCCCTCACCGACCCCCGTGCCGACCGCGTCGCCGTTGCCCACGCCGACGCCCCTGCCCACGCCGACCCCCGCGCCGACCGTCTCCCTGGGCTTCCTCCTCACGCCGACCGCCTCGCCCGCGCCCACCCCGCAGGGCGGACTGCTCCATCCGCCGCCCTCTGCGGCGCATCCCGGCGCTTGGATGCTGACGGAGCCGATCGTGCCGGAGCCGTGGGGGGTCAACATCCACTTCACGCAGCCTTCCTCGCGGGAAATGGCGCTGCTGACTGACCTGGGGGTGCGCTTCGTGCGGATGGATCTCTTCTGGCACGAGGTGGAGCGCGAGCCGGGGCAGTACGATTTCAGCGCTTACGATGCGCTGGTGCAGACGATGGCGGAACGCGGTATCCGCCTCATCCTCATCCTCGATTACGGCAACGATCTCTACGGCGGCGGGGATGCGGCGCATGCCTCACCGGAGGGACGGGCGGCCTTCGCCCGCTTTGCCGCCGCCGCCGCCCGCCGCTACCGCGATGCGGGGATCATCTGGGAGATATGGAACGAGCCGAACCTGGACAAGTTCTGGCACGGCAAGCCCGATGCGCAGGCTTATGCCGCCGTCGCTGCCGAGGTGGTGGCCGCCATTCGCCGCGTCGATCCGACGGCGTGGATCGTCGGCCCGGCGACCTCCGGTTTCCCGTGGGATTACCTGCAGGCGCTGGGGGAGGCGGGGGTGCTGGAGCGGCTCGATGCCGTTACCGTTCATCCTTACCGCCCCGAAGCACCGGAGTCGGTCTGGGAGGATGTCGTGCGCCTGCGCCGGATGCTCTGGGGGCTGGATGATCGGCGCGATCTGCCCATCATCTCCAGCGAATGGGGCTATGCTTCCGTCGAGGGCGGGTTGAGCGAGGAGGAGCAGGCGGCTTACCTGACGCGGCAGTGGCTCTTCCACTTCACCGTCGATGTGCCTCTTTCCGTCTGGTACGACTGGCGCAACGACGGCGACGATCCGCGCGATATGGAGCACAACTTCGGCCTCGTGCGCAGCGATCTGGAGCCTAAGCAAGCCTACGTCGCCGCCCGTCAGCTCGTCGAAAGCCTGTCGGGCTACCGCTATCTGCGGCGCATCCCGCTGGGCCGCGAGACGGACTACCTGCTCCTCTTCCGGCGGGGGGAGAAGGCGGCGCTGGTGCTCTGGACGACGGAGGAGGCGCACGAGGTAACGCTGTCGCTGCCCTGCCCGCAGATCGATGTCGTGGAGATGGAGGGCGAGTCGGCTGCGCTGCAATCGGATGATGGGCTTTTCGTGCTGCGAGCGGAGCCGTCGCCGCGCTACCTCTTCCTCTGCACCAGCGAGGAGACGGCGATGCTTGCCCTCTGGTCGCCGGTGCGCAACCTCGTGCCGGTGCCCGGCGGGGCGGAAGGCCGCGTGCTCATCGAGGCCGAAAATCCCTTCTTCGAACCATTGGACGCCTACTTCACCCTGCAGATGGGGGCACAGCAGCTCGGTGTCGCCGAAGTGCAGATTCCGCCGGGGGAGATGGTCAAGGTCAGCCTGCCCTTCACGCTGACGACGGAAGAGGAGCCTCTCGCCTTCCCCGCCCTGCTGCGCTTCGATGCGCCGAAGGGCACGCCCCTGAACAGTGCGCGCCTCTGGCTGCTGCCCTTCGACGCCGCGCCGTGAGGTGAATTCCGCCTGTCTTGTGCTATACTTTTTCCGAAAGCCTCGTGGCCGTGAACGGCGGCGTGAAGGGAGTGGATGAGCTACAGGACGTTGATGATCTACAATCCGACCGCGGGCCCGTGGGATATGCGGCGTACCCTGCGGCGATTGGCCCGCTACTTGGAGCGCGGCGGCTGGCAGACGACGATCGTGGAGACGCGATACCCCGGCGATGCCATCCGCCTGGCCGAGGAGGCGGCGCAGGGCGGGACGGAGGCCGTGCTCGTTGCCGGTGGCGACGGGACGATCAACGAGGTAGTCAACGGCCTGGCGGGGACGGAGACGGCGCTTGGCCTGGTCCCCGTGGGGACGGGCAACATCCTCGCGCGGCAATTGCGGATGCCGCTCCTTTCGATCGGGGCTCCCTTCTACGTTGCCGAGGTCGGCGACGCCCTGCTGCAGAGCCGTCTGCAGCGCGTCGATCTGGGCGTGGCCAACGGGCGGCGCTTTCTCTGCTGGGCGGGGCTGGGGCTGGACGCCGAGATCACCGCGCAGATGGAGCCGCGTCCCCGCTACATCAAGCACTTGCGCACCATTCCCTACATCATCGCCGCCTTTTCCGTCGCTTCGCAATTCCGCGGTGTCCGCTCTCACATCCGGCTGGATGGGCGCTACGAACTGAACACCCGCATCCTGATGATCCTCGCCAGCAACATCCAGCTCTACGCCGCCTACTTCAAGATCGCCCGCAATGCGGCGATGGATGACGGTCTGCTGGATGTGATCATCTTCAAGGGATTGGGGATGCGCTACGCTTTGCAGCATCTGCCCAGGCTCTTCTTCGACCGTTCGTTCAGCAATCCTAACCTGATCCAGCGGCAGGTGCGCTATCTTCACGTGGAAACGGAGGAGCCTGCCTCCGTGCAACTGGACGGCGATCCCTACGGCGAAGCGCCGGTGGAGATCGGCATCCACCCTGCCGACCTGCTCCTCCTCGTGCCGCCCTCTGCGCCGGTTTCGCTCTTTACCCAACCGGAGGTGATGCGATGAACTATCTGCTCCTTGCCATTCCTCTGGCCGTCCTTGCCCAGACGATGGGCTGGGGGCCTCTGTGGACCTTCGTCTTCGCGGCGGCGGGGATGATTCCCCTGGCCGGCCTGCTCGGTTCGGCGACGGAGGCGCTGGCCGGGCATATGGGGCCGCGGCTGGGCGGTCTCCTCAACGCCACGATGGGGAATGCCGCCGAATTGATCATCACCATCTTCGCCATCAAGGAGGGGCTGCTCGAGGTAGTCAAGGCTTCGATCACCGGCTCCATCCTGGGCAACATCCTCCTCGTGCTGGGGACGAGCTTCATCGTCGGCGGGGTGAAGCACGGCAAGCAGCACTTCGAGCGCACCGAGGCGGGGCACAAGGCCACTCTGCTGCTCCTCGCCCTGATCGCCTTGGGCATTCCCTCGCTCTTCGGCCACGCGATCGACGAAATCCACCACGCGAATGTCGAATCGCTCAGCCTGAGCACGGCCGTCGTGATGATGGCGATCTACATCCTCTGGCTGGTCTACACGATGAGCAACGGGGACTCGACCCGCCATCCGCCTGCCGAGGAGGAGTGGTCGGTGAAGACGGCCATTGCCGTCCTCATCGTCGCTACCGTCGGACTGGCCTACCTGAGCGAGATGCTCGTCGGCACGTTGGAGCCTGTGCTGGAGATCATCGGCTGGACGGAGTTCTTCGTCGGCGTGATCATCATTCCCATTCTGGGCAATGTCGCCGAACATTTCGTCGCCATCCAGGTGGCCCGCGATGACCTGATGGACCTTTCGCTGGAGATCGCGCTCGGCTCCAGTCTGCAGATTGCGCTCTTCGTCGCGCCGCTGCTCGTCTTCATCAGCCTGCTGATGGGGCATCCGCTGACGCTTTCCTTCGACTCCTTCGAGCTTTCGGCCTTGGGGGCGGGGGCCTTCATCGCCGGGATGGTGGCGCAGGACGGCGAATCCACCTGGCTGGAAGGGGCGCAGCTTGTCGCCGTCTATCTCATCCTGGCGTTGGCCTTTTTCTTCCTGTAGGTGGAAATGTTCGACTATCACGTCCATACCGCCTATTCGCCCGACACCTACGCCACGATGGAGGAGATGGCGGCGCGGGCGGCCTCGCTCGGCCTGGAGGCGGTGGCCTTCACCGACCACGTGGAATGGGTCGAGGGTGACGGGGCCACGGACTATTTCCGCCCCGAAAGCTACCTGCGCACGCTCGAGCATCTGCGTCGCCGCTATGACGGCCAGATCGAACTGCTGGCCGCGATGGAGATGGGCAGCTCGCACCGCTTCCCCGCCGAGGCGGGGCGCCTGGCGGCGGCTCATCCCTGGGACTACATCCTCGGCTCGGTGCACTGGATGCCCCGTTCCGACGGATCCCTCGCCCGCGGTTGGCACAGGGAAGGCTTCGAGGAGGGGCTGGAGGCCGCCTACGCGGCCTACTTCCGCGAAGTGGCGGCGTTGGCCGAAGGGGGAACTTACGATTGCCTGGCCCACTTCGACTTTGTGCGGCGCAACTCGTGGGCCATCTTCAGGCAGATTTTGCCGCTCGAACCCTACCGGGAATGGATCGACGCAGCGTTGCGTGCCGTCATCGAGCGCGGCAAGGGGCTGGAGATCAACACCTCCGCCCTGCGCCGGGGCATGCCGACCCCGCTGCCGGCTCCGGAAATCCTCCGCCGCTACCGCGAATTGGGCGGCGAGATCGTGACCGTTGGCTCCGACGCCCATCGCGTCGTCGATGTCGGCGCGGATATCCGCGTCGGGATGCGCTACGCCGCTTCGATGGGCTTCCGTTACTTTGCCCGCTTCCGCCGCCGCCGCGTCGTTGCCTGGATCGCGACGGACGATACGTAAAGGAGAGAAGATGAGCACAACGACCTCGAAGAAATCATCCTACCTGCGCAAGCCCCGCTGGCTGCGGATGAAGATCCCCACCGGTGAGGTGCCCGTCTGGGTCAACCACCTGCTCAAGGAGAACCACCTGCACACCGTCTGCGAGGAGGCGCACTGCCCCAACATCGGCGAGTGCTGGGGGATGGGGACGGCAACCTTCCTCATCATGGGCGAGGTATGCACGCGCAACTGTCGCTTCTGCAACGTGCGCACGGGGCGGCCGGCCCCCCTCGACCCGGAGGAGCCGCAGCACGTCGCCGAGGCCGCCGAGAAGATGAACCTTCGCCACGTCGTCATCACCTCCGTCGATCGCGACGATTTGCCCGACGGCGGCGCACACCACATCGCCGAAACGATCCGCCGCGTGCGCGAGGCGCTGCCCTTCAGCACCATCGAGGTGCTCATCCCCGACTTCCGTGGCAGACCGGAGCCGCTCGCCGTGGTGATGGAGGCCCGCCCCGACGTGCTCAACCACAACATCGAGATGGTGCGGCGGCTCTACCCCGCCGTCCGCCCGCAGGGGAAGTATGAGTGGGCGCTGACCGTCCTGCGCAACGCGCGGGCGATGCGTCCCGACGGGCTGACGAAGAGCGGGATGATGCTCGGCCTCGGCGAGCGCTGGGAGGAGATCGTCGAGACGATGCGCGATCTGCGCGAGGCCGACGTGGACATCTTCACCGTCGGGCAGTACCTCCAGCCGAGCCGCAAGCACTGGCCGGTCAACCGCTACTACACGCCGGAGGAGTTCGCGCGGATTCGCGAGATCGGCCTGGAGATGGGCTTCAAGTGGGTGGAAAGCGGCCCGTTAGTGCGCAGCTCCTACCGCGCCGAGGAGCAGGTGCGCACCCTGCAGGGACGAGAGGGGCGATGAGCGACCGTCCGTTGATGACGATCATCATCCCCGCCTACAACGAGGCGCACCGCCTGCCGCAGACGCTGCCGCGTGTGCTGGAGTTCATCGAGCGATCGTCAGAACCCCTCGACCTGATCGTTGTGGATAACGCGAGCACCGACGAGACGGCCCGCATCGCGGCGGAGATGCTGGAGGGGCGGCCCTACGCCCGCCTCCTCCGTCAGCCTGTTCCCGGCAAGGGGGCGGCGGTGCGCAAGGGGATGCTGGAGGGTGAGGGGCGCTACCTCTTCATCTGCGATGCCGATCTGGCGATGCCCATCGAGGAACTGCCGCGCTTCTATCCGCAGAACCTCGGCGGCGACTACGACGTGGCCATCGCCTCCCGCGAGGCGGCGGGCGCTCATCGTTACGGCGAGCCGTGGTATCGCCACGTGATGGGACGGGTCTTCAACTTCATCGTGCGCCTGCTGGCCGTTCCCGGCATCCACGATACGCAATGCGGCTTCAAAGCCTTCCGCCGCGAGGTGGCCCGCGATCTCTTCCGCCTGCAGCGCATCGACGGCTGGGCCTTCGACGTGGAGGTGCTGGCGCTGGCGCGGCGGCGGGGCTACACCATCCTCGAGGTCGGCATCCCCTGGTACTACGGCGAGGGGAGCCGCGTCAACCCCATCGCCGACTCCGTGCGGATGTTCGCCGAGGTGCTGCGCATCCGGCGTGCCGTGCGCAGCGGCCTCTACGACGAGGCTACGCCACCTCCTGCAGCGTGAGGCGGCGCAGCGCGGCGACATCCTCCGCGCCGCAGGCGAACATCGCCACCTGCAGCTCGCGGCGGATCGCCTCCAGCCGGTGATGGAGCGCCGCCTCCGATTCGGCGGCGGCCCGGAGCAGCGGTAGCGCCATCGAGGCCGCATCCGCACCCAGCGCCAGCGCCTTCGCCACGTCGAGGCCGGAGCGCAGCCCCCCGCTGGCGATGAGCGGCACCTTCGGCAGCGCCGCCCGCACCTCCCGCACCGCCTCCGCCGTCGGGATGCCCCAGTTGCGGAAGGCGAAGGCCACCTCGCGCTGCACCGCGTCCTTCGCGCGGAAAGCCTCCACCGCCGCCCACGAGGTGCCGCCCGCGCCCGCCACGTCGATCGCCGCCACGCCCGCCTCCACCAGGCGGCGGGCGACCTCCGCCCCGATGCCGAAGCCGACCTCCTTGGCGATCACCGGCACCTCCAGCGCCCGGCAGAGCCGCTCGATCTTCGGCAGCAGCGCGGAGAAGTCGGTATCGCCCTCCGGCTGGAGCGCCTCCTGCAGCGGGTTGAGGTGGAGGATGAGCGCGTCCGCCTCCACCGCATCCACGATGCGGCGGCATGCCTCCACGCCGTAGCCGCGGTTGAGTTGCACCGCGCCGAGGTTGGCCATCAGCAGGATGTCCGGCGCGTAGCGGCGCACGCGGAACGTGTGCAGAAGCTCCGGTCGTTCGACGGCGGCGCGCATCGACCCCAGCCCCATCCCCACGCCGAACTGCTGTGCTGCCACCGCCAGCCGCCGGTTGATCCGCCCTCCTTCCTCCGAACCGCCCGTCATCGAAGCGATGAGGAAGGGGAAGGCCAGCCGCTTGCCGAGGAAGGTCGTTGCCGTCTCCACCTGCTCCAGCGAGAGATCGGGGAGCGCGGTGTGCGGCAGACGGTAGCGCTCGAAACCGGCGGAGCGGGTCATAGCCACGGCTTCCTCCAGCGCGATGCGCAAATGGTCGTTCTTGCGTCGTCTCGTCTGATCGTACATCACTGCCGCCTCGAGGGAGATAAGCGAAAGGCCAGGCGTTGGCCTGGCCTCCTGGTGGGCGATACAGGACTTGAACCTGTGACCTCCGCGATGTCAACGCGGCGCTCTGGCCAACTGAGCTAACCGCCCACACGTCGGCATTGTAGCATATTTCCCGATTTGCGCAAGCGCAGGCCCGTGCGCGGAGGCGAAGGCGCAGTATAATTCGGCTATGGAAACGAAACCGGCTTTGATCGTCCTGTCCCGCTCGCCGAGGCGGCGCACCTTGATGCGCTGCTTCGAGCTTCGCCTGACGGTGGCGGAGGCGCGTGTGGACGAGCGACCCGAACCGCAGGAGCCGCCCGTGCGGCTCGTCGCGCGGCTGGCCCGCCTGAAGGCCACAGCACCCATCGACGCTCCGCCTGCGCAATGGCGCTTGGCCGCCGATACGATCGTGGACGATGCGGGCGAGGTGCTGGGCAAGCCCGTCGATGCGGAGGAGGCCCGCCGTATGCTGCGCCGCCTGCGCGGACGGATGCACCTCGTCCATACCGCCGTGGCGCTCTACCGCCCGGCGGATGAGCGGCTCTTCCTGCGCCGCGTGACGACGCAGGTCTGGATGCGCCGCTATCCGGAGGCGGCGCTGGAGGCTTACATCGCGGCGGGGGAGCCTTTCGACAAGGCGGGCGGCTACGCCATCCAGGACAGCGACTTCGCCCCCGTCGAGCGCATCGAGGGGTGCTACGCCAATGTCGTCGGCCTGCCGCTTTGCGCCGTCGCCGCGCTCCTGCACGAGGCGGGGCTTCTGCGCCGCACACCCGATCTGCCCGCCTGCTGCCGCCGCCACTTCGGGTGGCAATGCCCGCGTCGGGAGGAAGGAGTTCGCCTGTGAGGAGATCGTGGCTGCTCATCGTCCTGCTCGCGCTCCTCGTGAGCGCCTGTCGCGCGGGAACGACGCCCGCTCCGACGTCCGACGCCCCTGCCGCTGCTCCGCCGACGGCGACGATGGACATCGCCCGTCCGGAGGCGGTCGGTCGGCAATTCCTCCGCGCCTGGGAGGAGGGGGACTACGCGGCGATGTACGCCCTGCTCGCCCCCTCGCTGCGCAGCGGGCTGGAGGAGGAAAAGTTCACCGAAGCCTACCGCTCCGCCCTCGATACGGCGACCGTCATCTCCGTCACGACGCAGCCTTTGCAACTGGCCCTTTCCGGCACGACCGCCGCTCTGGACTTCCGCGAGGTCTGGCACACGGCGATCTTTGGCCGCCTGGAGGTCGAAAACCGCCTCCTCCTGCGGGAGGAAGAGGCCCGCTGGTGGATCGACTGGCGTCGCGAGGCCATCTGGCCCGATCTGGTCGAGGGCAGGCGCTTCGCCGTCGAGTATCAGGTCCCGCCGCGGGCTAACATCTACGATCGCAACGGCGCGGGGCTGGCCGTCGAGGGGACCGTCGTGACGGTCGGCGTCGTCCCCGGCCAGATCGAGGACGAAGCCGCCGTCCTGAGCGCGCTTTCCGAGCTTTTCGGCTCGTCGCCGGAAAGCCTGCGCCGCCGCTACGCCGGACAGCCCGCCGACTGGTTCATCCCCATCGGCGAGGTGAGCACCGAGGAGAGCCTGGCGCACGACGAGGCGCTGAGCCAGCCGGGCATTCAGCGGCGTGAGCGAACCGTCCGTCTCTACCCGGACGGCGTCGCGCCTCACGTCGTCGGCTGGATCGGCCCCATTCCGGCGGAGAAGGCCGATTTCTACCGCCGACGCGGTTACCGCCGGGATGCGCTGGTCGGCATCAGCGGACTGGAGGCGTGGGGCGAGTCGATCCTCGCTGGGCAGAACGGCGGGTTGCTCTACATCATCGACGCCGACGGTGCCTATGTCAAGGGCGTGGCCGAACGGCGGCCCATGCGCGGGCGCTCGCTCTACACGACGATCGACCGCGACTTCCAGTTGGCCGTGCAGACGATCCTCAGCGGGCAGGTGGGGGCGATCGTCGCCCTCGACGTTGCCTCGGGGGCGGTGATCGCCATGGCCAGTTCGCCTTCCTTCGATAACAACCTCTTCACCGCGCAGGGGGATACCGGCGAACGGCAGCGTCTCCTCGCCGACCCGCGCCATCCGCTCTTCAACCGTGCGACGCAGGGTACCTACCCGCTCGGCTCCGTCTTCAAGATCGTCACGATGGCCGCGGGGATGGAAAACGGCCTCGTCGAGCCGCGGACGACCTTCTACTGTCCGGGGCATTGGGACGGCCTGGGGCGCGCCAACCGCAAGTTCTGCTGGCTCAGGAGCGGGCACGGCACGCTCACCTTGGAGCAGGGGCTGGTCCGCTCGTGCGATGTCGTCTTCTACCAGGTCGGCTACCTGCTGGACGGCCAGGACCCCGAGTTGCTGCCGCAGTATGGCCGCGCCTTTGGCCTGGGGGAGGCGACCGGTCTGCGCGAATTGCCGGAAGCAACCGGCCTGATGCCTTCGCCTGCGTGGAAGCAGAGCACCTATCTGGAGAACTGGACGAGCGGGGATTCGGTCAATCTGGCCATCGGCCAGGGGTTTCTGCTCGTTACGCCGCTCCAGGTGGCGCGGATGATGGCCGCCATCGCCAACGGGGGACGGCTCTACCGTCCCTACATCGTCGCCCGTACCGACGACGGGGCCGGGCACGGTAGCGAGACGACGCCGGAGGTCGTCGGCAGGCTCCCGCTCGACGAGGCCCATCTGCGCGTCATCCAGGCGGCGATGCTGGCCGTAACGCAGTCCACTCACGGCACGGCGACCCATCGCTTCCGCGGGCTGAGCGTGCCCGTCGCCGGAAAGACGGGCACGGCGCAGGCCCCCGGCGAGACGAGCGAACCGCATGCCTGGTTCGCCGGTTACTTCCCCGCCGACGATCCGCAGGTGGCGCTGGTGGTGATGGTGGAAAACGGCGGCGAAGGCTCGACCATCGCCGCGCCGCTCTTCCGCCAGGTCGTCGAAGCCTACTACGGCCTTCCGCTGACGCCGCTGCCGGCCTCGGCTCCCTGATCGCCGAGCGCTTGTGTCTCTTTGTGTTCGTCTCTGTTCGTTCTGGCGTCCGTCCGTTGACGCCGAAAGGGGGCGATGGTATAGTTGGAAAGTGTGAAACCTTTACTTCCTGAAGAGCGTCGTGCGCGCATCCTGCGCCGCCTGGCCGGGCGGGGGCGGGTTCTGGTCGCCGAGCTTGCCCGCGATTTCGGCGTCCACCCCGTAACCGTCCGCCGCGATCTGGCCGTGCTGGAGGCGGAGGGCCATCTGCGCCGTGTCCACGGGGGCGCGGTGGCGCGTGAGGCCGTCCCCCTGCGCCGTCCCTCGGAACCGGTCGCGCGGCGGATTGCGGAGGCCGCTGCCCGTTTCATCCCCGACGGCGTCGTCGTCTGTCTGGGCGTCGGGCCGCTGACCACCGAGTTGCTCCCCTACCTGGAGGGCCGCCGCCGACTGACGGTCATCACCAACGGGGTGGAGGTGGCCTGGGCGCTCTCCCGTTCGGGGACGAATACCGTCCACCTGATCGGCGGGCAGGTGGCGGCGGATGGCGGCGCATACGGCGGGGAGCAGGCGCTGGCCGGGCTGCGGGCCGATCTCGCCGTCGTCGAAGGCGGCGGGCTGGAGGTCATCCAGGGGCTGACGCATCACGACGCGCGCTACGCGGCGATGGCGCGGGCCTTCCTGAGCATCGCCCGCCGTCGGCTGGCCCTGGTTCATCCGGCGAAGGTGGGCGGGAGCGGCGCTATCGTCATCGCACCGGCGGAGGAACTGGATATGCTCGTTACGGGGCGTGAGGCAGACAACGCTCCGCTGTGGGATTTGAGCGAGGTCGGGCTGCGCATCGTCCTCGCCTGAAGTTCGACCTTATGCGAAAGAAAGGAGTCTTTGAGGATGGCAAGCGTAACTTATGAACACGTAACCAAGCGCTTTGGCGACGTCGTCGCCGTCAACGATCTCAACCTGCACATCGAGGACAAGGAGTTCCTCGTCTTCGTCGGCCCTTCCGGCTGCGGCAAGAGCACCAGCTTGCGCATGCTTGCCGGTCTGGAGGAGGTTACCGAGGGCAAAATCTACATCGGCGACCGCGTGGTCAACGATGTGCCGCCCAAGGACCGCGACATCGCGATGGTCTTCCAGTCCTACGCCCTCTACCCGCATATGACCGTTTACGACAACATGGCCTTCGGCCTCAAGCTGCGCAAGGTCCCCAAGCAGGAGATCGACCGCCGCGTCAAGGAGGCCGCCGAAATCCTCGGCATCGCCCACCTGCTCGACCGCAAGCCGAAGCAGCTTTCCGGCGGTCAGCGGCAGCGTGTCGCCGTGGGACGGGCCATCGTCCGTGAACCGAACGTCTTCCTGATGGACGAGCCGCTTTCCAACTTGGATGCCAAGCTGCGCGTCCAGGCCCGCGCCGAAATCTCCAAGCTCCACAAGCGTCTGGGCACCACCTTCATCTACGTGACCCACGACCAGGTGGAGGCGATGACGATGGGGACGCGCATCGCCGTGCTCAAGGACGGCATCCTCCAGCAGGTGGATACGCCGCAGACGCTCTACGACTATCCGGCCAATGTCTTCGTCGCCGGTTTCATCGGCAGCCCGGCGATGAACTTCTTCGATGCCACGCTCATCGAAGAGAACGGCCAGATGTACGCCGACTGCAAGGATTTCCGCCTGCCCATCCCGAAGGACAACCAGGCGATCTACAAGCCGTACCTGGGCAAGGAGGTCATCGTGGGCGTCCGCCCGGAGCACATCCACGACCCGGAGTATTCGCCGCCCGGCATTCAGCCCGCCATCGTCGAGGCGACGGTCGATGTAACGGAGTTGATGGGCAACGAGGTCATCGTCTACCTCACGACGCCCCACGCCACCTTCCTCGGGCGCTTCGACCCGCGCACCGATGCCCGCGTCGGGATGACCAAGGCGGCGGCCTTCGACGTTGGCCGCATTCACATCTTCGACAAGGCGACGGAGAAGGCGATCCGCTGACCGTTTGACAACGAAGAAGGGGGCTTCCTGCCGGGAAGCCCCCTTTGCCGTGTGGCTTTTCAGGCGCGGCCCGCGCTGCCGAAAAGCTCGATCTTGCGCTCGACGACGGCCTGCATCGCCTCGATGGCCGGGCCGAGAATCTTGCGGGGATCGATCTGCTTGGGATTCTCCGCCATAAACGCGCGCACGGTAGTGGCGAAGGCGTAGCGGATCTCCGTGTCGATGTTGATCTTGCAGATACCGCGCTCCACCGCCTTGCGAATCTGCTCGTCGGGGATGCCGGAGGCCCCGTGGAGGACGAGGGGAACGGGCACCTTTTCGCGGATGGCGGCCAGGCGGTCGAAGTCCAGCTTGGGTTCGCCTTTGTAGAAGCCGTGCGCGTTGCCGATGGCCACGGCTAAGAAGTCGCAGCCGCTGGCCTCGACGAACTTCGCCGCCTCGTCGGGATCGGTCATCAGAGCCTCGCGCTCGGAGACGACGACGTGCTCCTCCGCACCGCCGATCTTGCCGATCTCCGCCTCGACCGGGACGCCGACGGCGTGGGCGGCCTCGACGACCTTGACGACCTCGGCGACGTTCTGCTCGAAGGGCAGCTTGGAGGCATCGCGCATCACCGAGGTGAAGCCGACGCGCAGCGCCTTCATCACCAGTTCGAAGCTCGGCCCGTGGTCGAGGTGGATGGCGACGGGTACCGAGGCTTTCATCGCCGCCTGACGGGCGATCATCGGCAGGAAATCCAGCCCCGCGTAGCGGATCGCGCCCGCCGAAATCTGGATGAGGATGGGAGCCTTTTTGGCCTCTGCCGCACGGATGATGGCGTGGGTGATCTCCAGGTTGTTGGTGTTGAAGGCCCCCACGGCATAACCGTGTTTCTGGGCGTCCAAGAGAAGTTCCTTGCTCGAAACTAACATCTCCTTACCTCCTTCAGGTGCGAGTGATGCTGAAAGGGCCAACTACTTTCAATGATAGCCGTGTGGGGGAGATGTCAAAGCGAAGGGGAAAACGTCACAGAGCCGCTCTTTCGGGGAGGAGCTTGCGCCGCACCTCGTGGACGAGGGCCAGGGGGTGGAAGGTGCGCGCCTGGGACAGCCTTCTTTCCTCCGCCACCGGCAGGGGGAGCGCCGCCCCGCGGCTTTGAGGCATGGCCCGGCGCACGCCGAGGACGCTGGGGAGATGACGGAGCCGGTGAGCGATGCGCACGAGATGGCGCAGCGGCGGCATCTCCATCGTGAGATAGACGATGGCCGTCCCGCTCTCCTCCATCGCCCGTGCCCAGGCACTGTGCAGGTTCACATTGGCCTCGCCGATGATCTGCGTCGTGTCGCGCAGGAGGTTGGGGCGATCGGTCGCCTCGACTTTGAGCGTGATCAGCGCCGTTTCCTCCGCCCGCCGTTCATCCCCCATCACGTAGGTGAAGACCATCTCCCCCAACTGTGCTGCCCCGATGTCGCCGCGCCCCACGCGCAGGCAGAGGTCGTTCATCTCCAGGCCGAAGCGTCGGGCCAGGCGGAAGATGTCGGCTTCGCCGTAGCCGTCGATTTCGCCCCACAGGAGGAGTTCCTGGGTGATCACCTGCTTCCCCTCGGCGATCAACTCCTCCGTTGGGCGATGGGTGAACCAGCGGCGGATGCGGCGCATCGTCGAGGGGCTGGCGACGTAGCCCAGGTCTTCGTCCATCCAGAAACGGCGGGGCGCGGCCTCTGCCCGTCGGACGATCTCCACCTGATCGCCGTTGCGCAGGGGGTGATTGAGGGGAACGTAGATGCCGTTGACCAGCGCGCGGCTGCAGCGGTGCCCCAGTTCCGTGTGGATGGCGTAGGCGAAATCGACCGGTGTCGCGCCGCTGGGCAACTCGACCACATCGCCGCGCGGGGTGAAGACGTGGATGCGCTCCGGCTTCAATTCCCGCTTCACCAGCTTGATGAAGGTCTTCGGGTCGTCGTGGGGCAAGGCGGAAAGCACTTCCAGCCAGGGGAGCGCCTGATGCAGGGGCTCGCCGCGTTGCAGCAGGGCGACGATGCCGTATTCCGCCAGATGGTGCATATCCGGCGTCGTCATCCGCATCTCCACCAGGTGGCCCTGCGGCCCGACGACGATGGTGTGCAGCGCGGCGTAGAAGAAATCCTTCGGTGCGGCGATGTAATCGACGATCCGTCCGGGCACGGGACGCCAGAGGGCGTGGATGGTGCCCAGTGCAAGGTAACAGCTCTGCTGGTCGGGCAGGAGGAGGCGAAAGCGAATCTCATCGACGGGGCGGGCGGGGTCCCATCGCCCCTCGCGCTGGCGACGGTAGAGGTTGACGACGCGCTGGGGCAGGTACTCGATGGTAGCCTCGATGCCCATCTGGGCCAGTCGGGTGTCGAGTTGGCGGTGGACGTAGGTTACGGTCGTCTGCAGGGCGGCCTGGCTTTCGAGCAGGGTCTGTTCGATGGCGGTGTAGCTTTCCGGTTCGAGGATGCGCAGGCAGCGCTCTTCCAGTTCCCGCTTGACGCGCCACAGTCCCAGCCGTGCGGCGACGGGGACGAAAAAGTCCATTGTCTCCTGGGCAATGGACCTCTGTTTCTCGGGGCGGTGCCAGCGGATCGTGCGCACGTTGTGCTGACGATCGGCCAGCTTGATGACCATCACGCGCGGGTTGCGGGTCATGGTCAGCATCAGGCGCGTCATATTGACGGCGTAGAGGTCATCTTGCGAAAGCCGTCCCCCGCTGCGCCGCAGGGCCTTGAACTGCTTGCCCAACTTCGTAACGCCCTTGACCAACTCGGTGATCTCCTCGCCGAAGTCGGCAAGCATCTCCGCCTCGGTCATCGCCGTATCCTCCAGCACGTCGTGCATCAAGGCGGCGGCGATGAGAGGAACGGGCATCCTCCATTCGGCCAGGGTCTGCGCCACGGCGAGGGGATGGGTGATGTAGGGAGCACCCGACTTGCGCCGCTGGCCGCGATGCGCCGAGGCAGCCGCCTCGAAGGCGCGTTCGACGAGGCGGCAGCTTGCCTCATCGAGGTAGCGGCGCAGCGTCGCACAGAAGCGTGCGTAAGGCTCACGCAAGACCAGCTCCATCATTCTCCCCCTTGCACCGTCGTCCTGTGCAGGGTGCATGGGGACGGGACGACGGCGCTCCCTGTCATTATAGCGAAAGAGACCGCTTCTGGCAAGGAGATTTTTTGCAGCATCGCCTCCCGCGGACGGCGCATTGTCCCCCTGCCCGCTCGTTGTACAATGCCGGTATGAAGAGGCGAAGGTGGCTGCTCTTCGTGCTGCTCCTGTGCCTCGGCGCGGCCAATGTGTGGCGCGGGGTCTTGGCCCTGCAAATCGCGCCGCGCTTCGAGGGCGGAGTTACGCGCCTCGATCTGCACCTGATGGGCGTGCTCTACCTGGGCTGGGGACTGCTCTTCCTTGCGGCGATGCTCTGGGCTCGCCGAAGCCTCAGGTTGTGGCCTGCGCTCTTCATCTTCGCCCTTGCCTATCAGCTCTTTGTCTGGAGCGTGGCGTGGCGTGGCGAACGAACGCTCTACCGGCAACAGATTCTGCCGCGCAACCTCCTGCTCACCGTTGTCTTTCTGTTGACCATCGGGTGGCTGAGCTATCGCGAAACGCGGGCGGCCACCCCATCTCTGCCGAGGAGGAATCGATGACCATCGAACCGACCCGTTGGACGCTGGACGATCTTCTGCCGCCGCCCGGCAGCGAGGCGCTGGAGCAGTTCCTGGACGCACTGCGCGAGCGGATCGATCGTTTCACCGGCTATCGCGAGGTGCTCGGCCCCGGCCTGGAGAAAGAGCGCTTCCTGACCATCCTCGATGACTACGAGGCCATCACCGCCGATGTGATGCGTCTGCAGGCTTACGCCCATCTCTACTTTGCCGAGGATCAAAGCAACCAGCAGGCTTTGAGCTTCAAGGCCAAGGCCCAGCAGTTCGTCGCCGAGGCGGAAAACAAGACGCTCTTCTTCACCCTCTGGTGGAAATCGCTGGACGATGAGAGCGCCGAACCGCTCCTCGCCGTGAGCGGCGATCGCCGCTACTTCCTGGAGCAGTTGCGCCGTTTCAAGCCGCACACGCTTTCCGAGCCGGAGGAGCGGCTGATCAACATCAAGGATGTGAACGGCCTCCACGAATTGCTGACGCTCTACGATATGCTCACCAGCCGCTATACCTACCGGATGACGGTGGAGGGCGAGGAAAAGGAACTGACCCGCGGCGAGTTGGGACGCTACATCACCGGAGCCGATGCCGCGCTGCGGGAGACGGCCTATCGCCGCCTGTTGCAACGTTATGCCGATGATGCCACCATCCTCGGCGAGATCTACGCCGCCCGTGTACGCGACTGGTATGCCGAGAAGGTGAATCTGCGCCACTTCGCCTCGCCGATCGCGGCGCGCAATCTGGGCAACGATATCCCCGATGAGGTCGTGGAGACGTTGCTGACGGTAACGCGGCGCAATGTCGGACTCTTCCAGCGCTACTTCCGCTTCAAAGCGCAGGCGCTGGGTATGGACAAGCTGCGCCGCTTCGACATCTACGCCCCGCTCGATGAGGCCGATCACCGCTACACCTTCGCGGAGGCGCTGCAATTGGTCGATGAGGGCTACCGCTCCTTCTCGCCGCGCCTGGCTGATCTGGCGCGGCAGGTCATCGACGAACGGCACCTCGATGCCGAGGTGCGCAAGAACAAGGCGGACGGGGCCTTCTGCTACGGCGTCCTGCCCGAGCTGACGCCGTGGGTGCTGGTCAGCTTCGACGGGCGCATTCGGGACGTTTCCACGCTGGCGCACGAACTCGGCCACGCCGTCCACGCGATGATGGCCGCCGACCATTCGCCGCTCACCTTCCACGCCTCGCTCCCCCTGGCGGAGACGGCCTCCGTCTTCGGCGAGATGCTCCTCACCGACCGGATGCTGGCCGAGGAGGACGATCCCGCCGTCCACCGCACGCTGCTCAACACCTTCCTCTCCGACAGCTACGCGACGATCGTGCGCCAGGCTTACTTCGTCCTCTTCGAGAAGGAGGCACACCGCCTCATCCACGAAGGGGCGACGGTCGATCAACTCAACGAGCGCTATCTGGCGAATCTGCGTGAACAGTTTGGCGATGCCGTGGACCTCGATGAGGCCTTCCGTTACGAATGGCTGGCCATCCCGCACATCTACTTCGTCCCCTTCTACTGCTATGCCTACGCCTTCGGGCAACTGCTGGTGCTGGCTCTTTACCGCAAGTACAAGGCGATGGGCCGCGAGGCCTTCGAGCCGCTCTACCTGCGCATCCTCGCCCACGGTGGCGCGACGCCGCCGGAGCAGGTCCTGCGCGAGGCCGGCTTCGATATGCACGATCCCGCTTTCTGGCAGGGCGGCTTCGATCTCATCGCCGAGATGCTGGATCGTTTGGAGGCGCTGAGTTGAGAGGAGTTGCGATGGACGACGAGGAGAAGAAGATCATCGAGGAAAAGCAACGCTGGCGAGAGACGACCTACGCCAAGGTTGTCGCCCGTTTCCCGGAGCGGAAGGAGCGCTTCGAGACGGCCTCCGGCATCCCGCTGGAGCCGATTCTCACGCCGCCGGAAGTGCCGGTGGACTACTTGCGCGACCTCGGCTTCCCCGGCGAATATCCCTACACGCGCGGCGTCCAGCCGACGATGTACCGGGGGCGCTTCTGGACGATGCGCCAGTATGCCGGTTACGCGACGGCGGAGGCCTCCAATGCCCGCTACCGCTACCTGCTGGAGCAGGGCCAGACCGGCCTCTCGGTCGCCTTCGACCTGCCGACCCAACTCGGCTACGATGCCGACGACGAGATGGCCATCGGCGAGGTGGGCAAGGTCGGCGTCTCCGTGAGCAGCATCGAGGATATGCGCACCCTCTTCCGCGGTATCCCCCTGGACAAGGTAAGCACCTCGATGACGATCAACGCGCCCGCCGCCGTCCTCTGGGCGATGTACATCGCCGTGGCGAAGGAGCAGGGCGTCGAGCCGAAGCAACTCCGCGGCACGATCCAGAACGACATCCTCAAGGAGTACGTCGCCCGCGGCACCTACATCTTCCCGCCCCGTCCCTCGATGCGCCTGATCACCGACACCTTCCGATTCGGGGCGGAGGTCGTGCCGCGCTGGAACCCGATCAGCATCAGCGGCTACCACATCCGCGAGGCGGGGAGTACGGCGGTGCAGGAGGTGGCCTTCACCCTGGCCAACGGCATCGCCTACGTCCAGGCGGCCATCGATGCGGGGCTGGATGTCGATCGCTTCGCGCCGCGGCTTTCCTTCTTCTTCAACGCGCACAACAACTTCCTGGAGGAGATCGCCAAGTTCCGCGCCGCGCGGCGGCTGTGGGCGCGGATTATGCGCGAGCGCTTCGGGGCGCAGAATCCCAAGTCGTGGCGGATGCGCTTCCACACGCAGACCGCCGGTTCGACGTTGACCGCCCAGCAGCCGATGAACAACATCGTCCGCGTAACGCTGCAGGCGTTGGCCGCCGTCCTCGGCGGGACGCAGTCGCTGCACACCAACTCGATGGACGAGGCGCTCTGGCTCCCCACCGAGCAGAGCGTGCGTGTCGCCCTGCGTACGCAGCAGATCATCGCCTACGAATCCGGCGTCGCCGACGTCGTCGATCCGCTGGCCGGTTCCTACCTCATCGAGCACCTGACCGACGAGATCGAACGCCGCGCCGACGACTACATCCGCATCATCGACCGGATGGGCGGGGCGACCGTCGCCGTGGAGCAGGGGTATATGCAGGCCGAGATCGCCGATGCGGCTTACCGGACCCAGCGGGCCATCGAGCGCGGGGAGCAGGTCATCGTCGGCGTCAACAAGTTCCAGGTGGAAGAGGAAGAGGTGGCGCTGGAGCAGCTCAAGGTCGATCCCGCCGTGGAGGAGGCCCAGCGCCGCCGCCTGGCCGAGTTGCGCCGCCGCCGCGACGGGCAGCGCGTGGCCGAGATGCTCGCCCGCATCGAGGAGGCCGCCCGCGCCCCCGACGAGCCGATGATGCCGCTCTTCATCGCCGCCGTGGAGGCCGAATGCACCTTGGGCGAAATCTGCGGCGTCCTCCGCGAGGTCTGGGGCGAGTATCAGCCGAAGGTCATCCTCTGAGTGTCAATCCTCGAAGATCGGCAGCGGTTCGCCGAGGACGGGGACGGGGTGGACGATGTGGAGGTCAAGCCAGCTTCGCCAGAGGGCCGGCACCTCCCGCACGATGTAGGGGACGTAAGAGGGGGCCTGCGGGCTGTCGGCGACGTAACCGACCGTCTGCAGGCCCATAGCGGTGCAGAGGTAGATGGCCCTGGGCAGATGGTAGCGCTGGGTTACCAGGATGGCCTCATCCACACGGAAGATGGCGCGGGCGCGATAGCAGGTGTCGTAGGTTCGACGCCCGGCGTAATCGAGCACGATGGCCCCGCGCGGTACGCCGTGTTCCAGCGCGTAATCGAGCATCACCGCCGGTTCGTTGTAGTCCACGAAGCGATTGTCGCCGCTGAAGAGGAGACGTTCGACCTTGCCCGCCCGGTAGAGGGTGATGGCGGCATCCAGGCGATCGCGCAACATCGTGCTGGGATGGCCGTTCCAGTAACCGGCCCCGAAGACGATCGCGACGCGGTATGAGGGCACCTCCTCCAGTTCCTCCGGGGCGTAGATGCGGTCGGCGTAGCGCACGGTGAGCGTCCAGCCCGCCCAGATGAGGAGGACAAGCCCCGCACAGCCGACGAGGACGAGGCCCAGACGCAGCCGCCTACGGCAGCGAACCGGCAACCTGTTCCACAGACGGCACATCGGTGCCCCACACGAGCCAGACTTGATTGGCATAGCGTCGCAGGTAAGCGGCCCCTTGCGTGCTGGCCCACCAATCCCCCGGCGGAAGGCCCGCCGCTAACGTGCGGTCGCGGATCAGCCCGCGTGCCCGTCTGGGCAGCAGGGGCCTGACGGCGGCGGCGAAGGTCATCGCATCGCGTCCGCTCAGCCAGGCCGTCTGCCAGAGGACGACCCGGCCTCCCTGCCCGTCCTCCCAGACCTGGAGCAGGTCGCCGTTCCAGCCGCGCAGCCGCGAGGCGGCCTCCGCATCGCCCCAGCGGGCGAGCGTCTCCCGCATCAGGGCTTCGCCCATCGTTTCCGTCAGCGTAACCGCCCACGAAGTGGGAAGGGCGACGTAGAGCGGTTCGAAGGGGTAGAACTGGTGCGTCGGCGAATAGTCCTGCGGGTGGAGAAGCTGGGCGGTGCTGCGAGGCGGGCGTTGTCGCAGCATCTCGTCGAGGAGGGGATCGGCGGCGTGGGTGGCGAAGCGTGCGCCGATGGTGAGGGGCAGCAGGGCGAGCTTCCGCGCCTGCGGCGCAGGTTCGCGCCAGGTCGGGAAGAGCGCTGCGGCCAAGGTGGGCGTCAGCGTCGCGACCGGCACCTGCAGGTAGCGGTGCAGCGTGTAGAGCGCCTCGCCGTGTTCGAAGGCATCCAGCGCCAGTTGCCGATCGAGCGAGAGATCGCC
>JALXBP010000043.1 GCA_026991395.1 Anaerolineae bacterium | reverse complement strand
AGCCCCTTGCCAAGATGACCTTTTCGGGTATAATCACGGCGTGGATGCCACCCTAGCTCAATCGGCAGAGCAGACGCTTCGTAAGCGCCAGGTTCTGGGTTCGATTCCCAGGGGTGGCTCTTCCCTCAAGGCCCCGTACCTCGACGGGGCTTTTTTCGTGAGGACGGAAGGGGAGGGACTATGAGCCGTGCACGCGCCATATGGGAGCACCTGAGCAGCGACGGCATCCGCCGCGGCCTGCTGATCGGGCTTGCCCTCCTCGAGCTTCTCGCACTGCTCATCCCCCAATCCCCCGTCCCGCCCGACAATGCGAGCGTCTACAGCCAATGGCTGGCCCTGCTGCAGCAGGAACGCGGCCCCATCGTCCACAACCTCGCCGCCCTCGGCCTGCTCACCCTGCGCACCTCGTGGTGGATGCGCCTGCTGCTGGCCGCACTGACGCTCGTCGCCGCCCGCTACCTGACCGACGAACGGCATTCGCCGCGCCGCCGACACCTCTTCGCCGTCGGCGTGCTCCTCCTCGTCGCCGGATGGGGGCTCTGTCTCTACGCAGGCTGGCAGGAAACGGGCCTCATCGCCTGGCCGGACGAACCCCTTCGCGCGCCCGAAAGGGGCCTCACCATCGCACCGCCGAAGGATGCACCGCTCATCGTCCTTCGTCCGCCCTACCTCCTCCGCCGCGAGGGGATGGTCTGGGGCGTGGAGGCCCGTGCCGTGGACGTCCGGGGAAGCGCCTTGTTGCTGCGCACCACATCGCAAGGCGAGCCGCAGCCGCGCGTCCGCCTCATCCTCGACGACGCCCAGCGGGAAGGCTACTTCGCCCTGCCGGAGGAAGCCCTCGTCTTCCGCCTGATTGCGCCCCCGCGCGACGAGGCCCCCGCGCTGACCGCGCAGCTCTACGACAGCGGCAACGGCACCCTCCTCACCGAGACCACCCTGGCGCTCGGCGAGAACCGCCTCTTCGCCGGGGAAGCGCGAATGATGATCGAATGCCTCCGCCTGCCCCGCTATCGGCTGATCGACAATCCCGGCCTGCTGCCGACGCTCCTCGGATGGGCAGCGCTCCTCATCGCCGAAGGGAGCAGGGGCGGCACGGAGGAGGACAAAGGAGGTAGAGGATGACTCTCACGATCGGTGTCGCCGGTGGCTCAGGCTCCGGCAAAACGACCGTCGCGCACCGCATCCTGGAGGCGGTCGGCGCGACGCAGATCGCCTACGTTCCGCACGATGCCTACTACAAAGACCTCAGCCACCTGCCGCTGGAGGCCCGGCGTCGGGTCAATTTCGACCACCCCGATGCCCTGGAAACGGAATTGCTCATCGAGCACCTGCAACAGCTCCAGGCAGGCCGCGCCGTCGCCATCCCCACCTACGACTTCGCCCGCTACATCCGCCTGCCGGAAAAGCAGATCGTCCGGCCCGCGCCCATCATCCTCGTCGAGGGCATCCTGATCTTCGCCGAGGCCGAACTGCGCAAGCTGCTCGACGTGCGCATCTACGTCGATACCGATGCCGACATCCGCCTGCTGCGCCGCCTGCGCCGCGACATCCTGGAGCGCGGACGCAATCTCGACACGGTGCTCACGCAGTACGAAAAGACCGTGCGCCCTATGCACCTGGAGTTCGTCGAGCCGAGCAAGCGCTACGCCGACGTCATCATCCCCGAGGGCGGCTTCAACGACATCGCCATCGAGATGGTCGCCGCCCACATCCGCGAGCGGCTGCAGCGACTGTAGCCTTCACGGCGCGGCGGGACGCCAGTCCAACGGCGTGCGCGGCACCACCTCCAGTTCACCGCGGTAGCGTTGGACGATCCCCACCACGACGACGGCCACGCCCTCGGCGGGCTGCGGCTCGACCGCCTCGGCAAGCGAGGACCAGAGGAGCACCGTGATCTGCCCGCTCCCGTCATCCAGCACGACCTTCACCCCCGCCGAAAACGGCTTCGGTCGCCCAAGCACCCCGCCCAGACGGACGAGCCGCCCCTCGTCGGCGGCGGAAAGCTCGGCCACGCTCACCAGCGGCAGCGGCGGAGCAGGCTGCAGGATCGTGATCGCCGACGCCCGATCCGGCACGATCTCCAGCGCACCGTTGTAGCGATTCACGCTCCCCTCCACCTCGACGAGCGCCCCCACATCGAAGGCCGTCGGATCGGGCAGCGCCTCGAAGAGGTTCTCCCAGAGCACGAGCGAGATGGTGCCGCTCTCGTCGGCCAGCGTGCCGCGCAGACCGCCCCTGAAGCCTTCCAGCGCCACGACCTCGCCGCGCAGGCGCACCCGTCCCGACGAGGCATCGACTTCGGCGATGGGAAGCCGGGCGACGGCGGCCTCCGGCGGCGCGGGGAGCAGGCGAAGGTCCGCCGTCGTCGCCACGGCCAGTTGCGGGCGGTCGTGGTAGAGCGTAACCGTGCCGGTAACGACCATCCCGCTCCCCACGGTGAGCGTGGGCAGCGGGCCGCCCAAGGCGATGGCGGTCTCATCAACGGCGACGGTCGTCTCCCCCGTCCCGTCCGCCAAGGTGATGAGAGTCAGCCCCTCGTAGGGCGAACGCAGTTCGGTGATCTCGCCCTGCATCACCACCCGCTCCCCCTCATCCAGGCGGGTCAGATGGGCCGCCTCCAGCGCGATCGGCTGCGCCCGATGGAGCGTCAGTTGGTCGGCGGCGTTGAGCGTCAGCGAGAGGAAGTCGCCGCGCACGCGCACCGTCCCCGCCACCTCGACCTCATCGCCGGGGGCGGGGACGCGGTCGGATGCCAGGAGCGCCGCCGCCACATCGCGATAGGCGGCGATGTAAGCCTCACCGGTGCCGTCGTCCAGCCAGAAGGCGAGATAGCCCTCGTCCGCATCGTAGTGCAGCCCGCGCACGACGGTACCCTGCAAGCGAACATAGCCCATATTCACCGTCCCCGTCGCCTCGGCAACGGTGATGAGGGGGATTTCGGTGTGCCGGGCCATCCACCACAGCCCCAGCAGGCCGAGCAGCGTCAGCGCGAGGACGACGGCCTTGACCGTGCGCAGGGCGATCCGCCGCCCGATCTCGGCACCGCAGTGGGGACAGCGATCGTGGATGCCCACGAAGCGGCCGCAGCTTGGACAGCGTGCCGACGAGGGGGACGACGATCCCATCATTCCACCTCCGAAACGGGCCAGACCATCTCGCTCTGCCGCTGCCAAATGCGGTAACCGGCACGGACGAAGGCGGTAAGGAGCGCATCGGCGGCGGGCCAGTTGACGACGTAGCCGCCCGCCTGGGGACGACGCCCGTGCATTGCCTCCAGCAAAACCTGCGCTATGCGCAATCGGTGCGGATGGCCCGGCTGCACGGCCAGATCGTGTACGGCGTGGTGGTGCGCCTGCTCGCGGTAGAGGAGATAGCCGACGACGATCCCGCGCTCCAGATAGGCCAGGCCCAGCAGGCCGTCGCTCTGACGGAGCGTCTGCACCTCGCGCATCCACGGCTGGGGGACATCGTGGAAGGCCGCGTGCCGCTCCAGAAGCAGGCGCGGCGCGACCGGAACGACCGCCTGAGGGATGCGGGACGGCTCGGCATCGAAGCCCTTCTGCTCCAGCGAAAGCGTGAGCAGGTCACGCCGCCAGCGGAACCCCAAACGACGGTAGAGTGTCATCCCGCCCTCGTTCTGGACGAGGACCTCCAGACTGAGGCTTTCCATACCGAGCCGAGCGGCCTCCCGCTGCAGATGACGGAGCATTGCGCTGCCGATTCCGCGGCGCCGGTAGAAGGGGAGGACGCCCACGCCGCTGATCCAGCCACGCGCATCACGGCGAGAAAGAAGCGCGATGCCGACCGGTTCCCCCACCGTCGCGACGACCGAGTGGTGCAGGTCGATATCCATCTCGCGGCACATCTGCAGGAAGCGGGCCTCGTCGAGCCAAATGGGGAAGTAGTAATCGGCGTAGGCACGGTTGAGCAGCAGCGCCAGTTCGCCGCTTTCGTACTGCACTGCCGCGTGCAGTTCAACAGGCCACGTCCGCTTCCCGACCATCACAGGTAGTATAGCACGGCGCAGCGCCCCTGCCCAGTTCAGCGCCCGAAATCGGCGATGAAGAAATAGCCCCAGTCGGCCTGCGCCACCCCGATCCCGATCTCCGTCAGCCAGGTGCTGAGCAGCGTGCGCCGATGGGGATCGTCCGGCGGCGTCTCGTCCATCCACGCCTCCAGGGCATCCTGCGGCGAAAGGCTCTGCGCCCAGCATTCGGCCCAGCCGCTCCCCTCGTAGCCCGCACGCCGGAGCCGCGTGAGGAGATCGGCGCCATCCGAACCGACGTGGCTCCCCCAGCCGCGGGCGGCGCAATCCTCCGCGTGCGCCTGTGCCGCCGCAGCCAGCGTCGCGTTCCAGCGCAGCGGCGGCAGCCCGTTGTCGGCGCGGGTCTCGTTGATGAGGCGGTAGAGCGTGGAGGGCCACCCCTCAGGCGCGGGGGACGGCGGCGGGGGCGTCGGCGCGACGGTCGAGGCAGGCGACGGCGTCGATGTCGATGGCGAGGGCGTCGCCGTCGGCAGCGCCTCCAGCGGGAGGATGATCGCATCGCCGACGTGGATCGGTTCCACGCCGGAGAGGTGATTGACCATCAGCAGGCGGTGCAGCGGGACGCCGCAGGCGGAGGCGATCGCGGAGAGCGTCTCCCCGCGGCGGACGAGGTGGACCGTCCAGAAGGGGGACGCGCCCTCCCACGCCTCGGCAGGGGGGATGAGCAGCACCTGGCCGACGTAGAGATCGATGCTTTCGCCGAGATCGTTGGCCAACTGGATGGCGGCCATCGGCACGCCGAAACGCACCGCCAGCGAGAGCATCGTATCGCCGGCCTGGACGGTGTAGCGCACCGCCGCCGGGGTCGCAGCGGGAGGAACGGTCGGCGGCAGCGACGGGGCAGCCGTCGGCAAGGGCGACGCAGGCGCGGCGGTCACGAGGGGCAACGTCGGCGGCGCGGCGGTCGGCGCGGCGGTCGGCACGGGTGCACCCGGCGCGGAACAGGCGGCGAGGACGACGCCCAACACGGCCACGATCCCCCAAAACCTCATCCGACCCTCCTTACGCGCACGGAAGCCCGGAGCACGCCCCGGGCTTCTTCGTCAGGCGGAGAGGGTGGGATTCGAACCCACGGTAGCCCCAATGGGCTACAGCGGTTTTCGAGACCGCCCCGTTCGGCCACTCCGGCACCTCTCCTTGCAAGCGGGCGGATTATACCACGTTTCGCCGAAGTCGGAAGTCCGCCGTCCCCGCATTCTGACCGTGCTCAAACGATTTTCCGTGTACAGATTTCTCGTGTATAATGGAAACATCGAAACACTCGGCAAGGGGACTTCATCACGCAGGGGGTGCAATGAACGGCGCTGACCTTCGCCACAAGCTGGCCGCCCAAGAGCCGTTGCAATTAGGGAGCTTTCCGACGCCGATCCAGCCTCTCATCCGCCTCTCTCAGTGGCTGGGGGGGCCGGATATCTGGATCAAGCGAGACGATCTGGACGGTGTCGGCGGCGGGGGCAACAAAATCCGCAAGCTGAACTTCCTCCTCGCCGAGGCCCTTCAGCGAGGGGCCGACATCGTGCTCACGACAGGTGCGACACAGTCCAACCACGCCCGCCAGACGGCGGCGATGGCAGCCCGGTTGGGGCTGGCCTGTCGGCTCGTCCTCCAGGCCGACGGCCCGCCGCGTCAGACGAGCGGCAATTACCTCCTCGACAACCTGCTCGGTGCGGAGATTCGCTGGACGAAAGGGCGCGATCCGGCAGAGGTGATGGCCGCCGAGGCCGCCGACCTCGTCGAGAAGGGGCGCACGCCCTACATCATCCCCTACGGCGGCAGCAACGCGCGGGGCATCCTCGGCTTCACCGCCGCCTTCCGCGAATTCATCGCCCAGAGCGCCGCCGACGGCATCCCCTTCGACGCCATCGTCATTGCCTCCAGCAGCGGCGGGACGCAGGCAGGGCTGACCTTGGGCGCGAAGGTGCTCAAATGGCCGGGACGCATCATCGGCGTGAGCGTCGCCGAGCAGGAACAGCCGCTCGTCTCTCGGATGATCGAACTGGCCGCGAGCGGCGCGGAACTGCTCGACCTCGACCTCCACTTCCACCCCTGGGACTTCACCGTCAATGATGCCTTCCTGGGCGGCGGCTACGGCGTCGTCGGGCAACTGGAACGGGAAGCGATCCGCACACTGGCACGCACCGAGGGGCTCTTCGTCGATCCGGTCTACACGGGCCGCGCCCTCGGGGGGCTGATGGAGATGATCCGCAGCGGCGATCTGCGCGATGCCCGCCGCGTCCTCTTCTGGCATACCGGCGGCACACCGGCCATCTACGCCTATCACCGCGAACTTGGGCGCTTATGAAACGCCTCCTGCTCCTCGTCCTGGGCCTGGCCGCAGGGATCGCCGCGGCGCTTGCCATCGGCTGGGGGCTGCTCCCGCCGAGCAGACGGGGGCTGACGCCCGCCGACCTGCGCACCGACTACCGCTACGAATACATCCTCCTCGTGGCGGAGGACTACGCCGCCGAAGGTGATGTGCACCGCGCCCGGATGCGCCTGCAGAGCGCGGCCCCGGAGGGCGTCGCTGCCGCGCTCGACGCGGCGATGGGCTACCACCTCCTCCATCGCACAACGGAGCCACAGCTACGCGCGCTGGCCCGCCTGGCGCAAGCGTTGAGCGTCGCGACACCGGCGATGGAGCCTTACCTGGAGGGGCCGTGAGGGGACGCGACCTCTTCGTCATCGGGCTGCTCATCGGACTGCTGGGCGGCCTCTACTACGCCCTCGTCATCGATCCCCCCCGCTACACCAACGCCACGCCCGCGCTCCTGCCCGACGAAACCCAGCGCGACTGGGTGAGGATGAGCGCCTTCGCCTACGGCTACGACGGAGACGACATCCGCGCCAGGGTGCGGCTGGCGCACTTGCCGGAGGCGCTGGTGCGCGAGGCACTCGCCGCCGCCCTCGACGAGGCCGTGGCCGAGGGTGCCCCGACCGAGATGCTCAAGCGGATGGCGGCACTCGCCGCCCGCTACGGCGTCGACAATCCCACCGTCGCCATCTACACCCGCCCCGCC
>JALXBP010000042.1 GCA_026991395.1 Anaerolineae bacterium | reverse complement strand
CCCCCGCCCTGGGCCGACGAGCCGCAGCCCGCGCCGCTTCCCCTGCCGCGTCCCGTGCCGCGCTGGTGGCGCATCACCGAGGCTGCGCTCCTGCTCCTGGTGCTGATCGCCATCGGCGTCGTCCTCTTCCTCGCCATGCCCTCCGCGACCATCACCCTCTACCCCAGCGGTAAGACCTATGCTGCCATCGTCCCCGTCTCCGTCGATCCGGAGGCGGAGACGGTAGATCTGCAGCGCCACGTCGTCCCCTCGCGGCGCATCGGCGACGAGTTCGAGGCTTACGTCGAAATCCCGACGACGGGCGAGGGCTACGCCTTCACCGGCAAGGCGCGCGGCGAGGTCGTCTTCACCAACCTGCTGGGGCAGGACTACACCATCCCCAAAGGGACGATCGTGCGCACCTCCGCCGGTTCGTATCCCGTGCGTTTCCAGACGACGGAGGAGGTCGTTGTGCCGCCGATGGGACAGGCCGCCGCTCCCGTGGAGGCGCTGGAGGAGGGGCCGCGGGGGAACGTCGGTGCCTATCAGATCAACTTCGTCGAGGGCGTGGCCGGTTTTGCCGTGCGCGTGACCAACCCTCAGCCGATCGGCGGGGCGACCAGCGAGGTCGTCCACATCGTCTCCGAGGCCGATCGGGAGCGTGCGTGGAAGCTGGCCGCGCAGCAGGTGCTGGAGAAGGCTTACGAGGCACTGCGCAGCGGCGACTACCTCCAGCCCGGAGAACTGCTCCCCCGCCAGGACCTGGTCATCCAGGCCGTCCCCAAGGCAGCCTACACCCATCTCGTTGGCGAGCAGGCCGACACGCTGGGCCTGACGCTGCGCCTCCTCGTTACGGCGCAGGCGGTGAAGGCCGCCGATGTGCAGGAGGTCGCCTATCGCACGCTGCTGGTGAACCGCCCCCAGGGCTATCGCCTGACCGATGCCCGCTTCGAGTACGGCGAATCGGCGGAAGAGGAGGTGGGGCCGGGGCTGTTCACCTTCTACGTAACCGCGCACGGCTTCGCCACCGCCGCCATCGATGAGGCCGGGCTGCGTGCCGCCCTGCAGGGTATGCCGCGCCGCAAGGCCGCCGACTACCTGCAGGAGCATCTGCCGCTGGATGCTCCGCCGCAGATCGAACTGCACCCCGCCTGGTTCCCCTTCCTGCCCCACCTGCCGCTTCGCCTGACCATTCACCTCGTGCCGGCCCACTGGTGAGATGCGCTACCTTGCCCTCGATCTCGGAGAGAAGCGGATCGGCATAGCGGCGGGGAGCGATGAGTCGGGTCTCGCCCGTCCCCTCACGGTGATCAGACGGCGCTCGCGTGAGGAGGATTTCGCCCGCCTTGCGGCGCTGGCGGCGCGCGAGCATGCCGAGGCGCTCGTCGTGGGCCTGCCGCTGAATATGGATGGCTCCCGCGGCCCGCAGGCTCGTTGGGCGACGGGCTATGCCAAGGCGCTGGCCAAGCGGCTCGATCTGCCGCTCTACCTCTGGGACGAGCGGCTGACCTCGGAGGAGGCGGAGGCGCTGCTCGCCGGTCGGCGACCGCGCGGCGCTCCGCTCGACGATGTGGCTGCCGCCGTCATCCTCCAGGACTTCCTCAATGCACGACGCCTGCAGGGGAACGGGTAGCGTTTCCCTCCGCCAAACCCACACGGAGAAGAAGGAGATGAAGCGAACGATCGGAACGATGATGCTGCTTCTGTTGACGGCGGCGGCTCTGTTGGGCTGCTCGCTGGAGAGCCTCTACATCGACACCTACCTGGAAAGCCACGCCGAGGCGCTGGAGCAACCGGCGGGCACGGACGATACCCCCGTTACCTTCGTCGTCGAGCCGGGGGAGAGCGTAACGGCCATCGCCAATCAGTTGGCGGCGCAGGGCCTCGTCTCCGATGCGGAGCTTTTCCGCCGCTACGTCCAGGCCAAGGGGCTGGATGCGGGCATCCAGGCGGGCACCTACACGCTGCGGCAGACGATGACCATCCCGGAGATCGCCCGCGCCCTCCAGCACGCCAACGCGCCGGAGCAGCAGGTAACCATCCCCGAAGGGAAGCGGATGGAGGAGGTAGCGGTGCTCGTCGGCCAGCAGACCGACATCCAGCCCGACGCCTTTCTCAGCTTCGCCCGCGAGGGATGGCGGGAAAGCGACCTTCCGGACCGCTTCGGCTTCCTCGCCACGATCCCGGTGAGCCAGACGCTGGAAGGCTTCCTCTTCCCCGATACCTACCGCCTCCCCGCCGAGGCGTCGCCTTACGACCTGGTCGAGCGGATGTTAGGCAACTTCGACGCCAAGGTTACGCCGGAGATCCGCCAGGGCTTCGAGGCACAGGGGCTGACGCTCTACGAGGGGATCACCCTGGCCTCCATCGTCGAGCGGGAGGCGGTGCTGGACGAGGAGCGCCCGCTCATCGCCGGGGTCTATTACAACCGCCTGCGCGACGGCTGGCCGCTTTCCGCCTGCCCGACGGTGCAGTACGCGCTGGGCTACCGTCCCGATGAGGGGACGTGGTGGAAGCACCAACTCTACTTCGACGACCTGGAGGTCGACTCGCCCTACAACACCTACCGCCACCTGGGGCTGCCGCCTTCGCCGATTGCCAGTCCGGGGCTGGCCTCCATCCGTGCGACCGCCTTCCCGGCGCAGACCGACTACTACTTCTTTATGGTGGATTGCCACAAGAACGACGGGAGCCACCTCTTCGCCCGCACGGAGGCGGAGCATCTGGAGCATTTCAACGAGTGCGGCGGCGTGTACGGCACCAATCCGTAGCGCAGCAGGGATGAAAAAAGGGCGGCCCCGCGTGGAGCCGCCCTTCTCCTTTTTCGCCTCTCATTCCACCAGATGGCAGGCGACGGTGTGCCCCGGTGCGACCTCGCGCAGTTGCGGCTCCTCCTCCGCGCAGCGAGGGGTGGCGAAGGGGCAGCGCGGATGGAAGCGGCAGCCGCTGGGCGGGTTGATGGGGTTGGGAATCTCGCCCTTGGGCAGCGGCTTCTGCCGCCGCTGATGGGGATCGGGCACCGGCACTGCATCCAGCAGGGCGCGGGTGTAGGGATGGAGCGGGTGGGCATAGACCTCGCGCAGGTCACCCATCTCCACGATGCGCCCCAGGTAGAGGATGGCGATGCGGTCGCAGATGTACTTGGCCGTCGCCAGGTCGTGGGTGATGAAGAGGTAGGTCAGGTTCAACTCCTCCTTCAGCCGGTTCATCAGGTCGAGGAGGAGCGCCCGCACGCTGACGTCGGCCATGGCGATCGGCTCATCGGCCAGCACCAGGTCGGGATGGGTGATGAGGGCGCGGGCGATGACCGCTCGCTGCCGCTGCCCGCCGGAGATCTGATGCGGGAACTTGCTGTAGAAGAACTGCGCCGGGGAGAGGCCGACCATCTCCATCATCTCGATGACCTTGGTGTGGCGGTCGTGATCGCTCATCTGCGGGAAGTGGACGCGCAGCCCGTAGCCGATCGATTCGCCCAAGGACATCCGGGGATTGAGCGAGGCCATCGGGTCCTGGTAGATGACCTGCATCCGCTTGCGCATCCGCCGCAGCTCCTCGCGCCCCAGCGAGGCCAGGTCCACGCCGTCGAAGCGGACGGTGCCCGCCGTCGGCTCCTCTAAGCGGAGGACGACGCGCCCCGTCGTCGTCTTGCCGCTGCCGCTTTCCCCGGCCAGCCCCAGCACCTCGCCGCGCTTCAGCGCGAAGGAGACGCCGTCCACCGCGCGGACGAAGAGTTGTTGCCTCCCCAGCAGGCGGCTGATGAAGTCCTGCTGGAGCGGGAACCACTTTTTCAGATCGCTGACTTCGACGAGGTAATCGCTCATCACGCCACCGCCTTTCCGGCCTCTGCCCGGGCCTTTTCCTCTTCGACGTAGAGCCAGCAGTTGACCCAGTGCCCCTCGGAGACCTCGACGAAGGGCGGGGCCTCCTGCTTGCAGCGCTCGGTGGCGAAGGGACAGCGCGGGTGGAAGCGACAGCCGCTCGGCGGATGGGTGAGGTTGGGCGGCTCGCCGGGCATCTTGTAGAGTTCCTCCGCCTCGTCCAGGCGGATGTTGGGCACGGAGCGGAGCAAGCCCTGCGTGTAGGGATGTTTTGGCGCGTCGAAGACCTCGTAAACCGAGCCGATCTCCGCCATCCGCCCCGCGTACATCACCGCGATGCGGTCGGCCACCTCGGCCACCAGCGCGATGTTGTGGGTGATCATCAGGATGGTGAGGCCGAACTCGTCGCGCAGGCGGCGGAACTGCTCCACCAGTTGCGCCTCGACGATGACATCGAGCGAGGTCGTCGCCTCGTCGGCGATGATCAACTCGGCGTTGAGCACCAGTCCCAGCGCGATCATCACTCGCTGGCGCATCCCGCCGGAAAGCTGGTGCGGGTAGTCCCACAGCCGCCGCGCCTGGATGCCCAGCCGCTGGATGAGCGTTCGCGAGCGCTCCACCGCCTTCTCCTCCGGCGTCTGCGGTTCGTGGACATGGATGGCTTCCACCAGGTGATCGACGACGCGCTGCACCGGATTGAGCGAGGTCATCGGGTCCTGGAAGATCATGCTCGCACGGCGGCCACGGAAATCGCGCAGCCGCTTGTAGTCGTAGGTGAGGATGTCCTCCCCGTCGAAGATGATCTGCCCCGTGATCTGCGCCGTCGGCGGGAGGATGCGCAGCAGCGCCTTGCCCATCGTGCTCTTGCCGCAGCCGCTTTCCCCCACCACGCCCAGGATTTCGCCGCGGTAGATGTCGTAGGAGACGCCGTCCACCGCGCTCAGCGGGCCGAGGCGCGTCTTGTAGGTTACCGTCAAATCCCGAATCTGTACCAGAAGTTCCTGTTCACCCATCGCGCACCTCACAGTTCCGCCAAGCGCGGGTTGAGGATTTCGGAGAGGCTCTCACCCAGCATGCTGAAGGAGAGCGTGACCAGCGTTACCATCAGGCCGGGGAAGGTGATGAGCCACCAGGCGCGGCGCAGGTAATCCTGCCCGCGTGCCAGATCGATGCCCCAGTCGGGCGTGTCGGGGGGAAGCCCCAGTCCCAGGAAGCTCAGCCCCGCCTCGGTGAGGATGGCATCGGCGACGTTGACGGAGAAGATGATCACCACCGAGGGGATGACGTTGGGGAAGATGTAGTCGCGCAGAATCTGCCACGGCTTCGCGCCCAGGCTGCGGGCGGCATCGACGTAAAGCTCCTGCTTCACCGCCAGCGTCTGCCCGCGCACGATGCGGAAGTAGGTCGGGATGTAGAGGACGGAGATGGCGACGATGATGTTGCCGATCCCCGCGCCGAGCACGGCGGCGATGGCCATCGCCAGGATGAGGCCGGGGAAGGAGTAGAGGCTGTCCATCAGCAGCGTGAGGAGCCGATCCACCCAGCCGCCGACGAAGCCGCTGAGCAGCCCCAGCGGGACGCCGAAGAGGATGGCGACCAGCGCCGAGCTAAGACCGACGATGAGCGCGATCCGCGTGCCCCAGATGATGCGGCTGAAGACATCCTGGCCGATCTGATTGGTGCCCATCACGAAGCCCTTGGTGGCCGCTTCGCGCATCGGGCCGACGACCTCCAGCGAGGGATAATCGCCGAGCAGCGGCTCCACCTCCTGCGGCTCGCAGACGAAGCCGTCGATCTCGCCATCGGAAAGCGCCTGCAATCCCTCCTCCAGTGTCTCGTAACGGCGGTAGCGCGGCTGGTAGCGCACATCCTCGCCCGCGGCCTCCGCTTCGGCCTGCAGTTCCTTCAGCGCCTCGCGCAGGGCCTGGCTCGCCGGACTGCCGATGACGAAGCCGATGCTGTTCGTCTTCTGCGCCACATCCCGCAGGGCCGTTACACCCGCGTCCTGACGGGCGACGAGGACGTATTCGGCGGGCGGCACGCCGGGCGGCTGGAGGGACGGCCCGACTTCGGCGCGCGGGTCGTAGGGCGCGAACCATTGCGGGAAGATGCCGACGATGATGATGAAGAGCAGCAGCGCCCCGCTGATGACGACGAACCACCAATCGCCGCCGTACCACTTGCGGGCCTGGATGGCGCGGCGGACCCAGCCGACGCGCTCCAACTCCTGCTGCCAATCGGGAACCTGCGTAATTTCGGGTGTTGTGCGTTCCTGTTCGTCCATCGGTGCCCCCTTAGTAGCGGATGCGCGGATCGATGAAGGCGTAGAGGATATCGATCGCCACGCTGATCAGGCCGACGAAGAGGGCGAAGACGGCGATCGTCGCCTGGACGGCGGTATAATCCCGCAACTGGATGCGCTCGACGAGGTAGCGCCCGACGCCGGGCCAGGAAAAGGTCGTCTCCGTCAGCACTGCGCCTGCCAGCAGGAGCGCAAATTGCAAGCCCAGCAGCGTGAGGATGGGGATGAAGGTGTTGCGCAGCGCGTGGCGATAGACCAGCTTCCCCTCCGGCAGGCCGCGCGCCCGTCCGGCGATGATGAAGTCCGACTGCAGGATTTCGATCATATTGACGCGCGTCAGGCGGATGAAGGGGCCGGTGAGCACCAGGCCCAGCGTCAGCGAGGGGAGGACGAGGTGGAGCAAGGCCGACTTCAGCGCCACCCAGTCGTGGGCCAGCAGCGCATCGAGGACGTAGAAGTTGGTGCGCGGCTGGAAATGGGTCAGCACCAGGCTATCCATCCGCCCGGCCAGCGGCAAGATGGGGAATCTCACGGCGAAGAGGATTTGGAAGATGAGGCCCAGGAAGAAGACGGGGATGGCGTAAACGGCTACGCTGAGCAGCCGGATGATGTAATCGGGCCACGTCTTGCGATGATGGGCGGCGTAGGCCCCGCCGAAGATGCCCACCAGGGCGACGAAGAGCATCGAGGGGACGGTCAGCTCGATCGTGGCCGGAAGCCGTTCTCCCAGTTCATCGCGGATGGGCCGTTCTCCCTGCGTGAGCGCATTGCCGAAATCCAGCCGCACCATATCCCAGAGGAAATCCACGTACTGGATGTAGAGCGGTCGGTCGAGACCCAGCCGCGCACGCAGGACGGCGGCTTGCTCCTCCGTAACCTTGGGACCTAACTGCGAACGGATGGGGTCGCCGGGCAGAATGCGCATCACGAAGAAGACCATCGTCACGAGGATGAGCACCATCGGGATGGTCAACA
>JALXBP010000041.1 GCA_026991395.1 Anaerolineae bacterium | reverse complement strand
CCCCTCGAGAGAGGGGCAGGATTTTCAGGAAATGACCGGGCTTCGCTTTCTGTCACTCTTCAGTTGTTAAGGTGCCTGGGCCGTTATCCTACCGCACTTGCCCGCTTTGTCAATCTGCGCGGGGTGCTCCCCCCGCAACGCCGCGGCATTCTACCACTACACCCCCCTTTTGTCAAGCGCTATCCCCGGCAGGGCATGAGACGTTCATCTTCCCGAAATTCGTGATAGAATGCGGTCGTTATGAAGCGGGAGCGTTTCTTCCTTGGGATGATGGGCCTCGCGGCGTTGCTGACGCGGCTCTCGGCGTTGTCGGCGGTGCCGCTTGCCGCCGATGAGGCGGGATCGGCCTGGGCCTCGTGGCAGGCCGTTCACGGGGGGGGCTGGCCGGCCACGATGGTCTCGCCGTTGCTCCTGCACGGCAATGCGGCGCTCTTCTTCCTCTTCGGCGGCGGCGATGGCATCGCTCGACTCATCCCTGCGCTGGGCGGCGCTTTGCTTGTGCTGACGCCGTGGCTCTGGCGGCGTTCGGGCGGAACGGCGGTTGACGCTGCTTCCTTCCTGCTGCTCTTTTCCCCCGTTGCCCTGATGGCCTCGCGGCGCGTGGAGGGGACGGCGCTGGCGGCGTTGGCGCTGGCCGTCATCGCCGCTTCGCTCTGGGAGGCCGTCCCGACATCGCTGCTCGCCGTCGCCTGGGCGATCGGGCTGACTTCCGGCCCGCTCTTCTGGGATGGGTTGCTCGCCCTGACGCTGGCCGCCCTCACGTTCGACGAGACGCTGCCCGCGCTGCGTTCCCGCGCCTTCCTCCAGGGGGTGCTCTGGGGCTTTGGGGGAGCCGTCCTGATCTCGCTGGCGCTGGGCTGGCACTGGCATGCGCTGGCCGGGCCGATGGCCGGTGCGGCGGCCTGGATACACTCGTGGCGTGATGGGCTTTTCCCGATGCCGCGCCTCCTCTTCCTCGTTCTCCTCGCCACCGAGCCGCTGACCCTGTTCCTGGCTTCGTATGCGTGGGTGCGCGGACGCGCCTCGTCCAGATGCCGTTTCCTCTTGCTTTGGGCGATGGGGGCACTGAGCTTGCTGCTGCTCCATACTTCGACGCCCCGCGCTCTGCTCCTGGTGCTGCTCCCCGCGGCGCTGGCCGCCGGTGAGGGTGTGGCCGCCTTGAGCGAGAGCGAGCTGCTTCCCTGGCCCGGCCCCTGGGTGCAGGAGGCGACCTACGGCGTCCTGGGCGCTTTCATCGTCCTCCTGCTGGCCCGCTCCACCACGGCGCTGGCGACGGGGCAGGAGACGGTCCTCATCGTGCTCGTCGTCGCGGTGGGGACGCTGCTCTACGTCGGCTTCCTGCTGACCGGCGATCTCGGCTTTGCCACGCGGGCGCTGGTGCGCGGCGTCGCTCTCCTCGCCCTCTTCTTCCAGGTCGGTGCTGCGACGATGGGCTATCTCCGCGCCGACGCCGCGGCGGAGCCGCTGAGCTGGCCGACCGTCTCCCCCGACCTGCGCACGCTGGCGGCGATGACGACGGAATACAGCCGTCTCTACGCGGTTACGCCGGAGAAGCTGGCGGTGGTGGTGCTCGACGGAGTGCCGGATGAGGCGGCGGTGCTCTGGAGCCTGCGCGAGTTCCCCGCCCTCCGGACTGCCGCCTCCGCGCCGGAAGGGGAAGAGGCCGTGGTGATCACCTCTCCCGACCATCGGCCCGCGGGGCGGTGGCAGGGGATGGCGGTTACGGCTGCTTCGCGCCTCCCCTCTCTGAGCTTCCCCGATGCGAGGGCGTTGGCCGCCTGGCTGCTCTATCGGCGTCCGCCCGCCTCGGTGGAGTTGGAGAAGGTCATCCTCTGGTGGCCTGCACGGGAGGGACGCTAACCACCTCTCGCGAAGCGTTTAGCGTTGGGCGAGGAAGGCCCGATACCACGCGATCGTCTCCTGCAGCGCGGCTGCACGCTCCCACTGCGGCGACCATCCGAGCCACTGCCTGATCTTGCTGCTGTCGAGATACTGGGCTTCGATCTCGTTGCGGGCCTCGTCGAGAATGAGCGGCTGGGGGGCATCGGGGAGGAGCGAGAGGATGAGGCGGGTCATCTCCAGCACGCTCAGCGGCTCATCGGTGCCGCAGTTGAACGGCTCGCCGACGAAGGCGTCGTCGTCCAGCGCCTCCGCCAGCATCAGGTAAGCCCGCACGGCATCGAGGACGTAGAGATAGTCGCGTATCGGCGAGCCGTCGGAGCGGATGACGGGCGGACGCTTTTCCAGCGCGCTGCGGATGGTGCCGGGCACGAGCCGGTTCCAGTTGAGATCGCCGCCGCCGTAGAGATTGGCGCAGCGTGTGATGGCGACGCGCAGCCCGTAGGTGCGGGCATAGCTCTGCGCCAGGCGGTCGGTGGTGCTCTTGGAGAGATCGTAGGGGTAGAGGCCCTGCAGCGGCATCGTCTCCGTGTAGGGCAAGCTCGGCTGCTTGCCGTAGGCTTTGTCGCTGGAGGCGACGACGATCCGCCGGACGGTGGGGAGGCGGCGTGCGGCTTCCAGCACCGTCCACGTCCCTTTGATGTTGCTTTCGAAGGTGGGGAGCGGGGCGCGGTTGGCGATGGGGACGATCGTCTGGGCGGCCAGGTGGAAGATGGCCTCGATCTCGTACTCGGCCAAGGTGCGTTCGAGCAGCGCGAGGTCGGTGATGTCGCCATGCACGACGCGAATGCGCCGCCTCGTCCCGCTGCGATCGAGCCAGGAGAAGGGCACCTCGTCGCGGATCAGGCCGACGACGTCGGCACCGGCTTCGACCAGCGCCTTGGTCAGCCAGGAGCCGAGGAAGCCGCTGCATCCCGTGACGAGGACGGGGCGCTCGTGCCAGAAGGTGCTCATTTCAGCAGGGCGGCGGCCAGGGCGGCGTAAACGGCGGCGGCTTTGGCGACCTCTTCCAGTTCGACCGACTCATCGACCGTGTGGGCCAGCGCCGGATCGCCGGGGCCGAAGCCGACGGTGGGGATTTGGAGCTGGCCTGCGGTGTAGGCCCCCTCGGTGGCGAAGTCCCATCGCCCTACCTGCGGACGCAATCCGACGGCACGGGCTGCCTGCACCGTCGCCCGAATCAGCGGATGGGTTTCGTCGAAGAGCCAGGGCGGGGAGGCGCGCCGGGCGGTGTGGGTGTGGCCTGTGTAGGTGCGCACCTGCTCCTCGACGATGCGCACCTCGGCCTCCACCCCCTCCCTGGCGATGACCCGCTGCACCTCGCTCAGGGCCAGCGCCTCCGTTTCCCCGACCGTCAGGCGGCGGTCGATGAAGAGGTGGCATCGGTAGGGAATGGCGTTGCGGCTCACCGCCTGAGCGCTGATGTCGGTTACGGCGAGCACGCCGCGCCCGAGGAAGGGATGGGTGGGGAGCTGCTCTTCCAGCAACTCGAGGCCGAAGATCACGCGGGCGGCCTCGTAGATGGCATTCTTGCCCAGGTGAGGGGCGGCGGAGTGTGCCGAGCGTCCCTGCACGTCGAGCGTCATTTCCAGATGGCCGCGCTGGGCACGGATGACGTTCAGCGCGGAGGGTTCGGCGATGACGACCCAGTCGGGGCGGAGCGCGTTGAGTTCGAAGAGGAGCCGCGTCCCCGTCCCCTCCGCCGGTTCTTCGAGGACGACGGCGGCGACCATCGCGCGCCCGCGCAAGGGAATGCCGCTCCTCATCAGATGTGCGATGCCGTAGACGGTTGCCGCCAGTCCGGATTTCATATCGCACGAACCAAGCCCGTAGAGCCGTCCGTCGCGCACGATGCCGCTCCACGGGTCCACCGTCCACGCCCGGGGATTGGCCGGTTCGACCGTATCCAGGTGGCTATCGAGGAGGAGGAGTGGCCCTTCCGCCGTCCCCGCCGTTCCGAAGACGTTGCCCGCCTCGTCCCGCTGTACGTCGTCGAAGCCGAGGCGTTCCATCTCGTCGAGCACGAGATCGGCGACCGCCTTTTCGTCGCCGGGGAGGCTGGGCGTTCGCACCAGGCGCTGCACGAAGTCGAAAAGTCCCTCACGCTCCTCTTCCGAGAGAGTCCATAGCGTCATAGCCACTCCTTCTGCCCTGGAGGATGTCTGTCAATAGGCCCCTTCTCCCAGGAGCACCTTGGGGACGGTGCGTAACAAGATGGCGAAGTCGAGCCAGGGCGACCAGTGTTCGATGTAGTAGATGTCCAGTAGCACCATTTCATCAAAGGTCAATTCGCTGCGTCCGCTCACCTGCCACAGTCCCGTCATACCGGGGGGGACGGCCAGCCGCTGCAGATGCCAGGGGAGGTACTGTTCCACCTCGTCCGGTGTCGGCGGGCGCGGGCCGACGAGGCTCATATCGCCGCGCAGGACGTTGATGAGCTGGGGGAGTTCGTCCAGGCTGGTGCGCCGCAGGAAAGCGCCCACGCGCGTCAGGCGCGGGTCGTTGCGAATCTTGAAGAGCGGGCCGTCTGCTTCGTTGAGCGCCCGCAGTCGCTCCTTCTCGCGTTCCGCCCCCACGCGCATCGAGCGGAATTTGTAGATGAAGAACCGCCGTCCGCCGAGCCCTACGCGCTCTTGTCGGAAGATGATCGGCCCCGGTGTATCCAGTCGGATGGCGAGGGCGATGAGGGCGAAGAGCGGCGCGCCGAAGACGAGTCCCAGCAGCGAGCCGAGGATGTCCACCGCCCGCTTGAAGAGGATCGCGCCCCGTCCGAAGGCGATCTCCTGCACGCTGATGAGGGGGACGCCGCCCAGGTCGCTGACTTCCACGCGGCTGAGGCTGAGCTGGAAGAGGTCGGGGACGAGGCGGGCCGTAACGTTGCGCCGCTCGCATTCCCGCAGCACGGAAAGGATGCGGCGGTGATGGGTCCACGGCAGCGTGATCAGCACCTCGTCCACCTGTTCGCGGTCGATGACCTGGGCCAGATCGTCCACGGCTCCCAAGCCCTTGATGCGTCCGATCTCCCCCTGCCCCTTCCGGGGATTGTCGTCCACGTAGCCGACGATCTGATAGCCGAGGTCGGGGCGGGCGACGATGGTGCGGATGACCCGCCGTCCGACTTCGCCCGCGCCGACGATGACGACGCGCGTAACGCCGATCCCACGCCGCCGCATCGAGGCCAGCAGCCGCTGCGCCACGATCCGCGCCAGCGTGAGCAGGAGCACCATCCCCACGCCCGCTTCCAGGAGGAGGAGGCGCGAATAGACGCGCGGACGGAGCACGAAGGCAAGGGCGAGGGCGATGACCAGCGCTTTGGCGACGGCGTTGGTGATGTGGTAGAGGTGATTGATGAGCGAACGCCCGCGCCAATCGCGGTAGCCGCCCTCCGCGGCGATGAAGAGGGGCACGGCGAAGCTGAAGAAGAGGTCGAAGGAGAGATAGGCGGAGAAGGGCGCGTCATAGACGACATCGGCGAACCACTGCCAGCGGTAGCGCAGCAGGTAGGCGGCGAAGATGGCCGCGTTGACGGCCACAACGTCGCCGCAGATGGCCCACCAGGGGGCGTGTTCCTTGCCGCGCTGACGGAAAAATCGCCTCATGACGCCATCCCTAATACCGCGCGATAGAGCGCGAGTGTCTCCCGTGCCGTTCGCTCCCACGTGAAGGTGCGGCTGTGGGCCAGCCCGGCCTGCCGCACGCGCTCGCGCAGCGCCGCATCGGTGAGCAGCCGCGCCATCGCCTCGCGGACGGCCTCCTCGTCCGTCGGGGGGACGAGGAGCGCGCCGTCGCCCGCCGCTTCCGGCAGCGAGGCGCGGTTACCGGCGACGACCGGCACGCCGCACGCCTCCGCTTCTACCACCGGCATCCCGAAGCCTTCGTAGTGGGAAAGACTGGCGAAGAGCGAGGCCGCATTGTACCACAGGGGCAGCTCCTCGTCGGGAACGTAGCCGGGAAAGTGTACCCGCCCTTCCAGTCCTAACGAGGCCACCAGTTCGAAGATCGGGTTGTCCAGCCAGCCGCGCCCTCCGGCCAGTACCAGGTGGAGCGTGGGATCGCGCAGCCGGGCGAAGGCGCGGATGAGCGTGGGGAGGTTCTTGCGCGGCTCCAGCGTCCCCAGATGGAGGATGTAGCGTTGCGGCAGCCCCTTCCGTCGGCGGAAAGTCTCCACGGCCTCGGCGGGCAGGGGGCGGAAGCGCGGATCGACGCCGTGGTAGATGACGTGGACGCGCTCTTCGGGCACGCCGAGCAAGGCGACCACCTCCCGCGCCGTGAAGCGGGAGACGGCGATGACCGCCCTGGCCCGCCGACAGGCAGGCCCCGTCAGCCGCCCCAGGTAGAGGCGGCGGCTCGTGCGGAAGAAGCGCGGGTAGCGCAGGAAGCTCAGGTCGTGGACGGTGATCACCTGGGGCACGGCGGAAAGGAAGGGGCCGACGAAGGCGGTGGCGTGGAGGAGCGAGGCCCCCATCCGCCGCAGGAGCCGGGGGAGCCGCAGTTGCTCGTAGGCGATGCGGACGAGGGGGCGCTCCGTCGGCCAGTTCGTGTGCTGCCTGGCGATCGGCAGGTCGAGGAGCTTTCCCGGCCCGGCGATGGCCGTGAGGCGCAGGGAGACGGCCTCGCGGGGCAGATGACGGAGCAGGTGGACGATGTAGGCATGGATACCGGCGCTACGGTAGGAGTGGCTTCCCGAAGCGAGGAGTGCGTTGATGGCGACAAGCGGCTTCTCTTTTGTGCTCATACCGATTTTTCACTGTGCCCGTCTCGGCGACCATTATAGCGGCCTCCGCCGGGAGGCCAACCGTCGCGCTCCGGCGGCTCTACCACCAGTCGGGCGGAGCGTCCGGCGGCGGGACGGCCCACCCTTCCTCCTCCCGACGGGCGAAGGTCTCCGGGCCTAACTCCCCGCTTAGCCATCCGGCGGCGATCTGCGGCAGATCGGAGGCCGTCCCTCTGTGGATGGTGGGGTCGGGGAGCGAGGCGAGGAAACGGCGACCGTAGTGCTTGCTCAACAGGCGGCGGTCGAGAACGGCGACGACGCCTCGATCGGTGCGCCGCCGGATCAGCCGCCCGAAGCCCTGCAGGAAGCGCAGGATGGCCTCCGGCACCAGGTAGTCGCTGAAGGGGTTGTCGTAGCGCTCGCTGCGTGCCTCGACGAGGGGATCGTTGGGTACGTCGAAGGGCAGCTTGGCGATCACCAGGCAGGAAAGGTGCTCGCC
>JALXBP010000040.1 GCA_026991395.1 Anaerolineae bacterium | reverse complement strand
GCATTCCGCGAGGTGGCGGCCAGGGTGGAGGAGGCAGTACGGCAGGTCATCGTCGGGCAGGAGGGGGTCATCCGGCACGCGCTGATTGCGCTCTTCGCCGACGGCCATCTGTTGCTGGAGGGGCTGCCCGGCTTGGGCAAGACGATGCTCGTGCGCACGATGGCGCAGGCGCTGCGCTTGACCTTCACCCGCGTGCAGTTCACGCCCGATCTGATGCCCGCCGACATCCTCGGCACCGACGTGCTCGAACTGGAGGAAGGGGGAGGCCGCCGCTTCCGCTTCCACCGCGGGCCGGTCTTCACCAACCTCCTGCTGGCCGACGAGATCAACCGCGCGACGCCGAAGACGCAGTCGGCGCTACTGGAGGCGATGCAGGAGCGGCAGGTCTCCGTCGGCGGGCGCACCTATCCGCTGCCGCGCCCTTTCCTCGTGCTGGCGACGCAGAACCCCATCGAGCTGGAGGGCACCTATCCCCTGCCGGAGGCGCAGGTCGATCGCTTCCTCTTCAAGGTGGACGTGGGGTATCCGGACGAGGCGGCGCTGGTGGAGATTCTCCGCCGCACGACCGGGGAGGTCGAACCGCAGGTCGAGCCGGTCGCGGAGGGGGAGACGGTGCTGGCGATGCAGGCACTGGCGCGGACGGTGCCGGTCGCTACGCCGGTTGCCCGTTACGCCGCCCGCCTGGTCACGGCGACGCATCCCGACCAGGAGAGCGCCCCGCCCCTGGTGCGGCGCTACGTCCGCTACGGGGCCAGCCCGCGCGGGGCGCAAGCGCTCATCCTGGGAGGCAAGGTCGCCGCGCTGCTGGCGGGGCGCTACAACGTGGCGACAGAGGACATCCGCGCCGTCGCGCCCGCTGCGCTGCGCCACCGGCTCATCCTCACCTACGAAGCGGAGGCGGAGGCGATCACCTCCGACGCCGTCATCGCGCAGTTGCTGGAGCAGGTCGAGGTCCCGTAATGCCGCCTTCCTGGAGGTACTGCTGCGTGTAGAGGCGGTAGTAGTGGCCGCGCCGCCGCATGAGTTCGGCGTGGGTGCCGCTCTCGACGATCCGCCCCCCCTCGATGACTAAGATGCGGTCGGCGTTGCGGATGGTGGAGAGGCGATGGGCGACAATGAAGGTCGTCCGCCCGGCCATCACCGCCTCCATTCCGGCTTGGATGAGCGATTCGGTGAGGGTATCGACGGCACTCGTTGCCTCGTCCAAGATGAGGATGTCCGGGTCGGCCAGGACGGCACGCGCCAGGCTGATGAGCTGCTTTTCCCCCACCGAGAGCCGTCCGCCCCCTTCGCCGACCTCCTCGTCGTATCCCTTCTCCAGCCGCGTGATGAACTCGTGCGCCTTGGCGATCTTCGCCGCGCGGATGATGGCCTCCTCGTCGGCATCGAGCCGCCCGTAGCGGATATTTTCGCGGATGGTGCCGGAGAAGAGATGGGGCTGCTGCAAGACGATACCGATGCGCCGCTGAAGCCCTTCCTGCGTGAACTCGGTGTAGTTCCGCCCGTCGATGAGGATGCGGCCCGCCGTCGGCTCGTAGAAGCGGCAGAGCAGGTTGACGATCGTCGTCTTGCCCCCGCCCGTCGGGCCGACGAGGGCGACGTGCTCACCGGGGCGCACGTGGAGCGTGAAGTGCTCCAGGACCGTCTGCCCCTCCTTGTAGGCGAAAGTCACATCGTCGAAGTCAACCTCGCCGCGCAGCTTCGTCGGCGCGATCGCGCCGGGGCGATCGACGATGTCGGGTTGGGCATCCAGCAGCGAGAAGACGCGCTCGGCGGCGGCAACCGACTGCTGCATCTCGGCGTAGACGCGGGCCAAATCCTGGATCGGCCAGAGCATGAAGGCGACGTAGCTGAGGAAAGCCTGGATGCCGCCGATGGTCATCGTGCCGACCTGCGCCTGCCCTCCGCCGTACCAGACGATGATCCCCACGCCGACGGCCCCGATGAGACGGATGAGGGGGAGGAAGAGGGCGGAAAGCCAGGCGGCGCGGTAGGAGGCGGCGTAGAGCGACTCCGCCTTGGTGCGAAACTCCCTCCCGTTCTCCCGCTCGCGCACCAGCGCCTTGATGACGCGCACGCCGGTCATCCCTTCGTTGTAAAGCCCGGTCAGTTCGGCCTTGAGCTGCCGCACGACGCGGTACTCGCGCAGGATGCGTTGCTTGAAGTAGATGGCCAGCCAGAGCATCGGCGGCAGGAGGAGGGCGACGAGGGCGGCCAGCGTCCTGTTGATGGCGAACATAAAGGCGAAGGTCGTGAGGATGTTGACCAGCGCCCAGGTTACATCGATCAGCCCCCACGTCACCAGGTCGGCGACCCGCTCGGTGTCGGAGGCGACGCGGGAGATGATCCAGCCGATGGGCGTGCGGTCGAAGTAGGAGAAGGAAAGCTCCTGCAGGTGATCGAAGAGCGCCTGCCGCAGGTCGAACTTCACCTTCTCGCCGAGGACGCCGGAGGCGTAGATGAAGGCGAAGACGGTGATCGCCTGCCCAACCCCGACGATGCCGTAGAGCAGGAGGAGCGAGGTGAGGCGGCTCCAGTCCTGGGCGATGATGCCCTCGTCGATGATGCGCTTGCCGATGTAGGTGAAGAAGGCGTCGAAGACGGAGGTGATGGCGATGGCCAGGAGAAAGGCCATCGTCCAGAAGCGGTACGGACGCAGTTGCCCGGCCAGTCGGCGGAGCACGGCCCCGTTGAAGCGGGTGGTGAACGTCTCTTCCTGAACGGTCGTGGTCGTCATCACAGCACCTCGGTTTCGTGAATGCCCAGCGCCTCCAGTTCCGCCTGGAGCGCGGCGCGGAGGTTCATCTGGGCCTCGTAGATGCGCCGATAGAGACCGTGCTCATCGGCGAGGAGTTGGTCGTGCCGTCCCTGCTGGACGATGCGTCCCCGATCGAGGACGAGGATGAGGTCGGCCTTCATCACCGTGCGGATGCGATGGGCGATGATGAAGGTCGTCCGTCCGCCCGTCAGCGACTCCAGCGCCGCCTCGATCTGTGCTTCCGTCTCGGCGTCGAGCGCGGAGGTGGCCGCATCGAAGACGAGGATGCGCGGGTTCTTGAGCAGCATCCGCGCGATGGCGATGCGCTGACGCTGCCCGCCGGAAAGCAGGACGCCCTTCTCACCGACGAGCGTCTCGTAGCCCTGCGGGAAGCCGAGGATGACGTCGTGGATGGCGGCGGCCTTAGCCGCGGCGATCAGTTCCTCCTCCGAGACCTCCCGCTCCGTTCCCAGGAGGATATTTTCGCGGATGGTGCGCGAGAAAAGGAACGGTTCCTGTTCGACGAGGCCGATCTGACGGCGCAGCACGGCCAGCGGGTAGTCGCGCAGGTCGCGCCCGTCGAGGAGGATGCGCCCCGCCGTCGGTTCGTAGAAGCGGAGGAGGAGGTTGATCAGCGTCGTTTTGCCGGAGCCTGTCGCGCCCAGCAGGGCGATCCGCTGCCCGGGTTCGACGTGGAAGCTGATCTCGTGCAAGGTGGGCGGCCCGTCGTGGCTGTCCGGATAGGCGAAGGAGACCTTCTCGAAGGCGATCTCCCCGCGCAAAGGGCGCTCGCCTGTGATCGTCCCCGCCGAAAGGTCCTCCGGCTCCTCGGCCAGCACACCGGCAATGCGCCGCCAGGAGACGATGACGGTGGAGATGCGCACGATGACACGTCCCAGGTTGCGCAGCGGCCAGACGATCCAGGTGATCATCCCCATCACGGCGACGTAAGTGCCCAAGGTGATCTCCCCGTGGAAGGCCATCGCCGCCCCCACGCCGAGGACGAGCAGGGTCTGCCCCATGCAGAGGAGATCGGAAAAGGGCCAGTAGAGCGCGTGCATCAGCGTCGTCTTCTTCCCTCGCAGGAAGCGCAGCCTGTTGTCGCGGTAGAACTTCTCGCGTTCGTAATCCTGCCGCGCGAAGGCCCGCACCACCCGCTGCCCCGTCAGGTTCTCCTGCAGGGTGGTCGAAAGGCGTGCCTCTTGCTCCTGCATCGCCTCGTAGGCGCGGTAGACGCGGCGGAAGAAGAAGAGCGAGAGGGCGAGGATGAAGGGGAGGATGAGGACGGCCAGCAAGGCCAGGCGGCGGCTGACCGCGAACATCGCCGCCCAGTTGATGAAGAAGAGGGCGAGGATGCGCCCCACGTTGATCGCCTCGGAGGCGAAGAAGCGGCGCAGCGCCTCCACATCGGAGGTGGCCCGCTGGAGCAGGTCGCCGGTCGGCGTGCGGTCGTGGTAGGCGAAGGGCAGGCGGACGATGTGATCGTAAAGCTGCGTGCGCAGCCGCAGCACGATCCCTTCGGCGGTGCGGGCGGCCAAGGTGCCCCGCAGGTAGGCGAAGAACCCCTCCGCGGCGGCCAGCGCCACGAAGCCGGCCGCCGCCCAACCGAGCATCGCCCGCTGGGCGGGATCGGGGATCACCTCATCGACGACGTGGCGGATGAGGAGGTAGGTGCTCGTGCGGGCGACGACGCTCAGGGCGGCGCTCATCAGGGCGAGGAGGTAGGGAAGGCGGAAGCCATGCATCAGCCTCCACAGCCCCTCCAGCGGGCGGTCGCTGAGGTTCGAACGCAGGTCGAAATCGAGTTGGCGGCGATAGTGCCGATGGTAGCGTGTATCCATACGTTGGCGCACTCCTTGTCGAAGCTGTGAGCGTGTGAGCGGGCACAAGAAAGCCCCTGCTCTCCTCGAGTTGCAGGAGCCCAGGGGCCTAAGGACAAAAAAACCGTGGGGCTTCCGCCACCACGGTAAAGAGCTTTACCCTCGCCGAGGGTGCGTGTGGGGCGGCCTGCAACGATGGGCGTTGCGGACGTTACGCTCTTTCGTGCTCACCATGGCCGACCTCCTTTCCTCACCCGGATAGTTAGCTACGCGCACTATGATAGCGAGGATGGGATTTTTGTCAAGCGCGGGCGTCCCTTTCCGCTTCGGCCACCCCGCCGGTTACGATGGGCGGTTCCCCCTTGCGCCACCGCAGCCAGGTATGCATCAGAGGGACCGCCAGGCGGAGCTTGCCCTCTTTCTCGATCACCAGATCGTGGCCCAAGAGGACATCGACGGCGGCGTTCCCCGCCTCCGGGCCCAACCCGACCTCCCGGAAGAGATCAGCGGGCGGGACGGCACAATCAGGGCCGTGGGCGGCCAGCACCATCAGCAGCCGCTGCCCGTCCGGTCCTGCCTCCTCCCATACCCCTTCGAAATAGAAGGTGGCTTGTCCGAAGAATTCCTCGAAGAAGTCAGGGGTCAGCATCGCCCGCAGGTCGTCCGGGGTCAGGACGCGGGGAACCTGCTGCCCCTCGTGCAGGAAGCGCTCGTTCCATCGTTCCACCAGTTCGTGGCAGATCACCTGGATCAGGTAGGGTTGGCCGTAGGTGAGGTGGTAGATCTCCTCCGCCAGCGACTCCTCCACGTGGAGCAGAAAATCGTCGGTGGGACGGCGGATCAGCCGGAGGGTGGCTTCCCGATCGAGGAAGGAGACCCGCACCGCGTCGGCGCCGCCGTAAAAGACGGCGTGGTAGTGGCGCAGTTCCTCTTCCAGCCGATGCCGCCCGGCGAAGATAAGCCCCAGCCAGCGGTGGCGGTTCGTGGCCGCGCGCAGGTAGCGCAGGAAGTCAGGGGCGAACTTGCCCTCTTCGATCTTCTCCTCGGCGATCTCGTATTCGTCCACCGTGAGGATGAGGCGGCGGCCCGTCATCTGGGGGTCCAGATGGCCCAGAAGGTCATCGAGGGCCAAGCGGGCCAAACCGGTCGTCGCGTATGCATCCAGGGCGGGAGGGGGGCCGACATCCAGGTGGGCCTCGGTCGCCGCCTCGTGGATGGCGCGGGCGAAGCCGTGGAGAAGCTGGCCGGTGTGGTCCGCCAGGGCCAGGTCCTGCAGGTCGGTGCGGGCGACGAGGAGGTGGGCGTTGCGGCGCTCGTAGAGTTGGAGGAGGATGGAGGACTTGCCCATCCGCCGGTGGCCGTAGAGGATGATCGCGGGAAGGGGCGTATCGGAGGGAGATTGCCACCACCGCTCCAGGTCGGCCAAGACCTTGCTCCGCCCGACGAAGGTGCGGCGCACCGGTCGCCCGCTGATCCCTTCTTTGAAGGGGTTTTCGATGGGACGGCGGAGCACCTCCTCGCCGATCTCCCCGCCCCAGCGGGCCAGGAGGTCCCGCCACTTCTCGGCGACGGCAGCGACGAGGGGGGCCTCCGGCTGAGGGAGGTCGGCCTCTCCGGCCAAGTCGGTCAATTCGGCCACGGCCCGGCCGACGGCGGAGGCTCGCAGGGCGGGGGTGACGGCATGGCGGGCGGTATCCACCTCGGCGGCGACGGCCCGCAGCCGACGCAGCGCGGCGACCGTCTCCGGCCGCAGATACGGCTCCGGCAAATCATCCAGCGGGGCGGAGAGGGCCAGCCAGTCGGCGATCTCGTCGGCGCTTTCGGCCCGGAGGGCCGAAGCCAGGGAGGCAGTGATGTGGACCATCTCCTCGCCGCCGGAGAAGGCCCGCACCACGGCGAAGGCCTCCGCCGCCTTCTCAGGCTTCCTCTCGTGCAGGTACCAGAAACCGGCGCAGGCGGCACGGGCGGGGGTGTCCAAGCGGGGATCGGCCGGGAAGCGGGCCTGCCAGCGGCGGCGGAGCCGCTTGGGGACGAGAGAGAACTCCTCTATCGCCTCACGCCACATCGCGTTGTGCAGGGAGGCGGAGCCGAAACGAACCAAGTCCCAGTCGTAGGGATCGCGGGCCAGTTCGGCCACCGCCTGTAGGGGCGACCTGCAGGTCGCCCCTACCGCGAATATCCGTTCCAATGCGTCGTTGACCGCCTCCACGGCAGGGATGAACTGCATCGTGTAGGCCAGGACCTGGTTCACATTGTACACCCCGACGGCCCAGTCTGCCTCCAGCCACGTCTCCATACGCCGCTGCACGCCGGGGAGGGGAAGGGGCGTCACGTGGTGGAGTGTTTTTCCCCCCCGGGACCACACCCAGGCGGTGGGTGCGGCCACGGCGACGTAATCAACCAAGCGCAGAAGCATCATACCGCCCGCCACGCCGACCGCCACGCCGACCGCCACGCCGCCCGCCACGCCGACCGCCACGCCGATCGCCACGCCGCCCGCCACGCCGAACGCCACGCCGAACGCCACGCCGAACGCCACGCCGAACGCCACGCCGAACGCCACGCCGCCCGCCACGCCGCCCGCCA
>JALXBP010000039.1 GCA_026991395.1 Anaerolineae bacterium | reverse complement strand
GCCATGCCGACCGCCACGCCGACCGCCACGCCGAACGCCACGCCGCCCGCCACGCCGCCCGCCACGCCGACCCAATCCACCGGGACGCCGGCCCATCGGAGTGCAGCGCCGAGCACCACTGGCACCAGCAGGGTCAGGAGAAGCCCCTGCAAGGCCAAGGTCCGCTGCACAGGGTCATTCCGCAGGGCGGGCAGCAGGTCGCGCCCTTGGGCCTGCCGGTACTCAGGATGGGCGAAGGTCTCCACGTACCAACGGAGCGCCTGGGGGAAGAAGAAGACCCAGTAGAGCAGGCGCAGGTAGTCGAGGGGGTTCCACGGTTGCAGGGGCCGCTGCAATTTGGGGGCCAGGTCCATCCGGGGCACCGTCGTGCTCATCGCTTCCCCTCCAGTATACTCACTTCCTCCTCGTACTCGGTACGCCAGTCATAGGCAGGATCGAGGAGGGATTCGTAGCGGTGATAAGCGGCCACCTGGAGCCGGTAGGGGTGGCCGTGGGCCAGTGCTATTAGTTCGTCGGAGATTGTCTCGTCGGAGTCAGTGCGGGTCATATCGTTGAAGGAGGGCACTTGGGGTGCCCATGGATGAGCCAGCAGCCGCCGGGCCTCCGCCTCTGTGAAGAACCCCAGTCGTCGGGGATGGAGGAAATCGGTGGGGGAAGAGCCTTCCTGGGGATCAGGGAAGATGGTTTGGGGCCTGAGCCGGCTGGCGGTCACCAACCGCACGGGCCATCCCAAGTTGTGCAAAGCGCGAAAGCCCCGCAAGAGGTCCACGCCGAACCCCCGCTTCGGCGCGATGTCCAGTTCGTCTAAGAGCAGGACGACCTTGCGTCCCCGCACCGCTTCCTTGAAGGCCGCCCATCCCTTCCCCGAAAAGCCCAGTTGCCGCGTGGCTTCGTTCAGCAGGGCGTGGGCGTCGGCTGCCGGGTCGAAGAGGTCCCAGAGGAAGATCTTCCACGCCGATTCTCGTTCCAGCTCCCACTTCAACCGCCAGAGGATGGAGGATTTGCCCATCTTCCGCTCTCCGACGATGGCGATGGAGCGGAACTCCAGGTCCCGAAGCAGGCGTTGGAGGAACCTCTCCCGCCCGATGAAGCGGGCCGGGTCGCGGATGGCGAAGCGATCGGTGAAGGGGTTGGGGGCGTGATGAGCAGGGCGTCTTGCGTGGTGCGTGGCACGTGGTGCGTAGGATGAGCCAGCGTTGGGAGGAACGACGGTGTTCACATTGACGATGTTCCCGTTGCCAGTGATGATAACGTTGCCCTGCGCGTTCCCTGCGATGTGCACCTGTCGGACCTCGGTGAGGGCCTGGCGGAACGTCTCGTCTAACGTTCGGCGGATGGTCTCCGTCTCTTCGGCGATGCGCTCTAAGGCGCAGGCATCCCAGAGGGGGCGGAGGGCGGCCTGCCGGGCCAGTTCCGCCTCCAACCAGGTCAGGAAATCGGCGGCGGCGCGGGTGGTCTCGTCCAAGCGCGGCCAGCTTTCGGGGTCGGGATGGCCCAGGTGCGCGGCCCAGCGGCGGGCCAGGTCGGCGGGATCGGGTTGGCCCCGGCGGGTGAGGAGTTCGGCCAGGAGCGGCGCAGCCTCGGTTTCGAGGAAACTTTCGTCGAAGAGCGAGGCGGTCAGATCGGGGTAGCGGCGGGCAAAGGTCGCGTAGGCCCGCGCCAGCGCGGTTTGGAAAGCGCGGCGTTCGGGGTCCACGCCCAGCACGGCGCGCACCCGCTCGGCCAGGTCGGCCTCCTCGAGCAGGTAGCCGAAGACGGCGTCGGCGACGGCGGAGAAAAAGGCCTCGGTCAGCATCCTCTTCCCTCTTGCAGGACGGTCTCGTATCGAGCTACATTGTAGCACGAGGGGATGGGCGAAGCAAATAAAGTCGGCCTCGGTGTTCCGCGGTGTGCGGCCCTCTCGAAGTTGACATAAGGTGGGATGTTGATTATGATGGAGGTGGAGGAAGGGGCAGTTCCGCCGATGGAGCCAGGGCAGAGGCGAGACGCCTTTCTGGTATCGAGATTGGGGCTTCGCCGGGAACGCGACAAGTCCAATGGTGTGAGGGGTATTGCAGGCATGGGAGGGAGCGACC
>JALXBP010000038.1 GCA_026991395.1 Anaerolineae bacterium | reverse complement strand
ACCCCGGTGAGCACGACCCTGCCGATCACGCTCTCCATCCTGCCCACGCCCATCCCGCGCCTTTCGCCCTACGTGGTCAGCACAACCGTCGAAGGGTGCGCCCTCCACCCCCTCATCGCCGTAACGCTGACGGAGGTCATCACCGTGGGGAGGGGACGGGCGGCCCACCAGGAGCCGGTCGGCCTGCCCGCCGTCGATCTCTGGCTGCTCTGGGACGGCGGAGCCGACCGCGCCGTAACCGGCTTCTCCCCCCGCGGCGGCGCGGGCTACGCCGATTTCGCCGTCGAGGGCGGGCACACCTACAACCTCTACATCGGCAGCCCGACGGGAGCACCGCTCCTCACCCTCGCCGTGGAACCCTGCACGACCGCCGAGGGCGCGGCGGGATGGACGGCGTGGACGATCACCGTGCAGAAGAGGCCGCTCGCGGCGCTCCCCACCGCGACGCCGACCCTCACGCCGACGCCGACGCTCACGCCCACCGCAACGCCCGTCACGGCGACGACAACGCTCACGGCCACGCCGACGCCCTGACGGCAGCCGCCTCGCCCTGCGCGGCGAAGGGAGCCGCACCTCTCGACATCGACAACGCCGATGCTATAATGCGGGCAGGAGGTTCTATGTTCGATTTGCCCTTGCCCCTTGTCGATCTGGTGGTCAACTTGGCCATCGGCTTGATCCTTTCGCTGATCGTCGGCTGGTACTACAACCGCTTCGGGAAAGCGCTGACCAACCGCGCCCAACTCGCCGCCCTGCTCCCCGTCCTGACGATGACCACGGCTCTGGTCATCGCCATCATCAAGTCCTCGCTCGCCCTCTCCCTCGGCCTGGTCGGGGCGCTCTCCATCGTGCGCTTCCGCACCGCCGTGAAGGAGCCGGAGGAACTGCTCTACCTCTTCCTCGCCATCGCCATCGGCCTGGGCGTCGGGGCCGACCAGCGCCTCCCCGTCATCGCAGGCGTGCTCATCATCCTGGGGTACCTGGCTGCGCGGGCCTTGCTCACGCCGGAGCAGCAGCCCGACACCCTCTACCTGGAGCTTGCCCTGCGCGAAGGGGAACGGGACCCGCTCGTCGAAACGGCGGCGGAGACCCTCCGGCGACACGCAGCCGTCGCCCAATTGCGCCGCCTCGACAGCCGCGATGGGCATCTCTACCTGACCTACTACCTCGAACTGCAGCCGGAAACTACGCTCGCCGCCGTCGTCGGGGAACTGAAGCGCAACCTCCCCGTCCACGAACTCAGTTTCCTGCGATACGACCAGGAGCTATGACGGCGCGGCTCGACCAACCACCCCGCTACGAGATCAAAGTGCCGCTGCCGCTCACCGCCTACCCCCTCCTGCGACGCTGGCTCCGCCTCCACCCGGTGCACTGGAGACGAAGTTACCCGCCGCGCACCGTCAACAGCCTCTACCTCGATGACGAACGGGATTCGGCGCTGCTCGACAACCTCAACGGCGTGGGGGTGCGGCACAAGGTGCGGCTGCGCTGGTACGGCGATGCGCTTGCGCAAATCGAGGGCGGCTACCTCGAACACAAGACACGCCGCGGCGCGACGGGAGCCAAGCAGCGCTGTCACCTCCCCGACCTGCGCATCGATCTGCGCTCGATCCGCTGGGCCGATCTCCTCCTGCCGCTGCGCCACCTCGCCTGCGCCCAACCGGCGATGCTGCGGGCAGAGTTCCCCGTCCTCATCGTCCGCTACCGCCGCGCCTACTACGAGAGCGCCGACGGCACGCTGCGGCTGACCGTCGATGAGCGGATCGTCGCCTACGACCAGCGTTTCTCCGCCTGTCCCAACCTCACGCGGACGCTGCCCTGGCCCGACTACCTCCTCATCGAGCTGAAAGCGCCGCCCGCCCAGGCCGGACGGCTGGCCGACCTCCTCGCCACACTGCCCTGCCGCCCGCAGCGGCATTCCAAGTACGCCTTGGGGCGGCTCAGTTCGCCGGATTTCGGAGCGTGGCTGTGAGCAAGGAACGGACGATCCTCGCGGGCCTCCTCGTCGCCGCGCTGACCGTGGTGGTGCTGGCGGTGCTCCGCCTGCCCGCCGCCCCCTCGCCGCAGCACGACCTTTCCC
>JALXBP010000037.1 GCA_026991395.1 Anaerolineae bacterium | reverse complement strand
TCGGTGCGACGCGCGGCAACGGCGAGGAGGGTGAGGACGTCACGGCCAACCTGCGCACGGTGCGCACGGTGCCGCTGCACATCCCGCTGGCTCCCGACGGGCCGCAGCCGCCCCCACGCCTCGTCGTGCGCGGCGAGATTCTGATGCGCACCAACGATTTCGAGGCGCTCAACCGCCGTCTGGTGGAGGCGGGCGAGCCGCCCTTCGCCAATCCGCGCAACGCCGCTGCCGGTTCGCTGCGCCAACTCGACCCGCGGGTTACCGCCGGGCGTCCCCTCTTCCTCTACGCCTACCAAATCCTCCTCGCCGAGGGCGGGGAGGTCCCGGCCACCCAGTGGGAGACGCTCCACTACCTCAAGGCGCTGGGCTTCCCCATCGCCGAGGAGGTCATCCGGCGCTACACGTCGCTCGATGCCGTTGCCGATTACTGCGAGGCGATGGCCGACGTCCGCCGCACGCTCTCCTACGAGATCGACGGGATGGTCATCAAGATCGACGACCTGGCGACCCAGGCGGCGCTGGGCGTCGTCGGCGGGCGTCCGCGCGGCGCGATCGCCTACAAGTTCCCCCCGCAGGAGGCGACGACCGACCTGCTCGACGTGGAGTACTCGGTGGGGCGGACGGGGGTCATCACGCCGACGGCGATCCTCGCTCCGGTGCGCATCGGCGGCGTTACCGTGCGGCGGGCGACGCTGCACAACTTCGACTTCATCCGCGAGCGGGATATCCGCATCGGCGACCGCGTCATCGTGCGGCGGGCGGGGGATGTCATCCCCTACATCGTCGGCCCCATCGTCGATCTGCGCGACGGCGACGAGCGTCCCATCGAGCCGCCGGAACGATGCCCCGCCTGTGGCGAGCCGGTCGTCCACCCGGAGGGGGAGGTCGCCTACTTCTGCGTCAACGCCGCCTGTCCGGCTCAGCGCGTGCAGCGGCTGATCTACTTCGCGCAGGTGATGGAGATCGACGGCCTGGGCGAACGGACGGCGGAGCAGTTGGTCGAACGGGGGCTGGTGGAGGACCCCGCCGACCTCTACTTCCTGAAGGAAGAGGCGCTGCTGGAGCTTGAGGGCTTCGCGGAGAAGAAGGCGCAGAAGCTGCTGGAGGCCATCGCCGCTTCCAGGGAGCGCCCGCTGGCGCAGGTGATCGCCGCGCTGGGCATCCGGGGGGTGGGGGCGACGGTGGCGCAACTGCTGGCCGAGCGCTTCCACTCGCTCGATGCGCTGGCCGCGGCGGACGAGGAGAGCCTGGCGGCGATCGAGGGGCTTGGTCCGATCACCGCCCGCAGCATCCGCGCCTGGTTTGCCGGGGAGCACAACCGGCGGATGGTGGAGAAGCTGCGGAAGGCGGGGGTGCGGCTGGCGGAGCAGCCTCCGGCGGCGGGGCAGGTCGAGCGCCCGCTGGAGGGGCTGACCTTCGTCATCACCGGCACGCTTTCCCGCCCTCGGGATGAGGTGAAGGCCCGCCTCACGGCGCTGGGCGCGAAAGTGACGAACAGTGTCAGCCGCCGTACCGACTACCTCATCGTCGGCACAGAGCCGGGCGGCACGAAGATGCGCAAGGCGACGCAACTGGGCATTCCGACGCTGGACGAGGCTGCGTTGGAGGCCTTGATTGCCCGGCGGGCGGCTTCGCCGCCGAAGGCCGGGGATGATTCAGGGAGGTGAGACGATGAGCTTGGGAAGCGGCATAGGCGTTTCGCCCATTCGGCCCTGTGCTATGGGCTGTATGACCGATCTCTTCTGGACCGAGGGTGCCCTGCAGAGTCGAGGCAATCCGCATTTCTACATCAATCAGGAGGAAACGGAACACCTCATTCTCCGGGATGGCGTGCTCCATCCCTGGGCTTTCACCGCACTGCCGAAATCGAAGTCCTCTCTGGTGGCCGTCAATCGGGACCGTGTCCATATGCTCATCTTTTCGGATGAGGAGACGAATGGGCTGTATCGCCGTCCGCCGCGTATGGCACGCCTCGTGCTCTACTTCCCCCTCTGCGTGATCCAGGGCGAGGTGCCGCTGTTGAGCGAAGCCACGGTCGAGGACTTCCTCGACTTCTGGCGGGGTGCGCTCTTCCCCATCCACGATGCGGCGATCCACTATCTGGTCGAGGGCATGGCGGCCTTGCCGCACCGTGCCTCGCTGCTCTATGCCCATCGGAAGCATCTGGTGGGTTATTTCCCGCGCCAATGAGGCTTCCCGACGGACGGCTCTGCCCCTACTACTACGTCGAGCGGGGGCGGTGGCACGAGGGCAAGCCGCAATGCCGCCTCGTGAAAGGTGAAACGGCGCGGCGCTGGAAGGCCGAGCTTTGCGCGACCTGCCCCGTCCCCGATATTCGCCGCGCCAATGCTTGCCCGCATATGCATCTTCACCTGCGGCTGCGCCGTTTCTTTCTGCGCCGTCCCCGCCTCGAGGTGCAGGCCACCTGCGATCTCGGCGGCTCCGTGGCCGATCCCTACGTGGGCTGTGGCCGATGTCACGGGCCGCTGGAGTTCGTCGTCGCCGATGCGGAGTGAGCCACCTGGGGTGATCTCGCTGTTCTGACGTGTGAAGGAGGATAACCGGCGATGAGCGTAGCCGAGCTTGCGGATGCCGACAAACTCTACGGCCTTTCCCTCTTTTGGCGGGAGGCCAGTTACAATTTCGCCTTCTTCGATCAGGTGCCCGACCTGGATTGGGACGAGGCGTATCGCGCTTTCATCCCGCGGGTCCTGGCCACGACCTCTACCTATCACTACTACCGGGAATTGCAGCGTTTCTGCGCTCTGCTCAAGGACGGCCACACCAACGTTTACTTCCCGCCGGAGGTCGAGGCGACGCTCGGATCGCCGCCGCTGGCACTGAAGGCCGTTCGGCGGCGTGCCATCGTCGTCGATGTGGCAAGGGGGCTGGCCCCGCGGGTGCCCGTCGGCTCCGAGATCGTTGCCGTCGATGGAATACCGCTCCCTGTCTACCTGGAGTCGGAGGTCTTCCCCTACATCAGCAGTTCGACGGAGCATATCCTCTGGGATTGGGGCATCCGGCGGATGCTCCACGGCCCAATCGGCGAGGCCGTCCGCCTTGCCGTGCGCGCCCCGGAGGGGCGAACGGAGGCGTTGACGCTCGTGCGGGAGCGGGCGGGTGAAGAGGTCGGGTGGCTGATTGGGCCGGAGCCTGCGCGCAAGACGGTCGATTTCCGCCCCTTGCGCGAGGGTATCGTTTACCTTGCCCTCAACAGCTTTATGGAGGCGGAGGTCGTCGAAGCCTTCGAGGCTCTCTTGCCGGTGTTGTACGAAAGCCGCGGTCTCATCATCGATCTCCGTTACAACGGCGGCGGCAATACCGATTATGCCCTGGCGATCATCGACCATTTGACCGACAAACCTTTCCTCACCAGCAAGTGGCGTACCCGGAAACATATCGCGGCTTACAAGGCGTGGGGACAGTGGGCCGATCGCCTTCCTGAACTGGCGAAGTTCCGCCCGTACTACGAGGGAACGGCGTGGTACGAAGAGGAGGCTACCGAGATCGTTCCGGCGGCGGGTGCGAAGATTACCGCGCCTCTGGTCGTCCTCATCGGGCACGATACGGCCTCCGCCGCCGAGGACTTTCTCATCGCGCTCGATTCGCTCCGGCGGGCCACGCTGGTGGGGGAGAGAACGTTCGGCAGCACCGGTCAACCCCTGTTCATCGACCTGCCCGCCGGAGGAAAAGGGCGCATCTGCACAAAGCGGGACACCTACCCGGACGGGCGGGATTTCGTCGGTTATGGCATTGCGCCCGATGTGATGATCGAACCTTCCGTCGAGGATTTTCTGGCTCGGCGCGATGTGGTGCTGGAAAAGGGCATAGAGGTGCTTTTGGAGAAGCTGTCCGGCTGAGGAGAGGCCGCATCGAGGCGTAGTCGGGGAGGACCTGCACCCTGTCGAGCTTGTTTCGCCGTTTTGCTTCATCTTTCCTGTCGGCGATGGGGCCTGTCTGGTACCATTGTACCGTTGACAGGCCCCTTGCTACGGTTAAAATAAGGGTAGGAGTGATGTGATTACGCATTTCACGTCCATCTTTCCTCGTCGCGGCCTCGCAGCTTCTGGAGGCGGGTAAGCCCGCCTTTCCGCCGAACGGCCTGAAGCGAATTCATCCAACTCAGCAAGACCCATCGAGACAAAAGGAGTATGTGCAATGGGACGGGAGATACGGCAGGCGAAAGAGAATAGTCGGGGACAGAGCACGGTCGAGTTGGCGCTGGTGTTGCCCGTCCTGCTCGCCGTGTTGTTGGGGTTGATCGATATGGCTTTCCTCATTCAGGGGTACTTGACGGTGAGCCATGCTGCCCACGCGGCGGCGCGCTTTGCCATCACCTATCAGCCCGATCAGGGCGAGTGTATGGATCACAACGGGAACGGGGTGGCCGTGGACGAGCCATGGCCTTACTGCCCCTCGCCGGGCTACGGCGAAAATCCCTACGAATCGGATGATGACTACTATGCCCGCCGTGTCAAGCTGATCAAGCTCAAAGCGGTGGAGGAGGCCCGCGGTTTGCGCACGACCGCCATCTGCGATGGCACGCCGGTGGAAAGCTGGAACTGCATTCAGGTTCATCTCCACGATGCCGGTATGCTCGGCGTGCAGGTTTGGGGGCTGCCGGCCTACGATGCGGCACCGCAGGAGGATCATCCCGGCTTGCGCGGGCTGCCCGTGCGGGTGCGTGTCATCCACAATGTGCCGCTGGTCGTTTACGCGCCGCTGTTGCCGAATGGGTCGGTGCGCGTCGCTTCGTCGGTGGAGATGATCAACGAGGGCGTGCAGGTCGGTTACGGGAATGAGGCCCCGCCGACCATCTCTGCCGATCAGACGCTGGAGCCGCCGGGCACGCCCGCCGCGACGGTAACGCCCTTGCCGACGCCGACGACCGGCCCTTCCCCGACGCCGACGGAGATACCGGTCTATCATCTCTCGCTGAACTTCGACGAGGCGACGAATCAACTCCCCGACGAGCGTGCGCACGCCGTGGGGGCGCACGTTACCAACGATGCGGGGGCCAACGTGGCGGGCGCGCGGGTAACCTTCAGCACCGATGCGGGCAGCTTCGACTACTCCGGCAGCGGGACGACGGTGAAGGAGGTTTCCACGGCAGGAGACGGGTGGGCGTGGACGACGATCTACGCCAACGAGCCACTCGATGCTCACATCCAGGCGTGGCTCGATTACAACGGCAACGGCAGCATCGACACGAACGAGCCTTACGATACGGCGCTCAAGCACTGGACGGTTGCCGGGCCCTATCTCGTCCTTTCGACGCACAATCCACCGCCAGGCGCGTGGATCGGCGTGGAGCTCTACGACCATCCCAACAGCTACAATCCCTATTCGCTCTGGTGGTGTCCCACCTCGCCGACGAGCACGCAGGTCATCCAACGGCTGGACTATCCCGTTGATGTGGACAGTTCCGGCTACGCCAATCTTTCCGAGCAGGTGCCTATCGGTGTTGCCGGTCTCTATCGCATCGAGTCGCACCAGGGCGATGGCGGGACGAATGGCTGTAACGATAGCGGCTCCCTCGTGGCCTACTCCGCTCCTATCGAGATTGCAGAGGTCCCTCCCGACTTGACCGTTTCGGCGATCACGATGACAACGCCTGCGAATGCGCGCTTTGCGGGGATGCCGTTGACCGTGGTCGTCTCGGTAACCAATCAGTCGGCAGCGCCGATCATCGACGAACTTTTCGACGTGGATATCTACGTTGGCCTCGACAGTCCCCCCTCTGCAGGGGAACTGGGCGTGCAAAAGCAGTGGATCTCCGACATCGGGGCTCTGGAGACCGTTGCCTTGACCTACTCGCTCACGTTGAATGATATGGGGCGCAACACGATCTACGCCCAGGTCGATACGACGAACTACATCGATGAGGCGGACGAGGACAATAACATCGGCGGACCACTAGAGTTCTCGCTGGACTGTGCGCTGGACAGGGCAAGGAGCGATGATTTCGACGGCGGGCTTGGCTCCCAGTGGCAGGCAGCGGAGATCGGCTCCAACGTCAGTGGCTCGAACTGGGTGGATGGCAGCGGGCGGCTGAACCTGCGCAGCCGCGGGCGGACGATCTGGTCGGGCAACAACAGCCTCTACTACATCTATCAGGAATACGACGGCGATTTCGACGCCCGTCTGCGCATCTATGCACACCCGACCACGGCGACTTGGGCCAAGGCGGGGCTGCACGTGCGGATGGGAACGGAGGCGAATGCGCCGTATGTGATGAATATGGCGACGAACAACCGTTCGCCCGCCGGGACGCAGTTCGCCTATCGAGATATCATCGGCGGCTCGGCTTCTCGTGCTGCTGCGGATCGCACCGCCTCGCTTCCCTACTGGGTCCGGCTGGTGCGGACAGGGCGGCAGTACGATTACTACTACTATGAGCCTGCCGACCCGGATGACATCCCCACCATCGATGATTGGATCTTCGTCGGTTCGCACACGGCTGCTTATGACTATCCCTACATCGGGATCGCCAATGCCTCCTATAGCAGCTCCCGCGGCACGGGCATTGTGGACGATTTCCTCATCTGCACCGAGGATAGTGTCCCCGCAGGCGGCGATGACGAGATCTACCCGCCGGGGCTGGAGGTGTGCAAGGAGATGCTCACCATCCCGGGCTTTGAGGGCAATACCGAGACCGTCTACGAGTATTGGCATGCCGGTAATCCCGGGGCCTTCCAGCGTACCTCGCAGCAGTTCTACGGAGGGAGCTTCTCGATGCGCTTGCACGCCAGCCTTGGGGTCTATCCCTGTAACAACAACATCCTCCAGCCCTATCTCTACCAGGATGTGGAGATGCCGACGGAGGTCTTCTCGTTTACGACCTTTGTCGTGAACGGGCATTACTTCATCGACAAGAGTTCGCTGGAGTGCAGCCCCGGCGGCCCGGACGAGGACGATGTGCTCTACCTGCGCCTGCAGGATACCTCGGGCAACGATCTGATGAGCGCGCCGCTGGTCATCACGAACGGCGGGACGATCAGCCGCACCTGGCTCGAGATCGAAAGCGACCTCTCGCCTTATCTGGATATCGAATCGTTGGCCGGGCAGACGGTACGGCTCTACTGGAATGCCATCCACGACCAGGATTACAACGGCACCTTCTTCTACCTGGATGATCTGAGCGCCCAGGTCTGCACACGGTGGCCAATCCCCGATCCTGTGCCCGGGACGGCGACCTTCGGCGGGCTGATCACGACGCTGAACGAGCAGAGCATCTTCACGCCCGTCCCTGGAGCCGATGTGTGGGCCTATGCCCGCGGCGGCG
>JALXBP010000036.1 GCA_026991395.1 Anaerolineae bacterium | reverse complement strand
ACCTAATGCCCCCCTCCCCCCCGCGGCGAAAAAGGGGAACGACAAGCCCCCCTCGCCCCGGAGGAGCGAGGGGGACGGAGGAGGAGGGCAGCGCTACGAGCGCACCCAGCCGCGCAGGCGCACCGCCTCGGCGACGCGCCTCACGGCGACGAGGTAAGCTCCCAGCCGATTGTGCACGCCGTGCTCTTGGGCCGCCTTGTGGACGGCGTGGAAGGCGGTGGTCATCTTCTTGTCCAGCCGCTCGTAGACCGTCCCCGCGTCCCAGTAGTAGCCGTAGAGGTTCTGCACCATCTCGAAGTAGGAGACGGTAACCCCTCCGGCATTGCAGAGGAAATCGGGAATGACGTAAGCGCCCTTTTCGTGCAGGATGCGGTCGGCCTCCGGCGTCGTCGGGCCGTTGGCCAGCTCGGCGATGATGCAGGCCTTGACGCGCGGCGCGTTATCCTCGCGGATCTGATCCTCCAGCGCCGCGGGGAAGAGGACGTCCACCGGCAGTTCCAGCAGCTCCGCGTTGGTGATCTTCTCCGCTTCCGGATAGGTGACGACCGTGCCGTGCTCCCGCTTCCAGGCGAAGACGGCCTGATAGTCCAGCCCCTTCTCATTGTAGATGCCGCCCTTGGAGTCGCTGACGGCGACGACCTTCGTGCCGAACATCTCCGTGACCAGGCGATGGGCATGGCTTCCGGCGTTCCCGTAGCCCTGGATGGCCGCCGTCGCCTTGCCGAGATCGATGCCCAGCAGGCCCGCCGCCTCGCGGACGGTGTACATCCCGCCCATCGCCGTCGCGTCGCCGCGACCGGCGCTCCCGCCCAGGGGCAAGGGCTTGCCAGTGATCACGCCGGGGGCATGGCGCTCGTGCATCGCCTCGAACTCGTCCATCATCCAGGCCATAATCTGCGGCGTGGTGTAGACGTCGGGGGCGGGGACGTCGCGGTCGGGGCCGATGAGCGACCCTAACGCCCGCACGTAGGCCCGGCTCAGCCGCTCCAGTTCGCCCTCCGACATCGCCTTGGGGTTGCAGATGATCCCGCCCTTGCCGCCGCCCAAGGGCAGATCGAGGACGGCGGTCTTCCACGTCATCCATGCCGCCAGGGCGCGGACCGTATCCACCGTCTCATCGGGGTGATAGCGGATACCGCCTTTGGCCGGGCCGCGGGCGACGTTGTACTGCACGCGGAAGGCGTGGAAGACCTTGTAGCTCCCGTCGTCCATACGCACGGGCAGCGTCAGGTGAACCTCACGCATCGGCCAGCGGAGGAACTCGTGCATCGCCGGATCGAGGTGCAGGTATTCTGCCGCCTCATCCAACTGCGCCTGCGCGACGTGAAACGGATTGAAGACTTCAGCCATCGAAAACCTCCTCGAATAGGATAGTAAGGGGATCAAAAAAACGCAGGGAAGTCCCCTGCGTCCTGTGGCGTATCGTCGGAAAGAGCCTCCCCATCGCCGGACGGGGAAGCCTGGTGGCCTTCACCGACATCGTCTTCATAGCTACATTATGGAACCGTTTGCCGTCGTTGGCAAGTCGGGAAGGCGCTCCCCTATGGCGAAAGCATCCGCCGGTAGAGCCGCAGCAGTTGCCGCCCCATCCGCTCCCAGGAAAAGTGCCGCTCCGCCCGGCGGCGCAAGCGGTGCCCCAGGTCGATGCGCACCTGTGGATGTTCGGCGAGATAGGCGATCGCCTCGGCCAGCGAGGGCACATCGCCGGGAGGGGCCGCATAGACGCCCTGATTGCCCAGGTATTCACGGCTTGCCGGTGTATCGTAGGCCACGACGGGGAGTTCCATCGCCATGTAGTTGAGGATTTTGCCGCTGCCCTCGGTCGCGGAAAGTTTGGGCGCGGCGGCGATGTCGCCCAAAGCCAGGTAGGTCGGCGCATCCTCGTAGCGCGTCCTGCCGGTGAAGATCACCTCCCCTTCCCCCAGCCCCAGTCCGCGCGCCATGGCGCGATAGTGCCCGACGGCGGGGAAGCCCATCACGAGGAAGGTCAAGGGCAGCCCCTGCCTCTTCAGGCGGGCAGCGGCGCGGAGAAGCTGCGGCACGCCCTGGTAGTCGGCAAGCAGGCCGAGGTAGACGACGACGAGCCGCCCTTCCGGAATGCCCAAAGCCCGTCGTCGTCGCCGCCGGGCCTCCCCGTCGAGGACGTGCGGCGAGAAGAAATCCAGGTTGACGCTGTCGGGGAGGGGATGGACGGCCTGTCGGCGGCCAAAAGTGCGCTGCAGAAGCTGCGCGCCGTGGATCGTGCTCGTGACGATCAGATCGGGCAGGTGGACGATCTTCTCCTCCAGCCGCCACCACCAGTGGTAGGCCACGCTCCCCCGCCGGATGAAGCCGTGATCAACCATCTCCGCCGTCAGGCTCCCCTGGAAGTCGAAGACGACGGGCCGCCGCAGGAGCCGCCCGATGACGCCGCCGATCAGCCCGCCCTCGTGCAGATGGCCGTGGATGATGTCGGGACGCCAGCGCAGCGCCTCGCCCAGTGCCCGCCACGAAAGGAGCACATCGAAGGCCAGCTTGTGGCGCGAGGAGCCGACCTCGTAATCGGCGTGCCATGGCGTCGGGCGCGAGCGGACGATCTGCAGGCCGGGCCAGTCCCGCCCCTTGTAGTAGGTAACGATGCGCACCTCGACGCCCTGCTTGAGGAGGGCGCGGCTTTCCTCGAGGATGCGCACGTGGCAGCCGTAATCGAGGAAGAAGGAGGTGGGCGCGATCATCAGCACGCGCAAGGGGGATGTCCGGCTCATCGTTCTCCCGAAGGTTCCTCATCCGCCGCCCCCCACCGTCCGACGACGGCCTGCGCCGTGCGCCGGAAGAGGTCGAGGAGAGGGGGCATCGTCGGCTCGAACTCCCAGCGATGCGCGTGGGCCGCCGAGGCCCAGGCCGCCCGTGCCTGCTGCGCCGCGGCGAAGGCCGCCTCCAGGGAATCCGCGTCGCCTTCGGCCAGCCGCCGACGCAACGCCTGTGCCGCCTCGATGAAGGCATCCAGGCGGGGCAGCAGGGCCTCCCGCCGGAGCATAGCCATCATCCGCAGGGATTCGGGGTCTTCCAGCTCGACGGCGGCGGTGGCCGTCGCGTAGCCGTATCCCGCCGCCCGCCGCGCCTCCCGCCAACCGGGGCGGCGGGCCGTGCTCTGCACCAGCGCCGCCGCGGCGAAGGTGGGGAGCATTTCGGCCAGGAGCCGGGCCATATCGTGCTCCAGCGGCTCCATCAGCAGCGGCTCCGCCCCGATGAGGGCGGCCAGGTCGGCCATCGTGCGCACGGCCCCCTCGTGGCCGCGGGCAGGGGGGACGATGGCATAGCGTGCACCGTGGAAGAGATCGGCGCGGGCCGCTTCGAGGCCGCGGGCCAGGTGCCAGCGCCCCTCCTGGGGAGCGAGGAAGGGATCGCCGCCGACGAAGTGCAGTCCCGCGGGCAAATGCTCTTCCGCCCAGCGGAGCACGGGGGCCTTGAGCGTGGCCGTATCGGTGATGAGCACGCCGTCCGCATCGGCCAATATCTTACCCACATCGGCGAGCAGCGGGCGCAGCGCCGCCAGCGGCACGGCGAGGATGACCATCGCGGCCCGCTCCAGCGCTCCGCCCAACGTCAGCGCCACGCGGTCGAAGGCCCCGGCCTTCAGGGCGCGGCGGGCGGTCAGCGGTTCGCGGTCGTGGCCAACGACCTCGAAGCGGGCGGCATTGGGCGAAGCGCGCAGCGCCAATCCCAGCGAAGCGCCGATGGCCCCGCTGCCGATGATGGTGATGCGCTTGCGGTCGGCACGCCCCACGGCCTACACCTCTTTCCACACCCGCCCGATCGGCTCGCCGCGCACCGTCATCGTCCAGACGCAGGTGTAGCCGAAGGGGGTGATGTGCACCTCGTAGCCCGTCTTGCGCAGCCGTCCGGCCAGTTCGACGAGGAAATCCCAGGCGAAGGCCGCCGGTGCGCTGTCGCGGCTGCCCAGGTGGGCGAAGGAATGCAGGACGATGGTGCGGAAGCCGAGCTTGTTCGCCTGCCACTTGATCGATTTCAGCGTCTGGCGGAAGACGGAGGCGCGGCGCTCACCCTCGTCCCGGCCTTCCAACTGGATGAAGGCGACGAGGGCCTGTTCCACCTCCCCTTCCATCTCCTGCGGACCGAAGTCGGCCTCCAGCGTCTGCGCAGCGGCCTCCCAGCGGAAGCGATCGACCAGCCAAGATAACATGCGCATCGGGCACCTCCTGACCTCGCATTGTGCGCCTAACCTTAAATCAGAACGATGAGGGGACAAGGGCATCTTTGCCTTTCCCATCGCTGCGTTATAATGCGCATACACGAACGTCCGACGCCCGTAGAGGAGAAAGGTATGGAAGGTCCGAAAGTCATCTTCGTCAGTGCGGAGGCCACGCCGTTCATCAAGGTCGGCGGACTGGCCGATGTGGCCGGTTCGCTGCCGCGTGCCCTGCGGCGTCAGGGGGTCGATGTCCGTCTCATCCTCCCCCGCTACGCCACGGTCAGCCCCCGGCAGTTCGGCCTCGAACGCCTGGCCGCCATTCCCGTGCCGGTTGGCACGGGTGAAACGCGGGTGCATCTCCTCGGCGGCGAGGTCGAAGGGCTGCCCGTCTATATGATCTGGGACGATCAGTACTTCTCCGCCCGCGAGAAGGTGTACGGCTTCAACGACGACGCCCAGCGCTTCGCCTTCTTCGCCCGTGCCGTCATCGCCGCGCTCGACTATCTGCCGTGGAAGCCCGATCTCATCCACGCCAACGACTGGCACGCTGCGCCCATCGTCGCCTGGCTGCGCTACTACGGGCGGCGCGGCGATGATTTCTTCGCCCGCGTCGCCTCGCTCTTCACCATCCACAACATCGCCTATCAAGGGCTGTGCGGGCGGCTCATCCTCACCTTCGCGCGGATGCAGGAGCTTCCCCATCTGGAAGTCGAGCCGCCGGGACAGGTCAACTGGATGGCGCAGGGAATCGCCAACGCCGACATCGTCAACACCGTCAGCCCGACCTACGCCCGCGAGATTCTGGAGCCGGAGGCGGGGGCCGGTCTGCACACGCTGCTGCGCCGCCGCCACGAGGAAGGGAGCCTGTACGGCATCCTCAACGGTCTCGATACCGAACTGTGGAATCCGGCGACCGACAGCGCCCTTCCCCAGACCTTCGATCTGCACTCGCGCCACCTGCGGCGCGTGAACAAGGCGGCGCTGCAGCGCGAGATCGGCCTGCCCGTCCGCGACAATGTGCCCCTCCTCGGCACGGTAACCCGCCTCGATGCCCTCAAGGGGCTGGACATCCTCCTCCCCGCGTTGGAGCGGCTGCTGGCGGAGGGGGAGGGCCAGTTCGTCATCCTCGGCACGGGGCAGCCCGACTACGAGGCGCAGTTGCGCGCCCTCCAGGAGCGTTTCCCGCAGCAGGTGCGGGCGCTCATCAAGTTCGACGAAAGGATGGCGCGGCGCATCTACGGCGCCGTCGATCTCTTCCTGATGCCCAGCCGCTTCGAGCCGTGCGGCCTTGGACAGATGATCGCGATGCGCTACGGGGCGCTGCCGCTCGTGCGGGCGACCGGCGGCCTGGCCGACACCGTCATCGACGCCGACGCCTCGCCCGAAAAGGGTACCGGCTTCGTCTTCCGGCCTTACACGCCGGAAGCGCTCCTCGACGCCCTGCAGCGTGCGCTCCGCGCCTACGCAGCGCGGGAGCGGTGGGACACCCTGCAGGTACGGGCGATGGAGCGCGACTTCTCGTGGGCTCGGTCGGCGCGGGCCTACGCCGATCTCTACGAACAGACCTTGCACCTTGTTGGCAAAGGAGGATAACCAGCTATGGCGTACAAACCCTTTCTCACCATTCACGGCCATTTCTACCAGCCTCCGCGCGACGATCCTTTCACCGGCGAATACCGCGTAGAGCCGGAAGCGGCCCCTTACAAGAACTGGAACGAGCGCGTTACGGCGGAATGCTACACGCCGAACGCGCAGGCGGGCAATTTCGAGCGCATCAGCTTCAACATCGGGGAAACGCTGGCGCGCTGGATGGAAAGCAACGCGCCGGAAACTTACCGCCTCATCGTCGATGCCGTCCACGGCTACTACCGGCGGCACAACATCGTCAACGCCGTCGCGCAGGGCGTTCATCATACCATCCTGCCCCTGGCGCGTGGCCGCGACAAGCGGACACAGTTGCGCTGGGCGATCGCCAGCTTCCGCCACCGCTTCGGGCACCGTCCGCAGGGGATTTGGCTGCCGGAGATGGCCGTCGATTACGAGACGCTGGAAGCCGTCTCCGAGGTAGGATTGTGGTTCGCCATCCTCTCCGACGAGCAGGTGCTGGGCGACCTCTCGCACGGGGCCGGGCCGTACCGCGTGCGCCTGGCCAACGACCGCTTCATCACCGTCTTCGTGCGCGACAGTGCCCTTTCCAACCGCTTCTCCTTCAATATGCCCTCCGTCGAAGAGGCCCGCGACCTGCTCAACGATGCGCTCAAGGACAAGCACCCCGGCTCGCTCACCCTTCTGGCGACCGACGGCGAGACCTTCGGCCATCACTACCGCCACGGCGTCGAGGTCCTCTCCGCGATCACCAAACCGGCCTACACCGATGCCTACGATGTCACGACGCTGGGCGAATACCTGCGCCAGCATCCGCCGGTCGCCGAGGCGCAGATCGTGGAAAACTCCTCGTGGAGCTGCCCGCATCACCTCGGACGATGGGCAACGGGGTGTAGCTGCACGCCCGGTTGCGCCTACTGGAAGGGAGGGCTGCGTCGGGCACTGGACAATCTCTCCCGTGCCGTGGACGAGGTCTATGCCACCGTCGTCCGCGCCCGCGACCTGGCACCGTGGGCCTTGCGCGACGATTACATCAGCGTGATGCTGGGGCAGGTCGATGGCCCCACCTTCCTGCGCGATCATCATCTGGGCCATCTCTCGACGCTTGCCCAGCAGCAACTGCTCCACCTGCTGGAAGCGCAGCTCTACCGCCAGCGGATGTTCGTCAGTTGCGCCTTCTTCTTCGAAGACCTGGAACGTCTGGAGCCGCGCTACGCCATCGCCAACGCGCTCAGAGCCATCGCCTCCATCCGCTACGCGACCGGCGACGATCTGACCCAGGCCTTCCGCCGCGACCTCTCCGTCGCCGTCAGCCCGACGAGCGGGCGCACCGGCGCACAGATTATGGACGAGATCATCGAAGCCGCCCATTTGGGAGACAGCCCGCTCGGCGGTTCGATGGAGTTCGGTCGCTACTCGCGGCCTGATTGACGACTCTCACGACGAAAGGACAAGAGATGCTCAAAGGACAAGCGCTCGCAAGCCTCCTGCTGCTCCTGCTGACACTCGGCTGCTCCCTCGCCGCCCCCACCCCCGCCCGACCCCCCCCCC
>JALXBP010000035.1 GCA_026991395.1 Anaerolineae bacterium | reverse complement strand
GCGGCGATGACATCGACCAAGGCGGTGATCGCCCGTTTGAAGGCGCGCGCCTGCCCCATCTGGACGTAGGTGCCGCCCTCCTTTTCCACGCCGATGATCGGCTTGATCTTGAGGATGGAAGCCAGCAAGCCCTTGATGTGGCTGATCCGCCCCCCGTGGATGAGGTAGTCCAGTTCCTTGAGGGTGTAGATGCTGTCGGTGAGGGCGCTGATACGGTGCAGCAGCTCGACGATCTCCTCGCGGGAAGCCCCGCGGCTGGCGGCCTCGGCGGCGGCCTTGACCTGCCATCCGGCGGCTGCCGAGAGCGTCTTCGTATCGATGACGGTAACCTTGGCCTCCGGCACCATAGCCGCGGCGGCCCTGGCGGCATTGACGGTGCCGCTCAAGCCGGAGGAGATGTGGATGGAGAGAATGTCGGGGTCGCCCGCCTCGACCAGGCGTCGGTAGACGGCGGCCAACTCGCCCACCGAAGGCTGCGAGGTGGTGGGGAGCTGATCGGAGAGCAGGAGAAGCTGGTAGAATTCGTCGGTAGTGATGTCCACGCCCTCCCGATAGGTCTTGCCGTCCAGTGTTACGCTGAGGGGCACGATGTGGATGTTGAGTTCATCCAGCCGCTGCTCCGCCAATCTGACATCGGTTCCGCTATCGGTTACGATTTGCATAGCTCGCTCCTTTCCGGCTCGACGGTAGCCGAGGCTCAGCACGGCGCTGAACCCCTCCGCTATTGTATCGGGCCTTCACGCCCCTGCCAAGTCGCAACGCCTCACGGCTGCAGTGTGGGCAGCGACTCACAGGCTCCGGTGATGTTCATCATCATCGCGTCCATCCACCCCTGCGTGCCGTCGCGCAACTCGAGTTTGAGCCACAGGCCATCGGGCGACAGGCCGAGAATGACGGCGTAATCCTCCACCGGCAGGGTGGCGACGACCGCCGCATCGGGAGCGGGGGCGGCGCGGAGCGGGATGTCCGTCATAGCCATCTCGTAGCAGCGGTCGAGCGGCGGCGGCGTGATGACGGGAAGGTCGGCACAGTCTCCCTCCAGCCTCACGGCGTCGGCGGGGACCCAGCGCAGGCGGAAGGGACCGACGGCGGCAGCCTGGGCGATGCCCGGCTCGAAGCCCAGCCAGCCGTCCTCGGTGCGGGCCGCGACGGGAAAGCGCATCCCCGCATCCAGCGTGGCGAAGGTTTCGGCGCGGGGCACGGCGTAAGCCTGCACGGCCTTCGTGATGATCATCTCGCAGGGCTGGGCAACGGGGGACGACGTCGGCAAGGGGGAGAGCGTAGAAAGAGGCGATGTCGTGGGCGACGGCGAGGAGGTCGTCGGCGTAACCGGGCGCGCCGTGGGGATCAGGTCGGCCTTGTTCGGCACACAGCCTGCCAGCAGCCACAAGAGCAGCAACAACAGCAACCATCGACCGAGCGCCTTCATCGTCCACCTCCTTAGTGTGAGCTTGTACCGCGAAGCAGGCCCGCTCAGAGCAGGCCCAACTCGCGCAGACGCTGTTCGTTATCGCGCCACTTGGGTTTGACCTTCACCCAGAGATCGAGATAGATGCGGCTGCCGAGAAACCGTTCCAGCGACTGCCGCGCCGCCGCGCCGATCGCCTTGAGCCGACGTCCGCCCTTGCCGATGAGGATAGGTTTCTGCGATTCCCGCTCCACCCAGATGGTCGCGGCGATGTAGAGCATCCCGTTGGGGCGCTCCTTGAATTCCTCGACGAGGACGGCGACGGCGTGCGGCACCTCCTCCCGCGTGCGGTGGAGAACGGCCTCGCGGATCAACTCGGCGGCGATCTGCCGCTCGGCCTGGTCGGTGATCTGGCCCGGCGGGTAGTAACGCGGCCCCTCCGGCAATCGCTCGACGATGTGGCGCAGCAGCAGGCCGAGGTTGGTGCCCTGCAGCGCACTGACGGGGATCGAATCGGCGTAGTCGGGGTAGAGCGCCCAGTAGGCGCGGATGTGCTCCTCGGCCTGCTCCATCTTCAGCTTGTCCATCTTGTTGAGGACGAGGAAGACGGGGCGGCGGCTCGCCTTTGCCTCGAGCAACTCGGCGATACGCGCGTCCTCGCGGCGCGGCGGCACGGAGCTGTCCACCACGAAGAGGATGAGGTCGGCATCGGGGATCGCCCCGACCGCCTCCTCGACCATCCGCCGGTTGAGTTTGTGCTTCGCCTTGCTGTGGATGCCGGGGGTATCGATGAAGATGACCTGGTAGTTCTCGCGGGTGAGGATGCCCAAGAGCCGCCGCCGCGTCGTCTGCGCGACGGGCGAGACGGCGGCGACCTTCGCGCCCACCAGGGCGTTGACCAGCGTCGATTTCCCCACGTTCGGACGCCCGACGAGGGCGACGAAGCCGGAGCGATGTCCCTCCGGCACCGCCGCTTCCGACGACGAGGCGGCGGCCTCGCCGCCGAGGAACTGTTCGATGAGCGTCAGGCTCTCGTCGTTCACGCCTCTCCCTCCTCCCGCACCAGGTAGATGCCCGGCAGGCTGACGAGCGTGGTCAGCCCCTTGGTGATGACGTTGATCCAGAAGATGGACCAGATGACGGCGGGCGGCAAACGTCCGGCGAAGGCCCCCCAGCAGAAGATGAGGCTATCCACCGGGACGCTGATGGTGTTGCTCACCAGCACGCGGGCCCACTGGTAGCGGCGTGTGATGCGCGTAACCCAGAGATGGTAGATCTCCGTGTCGAGTAACTCGCTGACCACCTCGGCGATGATGCTGGCGATGACGATGCGCCAGGTCGGCGAAAGGACGAGCGCGAAGGGGTCGGCGTGGATGCCCTGCGCCGCGAAGCCGCTCAGCCAGGCGGGATCGGCGGGCAGGGCGGCGACGAAGAGGAAATAGGCGGCCATCAGCAGGTTGATGACGCCCGCCGTGATGACCAGCGTCCGTGCGGCGCGGCGTCCGAGCAGCTTGTGGACCATATCGCGCAGCGTGAAGGTAACGGGATAGATGAAGGTGCCGCCGTCGATGCTGAAACCGGCGAAGAGCGCGATCTTCAGGCTGCCGATGTCGGAAAGGATCTGCGCCGCGATGTAGGCGGAGACGACGAGGAGGCCGGCGCGGCTCAGCACAGCGCCGGACACCTCCGTCTTGCTCCGCACAGAGGGGACTGTTGTCGCACGGTAGCTCACAAACGCACCTCGCTCGATGAAGATAGCCGTAGTATAACCGAGATGACGGGAAGATAAAAGCCGGAGGAAGCTCGAGGCTCCCTCCGGCTCTTCGGCGGCGGGGAGGGTCAGTCGCCTTCCAGTTCCAGAATCTCCGCCATCGCCGGCAGGTAGTAGAACTCGGTGTACTCCTTGACCATCCGCCGCGTGGAAAAGCGCGGCCCGACGGTGCGGATCGATTCGCGCATCATCTCCACCCAGCCGCGGGGGACGCCGTCGCGGTCGCGCTGGTAGAAGAGCGGGACGACCTCCTCTTCCAGGACACGGTAGAGCGCCTGCGCGTCGGCCTCGTCCTGCTGCGTTGGGTCATCGTATTCGCGCTCCGGCTTGATGACCCAGCCGTTGCGCCCGTTGTAGGCCTCCGCCCACCAGCCGTCGAGGATGCTCAGGTTGAGAACGCCGTTGAGCGCGGCCTTCATCCCGCTGGTGCCGCTGGCCTCCATCGGCTTGCGCGGGGTGTTGAGCCAGACATCGACACCCTGCACGAGGTAGCGGGCAACGTGCATGTCGTAATCCTCGACGAAGGCAATCCGCCCGCCCATCTCCGGACTCCGCGCCCGGTTGTAGATCTCCTGCAGGAGCCGCTTGCCGGGCTCATCGGCGGGATGGGCCTTGCCTGCGAAGATGATCTGCACCGGTCGATAGCGGTCGTGGAGCAGCCGCTTGAGGCGCTCGATGTCGCGGAAGATGAGCGAGGCCCGCTTGTAGGTGGCGAAGCGCCGCGCAAAGCCGATGACGAGCGCGTCGGGGTCGAGGAGCAGGCCATAGGCCAGCAACTGTTCGGGCGGCAAGGCCCGCTTCATCCGCTCCTCGCGGGCACGCTCGCGGATGGTGGCGAACATCTTGCGCTTGAGGTAGGTGTGAGCCTCCCAGAGGGCCTCGTCGGGCACCTCGTCCAGTCGTGTCCACAGGATGGGATCATCCTGACGCTCGATCCAGTCGGGAGCCAGATAGCGGCGATAGACGCGGTGCATCGCCTCGCCGATCCAGGAAGGAACGTGGATGCCGTTGGTTACGTGGCCGATGGGCACCTCCTCCACCGGTCGATCCGGCCAGAGGGTGTGCCACATCCGCCGCGAGACCTCGCCGTGCAACTCGCTGACGCCGTTCGTGCGCCCGGCCATCCGCAGCGCCAGCGCCGTCATATTGAAGCCGCTGCCGTAGCTCCCCAGCGCCATAAAGTCATCGCGGCTCATCTTCAACTGCGGCCAGAAGTCGTGGAAGTACTTTTCCACCAGCCCGAAGTTGAAGACGTCGTGGCCGGCGGGGACCGGGGTATGCGTGGTGAAGATGGTGCTCGCCTGCACGCGGGCCTTGGCCTCCTCCAGCGTGCAGCCCGCCGCGATGTACTCTCGCAGCCGTTCCAGCGTGAGGAAGGCGGAGTGTCCCTCGTTGATGTGCCAGACCTTCGGCTCCTTGCCCAAGGCCCGCAGGACGCGCACGCCGCCGATGCCGAGCAGAATCTCCTGCTGGATACGCATCTCGCGATCGCCACCGTAGAGCCGCGCGGTCAGTTCCCGCTCCCACGGCGCATTTTCATCCACGTTGGCATCCATCAGGTAGATGGAGACCCGCCCGACTTTGACCTCCCAGATGCGCAGGACGATCGCCCGCTCTTCCAGACGGATGCAGACGCTGACCTCCTCGCCATCGGGGTTGCGGGCGGGGATCAGGGCGACCTCGTGCGGGTCGAGGAAGGGATAGGTCGCCTCCTGCCAGCCGCTGTGATCGAGCCGCTGACGGAAGTAGCCCTGCTCGTAGAGGAAGCCGACGCCGAGGAAGGGCAGGCCAAGGTCGCTGGCTTCCTTGTTGTGATCGCCGGAGAGGATGCCGAGGCCGCCGGAGTAGATGGGCAGCGAGGTGTGGATGCCGAATTCGGCGGAGAAGTAGGCAATGGGATGCATCATTTCGCCGTGGGCCTGGGGATACCACAGATGGCCGTTGGCCAAGTCGCGATCCAGTTCCATCAGCACCGCATCGTACCGGCGAAGGAAGGCGGGGTCCTTGGTCAGCGCCTCCAGCCGCTCCTGCGGCACGCCCAGGAGGATGCGTACCGGATTGTGCCGGGTCGTCGTCCACAATGTGCGATCGACCTGCTTGAAGAGGTCGCGTGCCGAACGATGCCACGACCACCAGAAGTTGTAAGCCAACTCCTCCAGGCGGATGATGCGCTGCGGTAACTTGGCGTGGATTTCGGGATTGAACGGAACCCTCGATTCCATCGGACAGGGACCTCCTTCTGTAGAATGGGTCAACGCCGTTGCCCTACGAGCGAAGGTAGAGGATCAAGAGCGCGAAGAGCAGGGCAAAGAGGACGAACTCCATCAGCACACGGCGGGTGAGCTTGCCGAGCAGTTCCTGATAGGCTATGCCGCTCAACAAGTAGAGGATGCCGGTGAGCATCGCTGCGGCGGTCATCGGCGTGATCGGCCAAAAGCTCAACACCCACGCCGTCTCGCTTTCGATGAGGGCGATGACGAAGGCGAAGCGCAAGAGGGCAGCGAGTTCGGAAGCGGTGGGGGCCAGCAGGTCGAGCGCCACGACGAAGCTCAGCACGAAGACAAAGGGGGCGGTGATCAAGGCCCGCTCCTGAGCGATGAGGATGGCGACGTAGAGGCCAAAGGCGAGGAAGAGGTCGAGGAGATTCAGCATCGCCCGTGAGCCTGGGTAGCTTTCTGCGTCTGGATCGACGGCGCGGTCGGTCAGCGTCAGGACAAAGCCTAACGCCATACCGCCGGCCGCAAGGTACCCCATCCACAGCGGCCACGAGGCCGCGTGCGCGAGAACGAGCGAGGCCGCCAGCGCCGTCAGCGTGGGGGTGATGAGGCCAAGAAGCAGCGCCCGCCGCTCCACGGTGCGATGGCCCTCGTGGAGGAAGGCGAAGGTGCCGGTGGCGACGAGCGCCATCATCAACAGAGAAAGCAGCCACTCGCCCCCGATGGTGAAACCCAGCGGCGACCCGAGGAAGCGACGAACGCCCCAGGAGAAGGTGGGAAGCTCAACGAAGCGGAACAGCGCCGCGCTGGTCAGCGTGAGGGCTAACAGCGTGCTGAGCCGATCGCGACCCAGCCTTCGTGCGTTGACCTCTGCGTGGCTCACCATAGCGCGATTGTAGGTCAGGGGGTGCATTTGTCAAACCTCTGCCGCCCGCGAGGCCAACGACAAAGGCCCCCACCGGAGAGGGGGCCTTCTTTCTCGCACAGCGCCGATCAACGCTTCGTGTACTGCGGAGCCTTGCGGGCGCGCTTGAGACCCGGCTTCTTGCGCTCTTTCTCGCGTGCGTCGCGGGTCAGGTAACCGGCCCGCCGCAGCGCCTTCCTGAAGTCGGGATTGTACTTCAGCAGGGCGCGGGAGGCTCCCATACGGATCGCCTCGGCCTGTCCGGTGATCCCCCCGCCTTTGACGACCACGGTTACGTCGAAGTAGCCCTCGGTCTGCGTGACGCCGAAGGGAGCGGCGACTCGCTGCCAGTCCACCTGACGCCCGAAGTATTCGTTGTACGGCTTCCCGTTGACGATGATCTGGCCACTGCCGCCGGGGTAGATACGTACCCGCGCCGTGGCCCGCTTCCGCCGTCCGATGCCTTCGTAATACTGCGTCTCTGTCATCTCGCCTCCTTACAGATCCAACGGCTTGGGCTGCTGCGCCTGATGAGGATGCTCCGGCCCGGCATAGACCTTCAACTTCTTCAGCATCCGCCGTCCCAAGCGGTTTTTGGGCAACATCCCCTTGACCGCCGCGCGGATGACGCGATCGGGATGGCGCTCCAACTGCTGACGCAGCGTCACGGAACGCAGACCGCCGGGGTAGCCGGAATGGCGATAGTATCGCTTCTGGTCCAGCTTGCGGCCCGTTACCGCGATCTTCTCGGCGTTGACAACGATGACGAAGTCCCCCACATCGACGTGAGGGGTGTATTGCGGCTTGTGCTTGCCGCGCAGGATAGTCGCGATCTCCGCCGCGAGACGCCCGAGCGTTTTGCCGGTGGCATCGACGACGTACCATTCCCGCTTGACTTCGCCGGGTTTGGCCATGTAAGTCTTGTGCATAGGTGCGTTTTTCACTGTTTCCCCACTCCCCCTGAGAAATGAGTCGGATTTAGAACTCCTCGTCGTAGAGGACGGCGGTCAAAGTCAGACCCTTGGCCGGGGCTGCCGGCCCTGCCCGATGGCGTTCGCGCCTGCGCAGGATGTCGGCCACCGCCTCCACGGCCAGCCTGCCGCGTCCCACGCGAAGCAACGTCCCCACGATCATCCGCACCATACGGTAGAGGAAGGCGTCGGCCTCGATCTCGAAATAGAGCCAACGCCCCTCCTCGCGCCACTCAGCGCGGAAAAGGTGCCGCACACTGTTTTCCCCCTGCGGCGGCGACCCGAAGGCGAGGAAGTCATGCCTGCCGAGCAAGGAGCGCGCCGCCTGCGCCATCGCCTCGACATCCAGCGTCTCCTCGACGCGCAAGGCGTATCGTTCACGCAAGGGATGCCGTACCGCATCGCGGTAGAGCGCGTAACGGTAGGCCCGCCGACGCGCATCGTAGCGGGGATGGAACGCCGCCGGGGCGGCTTCCACCTTGCGCACGGCGATAGACTGCGGCAATCGGGCATTCAGGGCACGCTGCAGAGCCTCCAGGCTGTGCGGCCACCCCGTCTCGAAGGCGATGACCTGCCCCGTGGCGTGAACGCCCGCATCGGTGCGCCCTGCTGCGAGGAGGCGGGTGGGCCGACCGGTGATCTCCTGCAGGGCACGCTCAAGCTCCGCCTGGACGGTCGGAGCGTTGGGCTGCCGCTGGAAACCGCCGTAGTCGGTGCCATCGTAGGCGACGACGGCCCTCACCCGCACGGTCTGACCTCGTCAGTCCTCTTCGACCAGCTCTAAAAGTACCATCTGGGCCGCATCGCCCTTGCGCGGGCCCAACTTGATCATCCGAGTGTAACCGCCGGGGCGGTTGATGTAGCGCGGCGCAACCTCATCGAAGATCTTCTGGATCATCCGACGGTCGGCAGCCAGCCGCGCAGCGACCAGACGGCGTGCGTGGACGCCCTTGGCCGGGTTCTCCTTTTCCGCCTGCAGGCCGCGCTTGGCGATGGTGATCAATCGTTCGGCTTCGCCGCGGATCGCCTCGGCCTTGGCACGGGTCGTGCGTATCTTTCCGTGGCGGAAAAGTTCCTTCATCAAGTTACGACGCAGGGCCTTGCGATGGTCCAGCGAGCGACTGAGTTTCTTTCCGGCGACACGATGTCGCATCCTCGACCTCCTACCTTGAATTGCGGGGGATCAGGCTCCGCCCCCGGCTTCCCCCTCGAGGAAGCCTTTGGCGACGAGCTGGGTTTTCAGCTCCTCCAGCGATTTCTCGCCGAAGTTGCGGATGGAAAGCATCGCATTCCTCCCCCGCTTCATCATTTCCAGAATTTCACCCACATTGGAGATGCCGGTACGCTTGAGGGCATTGTACACGCGGATGCTCAGCCCCAAGTCCTCGATCGGCATCATATACGCTTGCTGCGGGATGTCGGATTCGCTCTCCTCGATCGTCTCCTCGATTTCCGGCAGCACCTCCGCACCGGCGATGAGGTGCAGGTGCTTGACGAGAATACGGGCCGACTCCTTGAGAGCGTCCAGCGGCTCGATGCGTCCATCCGTCCAGATCTCCATCGTCAGGCGATCGTAGTTGGTCAGCCGCCCGACGCGGGCCTGATCGACGTGGAAAGCGACGCGACGAACCGGGCTGAAGAGGGCATCGACGGGCAGCAGGCCGATGGGCATACGCCCGCGATCTTCCGCGGGGAGATAGCCCCGTCCACGCTCGACGGTGAACTCCATGTCGAGGGAGACCTCATCATCGTCCACCGTGAAGAGATAGAGGTCGGGGTTGATGATCTCCACCTCCGGCGGGGGCACGATGTCTCCCGCCGTCACGATGCCGCTCCCTTCCACGCGAAGCGTCATATAGTACGGGCCATCCCCCGTCATCGTCACGCGAACTTGCTTGAGGCGCAGCATCAACTGAATGACATCCTCCCGCACGCCGGGGATGGCCATAAACTCGTGCGGAATGTCGGTGATGCGCACAGCCGTGATCGCGGCCCCCTCCAGTGAGGAGAGCAATACGCGGCGCAGCGAGTTCCCCAGCGTAACGCCATACCCACCCTCCAGCGGGCTGATGATGTAGCGCCCGTACTGTTGGGTGTTGACGTCCACCTCCACTTTCGGTAGCACTAACGCTGATGTCACGTCGCCTCCCGTCTATCTTAGCGTGAGTAGAACTCGACGATCAACTGCTCCTGCACCGGCGCATCGATTTCCTGGCGTGTGGGCAGCGTCACGACACGCCCCTCCATCCGCTCTTCGTCGAAGGAGAGCCACGAGGGAAGGGCGCGCTTGCCCAATTGCTCCTTGCGATCCTTGAAGTAGCGCTTGCGGCGGCTTTCGGGGCGCACGGCGATCACATCACCGGGGCGGACGGAGAACGAAGGGATATTCGTCTTGCGCCCGTTGACGGTGATGTGCCCGTGCTGCACAAGCTGACGCGCCTGCCCCCGTGAGTCGGCCAGTCCCAGCCGATAGACGACGTTATCCAGGCGGCGCTCCAGCAGGATGAGCAGGTTCTCGCCCGTCATACCGGAGAGGCGCTCTGCCTCCCGGAAGTAACGGCGGAACTGGCGCTCCAACACGCCGTAGATGCGGCGCGCCTTCTGCTTCTCGCGCAACTGCATCGCGTAGTCTGACTTCTTGCGCCGCCGGAAGGCGGCATCTTTCCCATGCTGCCCCGGCGGATAGGAACGGCGCTCGAAGGGACACTTTTCACCGTAGCACTTCTCGCCTTTGAGGTAGAGCTTCATCCCCTCGCGGCGGCAAAGTTTGCAGGCAGGACCGATATATCGGGCCATACTTCCTCCTTGATCTCGTTAAATCCGCCGCTTCTTCGGCGGGCGGCAGCCGTTATGCGGGATGGGCGTGATGTCAACGATGGAGCGAACACGCATACCGGCGGCGGCGATGGCCCGCAGCGAGGCCTCACGACCGGGACCGGCACCCTTGACGAAGATGTCCGCCTCTTTCATCCCGTCGTTGTTCATCGCCTCCTGCACCACGCGCTCCGCGGCCAGGCGGGCCGCAAAGGGCGTGCTCTTGCGCGTTCCCTTGAAACCAACCGTACCGGCGCTTTCCCACCGCAGGACGTTGCCCTGTGGATCGGTTACGCTGATGATCGTGTTGTTGAAGGTGGTGTGGATGTAAACCCGCCCACGGGGAACATTGCGCTTCACGCGGCGCGTCGATTTACTACGCCGAGCCGAACGACGTTTAGCCATAAATCCTCCTCACACTCCCTGGTCTTTCGGACTACTTCTTCTTTGCACCACGGCGACGGCCACGACCGGGGACCGTCTTGCGCGGGCCACGCTTCGTGCGGGCATTGGTGCGCGTGCGCTGGCCACGGACAGGCAGATTGCGGCGATGACGCAGGCCGCGATAGCTGCCGATCTCGATCAGGCGCTTGATGTTCATCTGTACCTCACGGCGCAGATCGCCTTCCACGACGTAGTCACGGTCGATGATCTCCCGCAAGAGGGCGATCTCGCTCTCCGTCAGGTCCTTCACGCGCTTGTCGGGATCGATCCCCGCCTGGCGCAGAATTTCGTTGCTGCTGTAACGCCCAATGCCGTAGATGTAGGTCAGTCCGATCTCGACCCGCTTGTTACGGGGCAGATCTACCCCAGCAATACGTGCCATACTTGCCTCCAGCCTCCTTGCTTGCGGCTTACCCCTGCCGCTGCTTGTGCTTGGGATTCTCGCAGATCACGCGCACAACGCCGCGCCGACGGATAATCTTGCACTTTGGACAGCGCCGCTTGACCGATGGTGATACCTTCATAATGCCAACCTCCTCCTGAACTTTCCGGCGTTCGCACGGCGGGCAGGTGGGAGGCCCTGCCTCGCCGCGGCGAGAGCGTCCTGTGATGACGGCTCCCGCCATTCCCTCGACGATGGTGGTCCTTGCAGCCGCACAAAGGCCAACCAAAGTTCACATAGTACCCGAATCCTGCGCTACGGCAACCTCAACGCAGGAAGCCCTCGTAGTGGCGCATCAGCAACTGCGCCTCCAACTGACGCATCGTATCGACGACGACGCCGACGACGATCAGCAAACCGGCGCTCGTGATGAGCATCACCCGTGTGTTCATAAAAGCGCCGACGATGAACGGCAGGACGGCCACAGCACCCAGGAAGAGCGCTCCCACCAGCGTGATACGCCGGTAGATGTTGTTGATATGGGCCTCGGTGCGTTTGCCGGGGCGCACGCCGGGGATGAAGCCGCCCTGACGCTGCAGCGTCTCCGCCAGGTTCTGCTGCTGTACCATAATGTCGGTGTAGAAGTAGGTGAAGCCGACGACGGCGAGGAAGTACAGCGGTGCATAACCGAGGCTCGAACCGCTGAAGAAGTCGATCGTCGATTGAGCCAGGCTGCGTACGGTCGGGTTGGAACTGTTCACAAAGAACTGCGCCACGACAGCGGGGAAGGTCAGAATCGACTGGGCGAAGATGAGCGGGATCATCCCCGCGGTGTTGACCTTCAGGGGGATGTAGGTGCTCCCGCCGCCGTAGATCTTCGTCCCCCGCACGCGCTTGCCGTACTGCACCTTCAGACGGCGCTCGCCTTCCTGGACGTAGACGATGACGAACATCGTCAGCACGGTGATGATGGTGAAGACGATCAGCCCCGTAACGTGATCGGAGGTCCAGATGCTGAAGACATTTCGCGGGATACGGGCCACGATGCCGCCCAGGATGATCAGCGAGAGGCCGTTGCCGATTCCCTGCTCGGTGATCAGTTCACCCAGCCAGACGGCGAACATCGTCCCCGCCGTCATCGTGACCAGGATGGTTACCGTGGAAAGCCACTGCCCGGCCCCGAAGCCGAAGCCAGCGATGACGCCCGGCACAGAGGCCATCACCAAGCGGATCTGCCCGAAAGCCTGCAGCGCAGCCAAGGGCACGGTGAGGTAGAACGTCCACTGATTCAGCTTGCGCTGGCCCTCTTCCCCCTCTTCCTTGAGCATATTTTCCAGCTTGGGGAAGATAGGGATGAGGAGTTGCAGGACGATGGAGGCCGTAACGTAGGGATAGACACCGGCGGCCAGAACGGAGAAGTTCGCCACTGCGCCGCCCGACAACAGGTCGATCAGGCCGAGCAACTGGCTGGCCGCCCCGCCTTGCGTCAGGAAATTCGCCAACTGGTCGCGATCCACACCCGGCACGGGGATGTTGGAGGCCATGCGGAAGATGACGAGGAGCCAGAGGGTGTAGAGCAGCCGCCGCCGCAGGTCGGGCAGTTTCATCGCATTGCGCAGGGCATCAATCATTGTCTCGCCTCCCTTCCGATGGGCCTAACGTGTCCGGTAGCCGCCGCGCCGCCACGGCAGGAGCTTGACCGTGCCGCCCGCCGCCTCGATCTTCTTGCGGGCAGAGGCCGATACGCGGTGCGTCTCCACGGTCAGCGCGAAGGGCAGTTCGCCGCGTCCGAGGACGACGACCAAATCCTTGCTGTGCTTGATGAGCCCGCGCGCCGCCATCGTCTCCGGCGAGACGACCTCCCCCTCGGAAAAGCGGGCCGCCAACTGATCGAGATTCACGACCTTGAACTCCACCTTGTAGGGGTTGAAGAAGCCATAGCCACGGGCGAAGGGGAGCTTCCGCACGAGCGGCAACTGTCCACCCTCGAAGTAGGGACGGACGCCGCCGCCGCTGCGGGCCTTCTGTCCCTTCGTCCCTCGCCCGGCGGTCTTCCCCTGTCCGGCGGCGATGCCGCGACCGACCCGTCGCCGGCCTCTCTTCGCCCCAGGAGCGGGGCGCAACTCATGCAGTTTCATTGCTGACCTCCCCATCCTCGACGGCCTCCACGCGGACCAGGTGCGCGATCTTCTGCACCATGCCCCGCACGGCCGGGTTGTCGGGCACGACGACGGTCTGATGCATACGCCGCAGCCCCAATGCCCGCACGGTAGCCTTCTGGCGCTTGCTGTAACCGATGGGGCTGCGCACCAACGTTACGTGCAGTTTCTTCGCCATTACGCCTTCCTCCTCATCCAGAAGGGCAGGACGTGCTCCACGGGGACGCCGCGATCACGCGCCACATCCTCCGGGCTGCGCAACTGGTCCAGCGCATCCATCGTCGCCTGCACCACATTCACCGGTGCGGAGCTGCCCTTCGACTTGGTGAGCACGTCGCGGATGCCGGCGGCTTCCAGAACGGCACGCACGCCACCCGCTGCGATGACGCCGGTACCGGGCGTAGCCGGACGGATGAAGATCTCCGCACCGCCACAGCGCCCCGTGATGGCGTGCGGCACCGTCGTGCCGACCATCGGGATCGCGTGCATCGCCTTGCGTGCCCGCGAAGTCGCCTTGGCGATAGCCTCCGGCACACGGGGGGCCTTGCCGATGCCGATACCGACCTGGCCTTTGTTATCCCCCACAACCGCGATCACGCGGAAGTGGAAGGTGCGCCCGCCCTTGACGACCTTGGCAACACGGGCGATGTCCACGATGCGCTCATCCAGCTCTTCTTCCATCGCGTCGGCGGGACGCGGCTTGTTTCGCAGATCTCGTTGTTCCATGCTTCCTCCTGCGGATCAGAACTCCAGGCCCGCCTCACGTGCGGCCTCGGCCAACGCTTTGACGCGCCCGTGATACTTGTACCCGGCCCGGTCGAAGACGACTTTCTTCACGCCCTTCGCCAGCGCCCGCTCGGCCACGACACGACCGACGACCTGGGCCTGCTCCGTCTTGCTCATCCCGACGATCTGCCCCCGCACCTCCTTGTCGATGGTAGAGGCGGAAGCGATCGTATGGCCTCGACTGTCATCGATAACCTGTGCGTAGATATGATGCAGACTGCGAAAGACATTCAGGCGTGGACGTTCAGGCGTCCCCACAATCCGCTTGCGGACATGGGCACGACGCCGTTCACGGGCTTTTCTTCGATTGACTTCAGGTTTCATCTTTCCTTTTCCTCGTTTCGATGATGGGTTACCCTCGGTCCCACGCGGTTCCCGGCTTAGATCTTGCCGGCCTTACCGGCCTTCCGACGGACGATCTCACCGGCGTAGCGGATACCCTTCCCCAGGTAAGGTTCCACAGGCCGCCACGCGCGGATTTCCGCCGCCACCTGCCCCACCTTCTGCTTGTCGATCCCCTCGACGGTAACGGTGTTGGCCTTGGGGTTGACGATGAAGGTGATGCCCTCCGGCGGCTCGACGACAACCGGATGGGAGAAGCCGAGGCTCATAACCAGCGTCTTCCCCTTCAGTTCGGCCCGATAGCCGGTGCCGTGGATCTCCAGCGTCTTGCGATACCCCTGCGAGACGCCGATGACCATATTGTTGATCAAGGCACGTGTGAGGCCGTGGAGCGCACGGATACGGCGCTCATCGTTGGGGCGCTCCACGCGCACCCGTCCATCCTCGACGGTGATCCGCATATCGGGATGGAACTCCTGCGTTAATTCCCCCTTGGGACCGCGCACGGTAACGCGGCTCCCGTCGACCTGCACCTCCACGCCGGGGGGAATCGGTACGGGCAAACGACCAATTCGAGACACCTTTCACCTCCTTCGAGCGCGGGCTACCAGACGTAGCAGATGATCTCACCGCCGACGTTGAGACGGCGTGCCTGCTGTCCGGTGATCACCCCTTTGGGCGTGGAGAGGATGGCGATCCCCATGCCACTGCGCACCCAAGGGATGTCCCGTGCGTGGGTGTAGATACGACGACCGGGCTTGCTTACCCTCTTCAAGCCGGTGATCACGGGACGGCGTTCCTTGAGCGTCCGGCCCAGATACTTCAGCTTGATGACCAACCTCGGCTGAGGTTTGAGAGGGACGACCTTGTAGTTGTCGATATAGCCCTCATCCTTCAGGATTTTTGCGATGGCGACCTTCATTTTCGAAGAAGGCATTTCCACCGACTCATGCCCCGCCATCAGGGCGTTGCGGATGCGAGTCAGCATATCAGCAATAGGATCCGTCATCTTGCACTCTCCTACCTTACCAACTGGACTTGACGACGCCGGGGAGCTTGCCTTCCAGAGCCAGTTCGCGTACGCAGATGCGGCAGAGGCCAAAGCGGCGGTAGTAACCGCGCGGGCGACCGCAGCGACTGCAGCGGTTGCGAACTCGGACTTTGTACTTGCGACGAGTCTCCCGAATAGGCAATGCTTTTCGTGCCATATGCTACACCCTCCTATGCACGGCGACGGAACGGCATACCGAGCAGTTCGAGCAGCCGACGCCCTTCTTCATCGGTCTCGGCGGTGGTCGCGATACTGACCTCGAAGCCACGCACCTTGTCGATCTGGTCGTAGTCGATTTCCGGGAAGATCAGTTGCTCACGAACGCCCAGCGTGTAGTTGCCGTGGCCGTCGAGCTTGTCCGGCACTCCACGGAAGTCGCGGGTACGGGGCAGCGCCACGTTCATCAGCCGGTCCAAAAAGGCCCACATCCGCTCACCACGCAGCGTAACCTTGACGCCGATAGGACGCCCCTCGCGCAGCTTGAAGTTGGCGATGGATTTGCGCGCCTTGGTGATGATCGGCTGCTGACCGGTGATCGTGCGTAGGTCGCGCACGGCATGCTCGATAGCCTTGGGGTTATCCAGGGCCTCGCCCAAGCCGATGTTGATCACCACCTTGCGGATGCGCGGCACCTGCATCACGTTCTTGTACCCGAACTCCTTGATCAGTGCCGGGACGACTTCCTCTGTGTATCGTTTCTTCAGTTGAGACGACATACTTCCTCTCCTCAGTCGATGGTCTCGCCGCACTTGCGGCAGAAGCGAACCTTGCGACCATCGTCCAGTATGCGGTACCCCACGCGGGTTGCGGCATTGCAGTGCGGGCAGACGAGCATCACGTTGGAGATGTGGATAGGGGCCTCGAACTGGATGCGCCCCACCTGCATATTGGCCCGTCCGGCGCGTTGTGCGCTCTGGTGCTTGGTGATGATGTTCACCTTGGAGACGACGACGCGCTCCTTTTTGGGCAGTACCCGCAAGACCTCGCCGCGTGCGCCGCGATCGTTACCGGCAATGACCTCGACCGTATCTCCCTTCCTTATCCGACTCATCTTCTCACCTCACAGGACTTCCGGGGCCAGGGAGACGATCTTCATAAAGCCCTTCTCGCGCAGTTCCCTGGCGACCGGGCCGAAGATACGGGTTCCCCGCGGGTTGATCCCCGTGTTGTCCAGGATGACGGCGGCGTTGTCATCGAAGCGGATGTAGGAGCCGTCCGGACGACGGTATTCCTTCGCCACGCGCACGATGACCGCCCGCACGATCTCGCCCTTCTTGACAGAGGCCGTCGGCGTCGCCGCTTTCACAGTCGCGACGATCGTATCGCCGATGTAGCCGTATTTGCGCTTCGACCCACCCAGCACGCGAATGACCAATAACTCCTGCGCACCGGTGTTGTCGGCGACTTTGAGGCGCGTTTCGTTCTGAATCATCGCCTGCCTCCTTACGCTGCACGTTCCAGGATTTCGTCCACAACCCAGCGCTTGCGGCGGCTCAGAGGGCGCGATTCCACGATGCGCACCACATCACCGATACGGCACTCGTTGTTCTCATCGTGCGCCATGTACTTTTTGGACGAGCGCACGACCTTTTTGTAGAGGGGATGGCGGTAGCGACGGTCCACACGGACGACCACGGTCTTGTCCATCTTGTCGCTCACGACGATCCCGACCAACTTCCTGCGCCGCTCCTTCATGCCGCGTCTCCTTTCTCCATCGCCTCGGCCAGTTCACGCTCGCGGAGGATGGTCAAGATACGAGCGATCTCCTTGCGTGCGGCCTTCATCGCGTTGGTGTTTTCCAGACCTCCGGCATACCATCGCTGCCGCAGGTTGAAGAGTTCGCGCCGGGCTTCCTGCAGATGGAGATGAAGCTCCTCTGTCGTCATTTCTCGCAGTTCACTCGTTCGCATATCACTCTCCCTCGACCGCCTCGCGGGTCACGACCTGAGTTTTGATGGGGAGCTTGTGGGAAGCAAGACGCAACGCTTCCAACGCGATCTCCTCCGGCACACCCGCGATCTCGAACATAATCCGCCCCGGACGGACGACGGCGACCCAGTGATCCACCGCGCCCTTCCCCTTCCCCATGCGGGTCTCGGCAGGTTTTGCCGTAACCGGCTTGTCGGGGAAGATGCGGATCCAGTACTTGCCACGACGTTTCATATGACGCACGATCGCGCGTCGAGCAGCCTCGATCTGGCGGGCCGTGATCCAGGCCGGCTCCAAAGCCTGCAAGGCGTAGTCGCCGAAGGCGATCTCCACCCCACGGCTGGCCTTGCCCTTCAGACGCCCGCGGTGCTGCTTGCGGTATTTCACCCGCTTCGGCATTAACATCTCGTCTTACCTCCTCACCTATTTCGCGGACTTTTCTTTTCCGGAGGAGGCGGCGCGTTTCTTCGAGGGCATCACCTCGCCCTTGTAGATCCACACCTTGACGCCGATGCGCCCGTAGGTGGTCAGCGCCTCCTCCTGGGCGTAATCGATGTCCGCCCGCAGCGTCTGCAGGGGCACACGGCCCTCCCGCATCCACTCGCGTCGCGCCATCTCCGCGCCGGAGAGACGCCCGCTGCACATCACCTTGATCCCCTGCGCGCCGGCCCGCATCGCCTGACGCACCGCCCGCTTCATCGCGCGGTTGTGGTAGATGCGGCGCTCGAGCTGGGCGACGATATTTTCGGCCACCAGCTTGGCGTCCAGGTCGGGGTTTTCCACCTCTTGCACATCGACGTGGACGCGCTTGCCGCCGGTCAAAGCCTCCAGCTTTTTGCGCAGCGCCTTCACATTCTCGCCCTTGCGCCCGATGACCATCCCCGGACGTGCCGTCCAGATGATCACGGAGACCTGATTGGGCGGGAAGCGTTCGATCTCGATGCGGGAGACGCCCGACTGGCCGTCGCGGGAATGCGCACGCATCTCGCTGTAGATCAGATCGCGGATCTTGCGATCCTCTTGCACCAGCTCAGCGTAGGTGCGCCCCTCGGCGTACCAGCGCGATTTCCAGTCGCGGAGGACCTTCAGACGAAAACCGTAAGGATGAACTTTACGACCCAAGATTCGCCTCCTTACTCGGCCAGACGTTCTTCCAGAACGACGGTGATGTGCGAAGAGCGCTTGCGGATGGGGCGATAACGCCCGCGGCTGCCCCAGCGTGCACGCCACCCCTTGCCGGGCATCACGCCCGGCCCCTCGTCCGCGTAGAGTTTCGCAATGTAGAGACTGTCGATATCCAGCCCCTTCTCCTCCGCGTTGGCTATGGCCGATCGGATCAGCTTTGCCACCGGATGGGCTGCGCGGTGCGGCATCGTCTTGAGAATGGCGACCGCCCTGTTCGCCTCCATCCCGCGGAACGGCTCCAGGATCCGCCGCACCTTGCGCGGAGCGATGGGGATGTGCTTTGCCTGTGCTCTCACTTGTTCTGCCATAATTGCCCTCTTTCCTCAGGACCGCGCCTTAGCGGACCTTCCCCTTCTTTTCCTTGACGATGTGGCCACGGAAGGTGCGGGTAGGCGCGAACTCCCCCAGGCGGTGGCCGACCATGTTCTCCGTGATGTAGATGGGAACGTGGCGACGGCCATCGTGGACGGCAATGGTATGGCCTACCATCTGCGGGAAGATGACCGAGGCACGCGACCAGGTGCGGATGACACGCTTCTGGCCCGTCCGGTTCATCTCCTCAATCTTCTTCAGCAGCTTGGGCTGAATGTAGGGTCCTTTTTTCAGGGAACGCGACATCTCGACCTCCTTAACGACGCCCGAAATTGCGGCGACGCACGATGTACTTATCGGTTGCCTTGTTGCGGCGCGTCTTGCGCCCCAAGGTGTACCAGCCCCACGGGGACTTCGGCCCCGGCAAGCCGATGGGCGCTCGCCCCTCACCACCGCCGTGCGGATGGTCGCGCGGGCTCATCGCCGAGCCGCGCACCGTGGGCCGCCAGCCGAGCCAGCGCTTGCGGCCAGCCTTCCCCAGCTTGATGTTGGAGTGCTCCTCGTTGCCGACGCGCCCGATGGTCGCTATGCACCGCTTGTGCACCATGCGGACCTCGCCGCTCGGCATGCGGAGGGTTACGTAGTCCCCCTCCTTGGCCAGGATCTGCGCCGAGACCCCCGCCGAGCGCACCAACTGGCCTCCGCGGCCCGGATACAACTCCACGTTGTGCACCAACGTCCCCAGGGGGATGTTGGCCAGCATCGTCGCATTGCCGACCTGAATCTCCACGCCCTTCTTGCTGCTGACAACGGTGTCGCCGACCTTCAGCCCCAGCGGGGCAATGATGTAACGACGCTCGCCATCGGCGTAGAGCAGCAGCGCAATGCGGGCCGAGCGGTTCGGATCGTACTCGATCGACTCGACACGGGCCGGCACATCGAATTTGTCGCGCTTGAAGTCGATCACGCGATAGCGGCGCGGATGCCCGCCCCCGCGATGGCGCACGGTAATCCGCCCGTACATATTGCGCCCAGCCTTCTTGCGCAGGGGTTTCACGAGCGGCCTGTAGGGCTTCTCGCGCGTGATCTCCTCGAAAGTGTAGCCGGTCATCCAGCGGCGACCGGGAGAGGTGGGCTTGAATTTCTTGATTCCCATCTTAAGCCTCCAGTTCCTCGATCCGCTGGCCGGGGGCGACGGTCACGACCGCCTTCTTCCACTCGGAGCGGCGCTTGCTCGGGCGACGCCCGCGAATGCGGTTGAACTTGGCGGGCATATTCATCACGTTGACACGGATCACGTCCACGCCGTAGATGCTCTCGACGGCTTCCTTGATCTGCAACTTGTTCGCCCGCCGATTGACCTCGAAGACGTATTGACCCTCTTCCCGCAGGATCGTCGATTTCTCCGTTACGATTGGGCGTACAATCACGTCATAGATATTCATCGCTACTCTCCTGCCTCCTGCCGAGGTTGCGCCTGGCCGAGGATGGATTCGACGACCTCCAACGCCCCCAGCGGCATCACGATATGATCGGCACCGAGCAGATCGCGGATGTTCAGGTAGCTGGCCCGCAACGTGCGCACCCGGGGCAGATTACGGGCGGAGTACTCCACCGCCTCGTTGCGCTCCGGCAGGAGGATGAGGACCTTCCCCTCATCGACGGCCAGATGCTCCAGCACCTGCTTCATCACCTTGGTGCGCGGCTGCTCCATCGCCAACTCATCCACCACGACGATCTGCCCCGCCTTGACGGACAGGGCCGAGCGCAGTGCCGCTCGCCGCATCTTGCGCGGCATCCGCTGCCTGTAACTGCGCGGCTTGGGGCCGTGTGCGACACCGCCGCCGACGAAGATCGGCGCATTGCGGCTACCGTGGCGGGCGCGGCCCGTTCCCTTTTGCCGATACCACTTGGCCTTCGTGCGGTTGTTTTCACCGCGCGTCTTGGTGCTGTGTGTGCCCTGACGGGCGTTGGCCAACTGGCGCACCAGCGCCTGGTGCATCAAGGGCACGTTCACAGGGACTTCGAAGATGTCGGGGCGCAGTTCGACCTCGCCGACCTGCTCACCCTGCATATTCAGAACGGGAACGCGCATCTCTATTTACCTCCCTTCGCAACCTTCTGCTTGCGGGCTTCCTTGATGATCACCAGACCGCCGTTGGGGCCGGGAACACTTCCCTTGACGGCCAGCAGGTTGCGGTCAGAGTCAACCAGGACGACCTCCAGATTCTGGGCCGTAACCCGCTTCGCGCCCATATGGCCGGGCATCCGCGAGCCTTTCCAGACCCGCCCCGGCGTGGCGCAGGCCCCGATGGAACCCGGAGCACGTTCACGGTCCGACTGACCGTGGGTATGAGGCCCGCCACCGAAATGATGGCGCTTGACGACACCGGCAAAGCCACGCCCCTTCGACTTGCCCACGACATCGACCCGCTCTCCCGGGCTGAAGATGTCGGCGCGGATGACCTGCCCGACCTCGTAGGATTCGCCGGAACGCATGCGAATCTCCCGCAGGTAACGCAGCATAGGGACGCCGGCCCTTTCCAGATGGCCGCGTTGTCCCTTCGTCAACCGCTTGGGTTTGACCTCCTCGAAGCCCAGTTGAACGGCGCGATAGCCATCCTTTTCCGGCGTGCGCACTTGCACGACGTAGCACGGCCCGGCCTCGATGACCGTAACCGGCACGACTTCGCCGTTATCCTTGATCACCTGGGTCATTCCGACTTTCTTGCCAATGATGCCTTTCATTCTCTGCTTCCTCCTCAGGGGACTGCCAACGCCAGGTTCTCCGTCGCATCATCCCCGATTTTTGCCCACATCACCCCCCTGGCCCCAGACCGGTCCCGGCCAGAGCCAGGGGGGTGGCAGACAATCCATACGCCGGTGGGTTCGTTAGAGCTTGATCTCGATGTCCACGCCTGCCGGCATGTTCAGCCGCATCAGCGTGTCGATGGTCTTCGAATCCGGCTCCAGGATGTCGATCAGCCGTTTGTGGGTACGGATTTCGAAGTGCTCGTGACTATCCTTGTCGATGAAGGTGGAGCGGCGCACGGTGAAGCGCTCGATGCGCGTCGGCAAGGGCACCGGGCCGACGACCCGTGCTCCCGTCCGCTCCGCCGCCTCCACGATCCGACGTGCGGATTCGTCGATGATGCGGTGATCGTATCCCTTCAGCCGAATGCGAATACGTTGCTTAGTCATAAACCACCTGTTGGATTGTGTCTGACGGCTCTCGCCGATTTACTCCAGCACCTTGGTGATGACGCCTGCGCCGACGGTCAGGCCACCTTCGCGGATGGCGAAGCGGGAGCCTTCCTCGATGGCGACGGGCGCAATCAGCTCGACGGTCATGCGCGTGTTGTCGCCGGGCATCACCATCTCCACGCCCTCGGGCAGCGTTACCGTGCCGGTTACATCCATCGTGCGGATGTAGAACTGGGGCTTGTAGCCGCTGAAGAAGGGCTTGTGGCGACCGCCCTCGTCCTTGCGCAGGACGTAGACCTCGGCCTCGAACTTGGTGTGCGCCTTGATCGAGCCGGGCTTGGCGACGACCATACCGCGGGTAACCTCGTCCTTCCCGACGCCGCGCAGCAGCAGACCGGCGTTGTCGCCCGCGACGACCTTGTCCAGAATCTTGTGGAACATCTCCATCGAGGTAACGACCGTCTTGATCGGCTTCTCGCGCAGGCCGATGATTTCCACCTCGCTGTTCGGGGTCAACGTACCGCGCTCGACACGACCGGTCACGACCGTACCACGCCCCTTGATGGAGAAGACATCCTCGATGGGCATGAGGAAGGGCTTGTCCTCGGCGCGCTCCGGCGTGGGGATGTACTCATCGACCACGCGCATCAGCTCCCAGATGGGCTGATATTCGGGCGCGTCGGGGTCCTTGCTCTCGCTGACCAGCGCCTGGAGCGCGGAACCGCGCACGATGGGCGTCTCGTCGCCGGGGTAGCCGTAGGAGCTGAGCAGCTCGCGGATCTCCAGCTCGACCAGCTCCAGCAACTCCTCATCGTCCATCAGGTCCACCTTGTTGAGGAAGACGACGATGGCGGGCACCTCGACCTGGCGCGCCAGGAGGATGTGCTCGCGGGTCTGCGGCATCGGGCCATCGACGGCGGAGACGACGAGGATCGCGCCGTCCATCTGCGCCGCGCCGGTGATCATGTTCTTGATGTAGTCGCGGTGGCCGGGGCAGTCCACGTGCGCGTAGTGGCGCTTCTCCGTCTCGTACTCGACGTGGGAGATGGCCACCGTCAGGATCTTGGTGGCATCGCGGCGGAACATCTTCGCATCGGCCTTCGCCACCTCATCATAGGGCTTGTAGTCCGCCCACCCCTTCAGGGACAACGTCTTCGTGATCGCCGCCGTCAACGTGGTCTTGCCATGGTCAATATGGCCAATCGTGCCGACGTTGACATGAGGCTTCGTCCGCTCAAACTTCTGCTTAGCCATTCCTTCCCTCTCCTTCGTGTGATCTTTTGAATTGATGAGTTTGGGGATGCTACATCCCGTAGAGGATGGCATCCATCTGCCTGGAATCCACCGGTTGATAGTGGTGAAATTCCATCGTAAACGTGCCCCGACCTTGTGTCATACTGCGCAGGTCGGTGGCATATCCGAACATTCGCGCCAGCGGCGCGTATGCCCTCACCGCTTGCACCCCGCCTGGACGGGGTTCCATCGCCTGAATATCGGCCCCGCGGGCGTTGAGGTCGCCCAGCACATCGCCCACGAAGCTCTCCGGCGCGACGACATCGACTTCCATCACCGGCTCCAGGAGGACAGGCGAGGCCGCCTCGACGGCATGCCGGAAAGCCTCGCTCGCCGCCGCCTTGAAGGCCATCTCCGTGGAAAGCTCCGGGTCGAAGTCGGCATCCACCAGCCGGACGAGGACGCCGACGACGGGATAGCCCGCCAGGAAGCCGCTGTCCATCGACTCCATCACCGCCGCCCGCACCGCTTCCACGAAGTGCCGCGGGAAGTCCTGCGGCATCCGGTTCTCGAAGCGCGCCTCCTCTCCCGGCTCGGCAGGCTCCACCTCCAGGACGACGCGGGCATATTGCGGCTTGCCCGCCAGGAGATGGTCGAAGGTGGCCTCGCCGCGGGCGGTACGGGAGATCGTCTCCTTGTAGGCGACGCGGGGCTTGCCGACGTTGGCGGCGACGCGAAACTCGCGCAGCATGCGATCGACGAGGACTTCCAGATGAAGTTCGCCCATACCGGAGATGATGGTCTGCCCCGTCCCCTCGTCGAGGCGGACGCGGAAGGTGGGGTCCTCCTCCGCCAGCCGCCGCAGGGCCTCGTTGAGCCGATCCTGATCGGCGATCGTCTTCGGCTCGACGGCAACGGAGATGACCGGTTCGGGGAAGCGGATGCTTTCCAGGACGATGGGGGCGTTGACGGCGCTCAGCGTGTCGCCGGTGAAGCTGCGTTTCAGCCCTACCGTCGCCCCGATGTCTCCCGCGCCGATTTCGTCCACCTCTTCACGGTGATGGGCGAACATCCGCAGGAGCTTGGGAACTCGTTCGCGCACCTTCT
>JALXBP010000034.1 GCA_026991395.1 Anaerolineae bacterium | reverse complement strand
CCCTGAGCATGACGCTCCCCTTGGGCGAGGCCCCGCCCGCGCTGAGGACGACGGCCAAGCGCCTGGGGACGGGGCTGCTCCTGCTGCTGGCCCTCGCCGCCTTAGGCACCGGCTTCTGGGCCGTCTGGCGCAGCGACCGCCTGCGCGCCTGGCCGACCAACCCGCGGCGCATCCTGGCCGAGATGCGCATCCGGCGGGGACGCATCCTCGACCGCCGCGGGGAGCCGCTGGCCGACATCCGTGTGGACGAGGAGGGCTACGTCGAGCGCACCTACCCCCGTCCCGAAGCCGCTCCCGTCGTCGGCTACGCGACGGTCAACTACGGCACGGCGGGGATCGAGGCCGTCTGCGACCGGGCGCTGCGCGGCGAGACGGAGGAACGGGGGCGCTTCTGGCACGATTTCACGCACCGCCCTCCCCAGGGGACGGACGTCGTCCTCACCATCGACGCCGCGCTCCAGGCACGGGCGGAGCAGGCGCTGGCGGGGAAGGCGGGGGCCGCCGTCCTCCTCGACGCGCACACCGGCGAGGTCCTCGTCCTCGCCTCCGCGCCGACCTTCGATCCGGCACAGGTCGCCACGGCGTGGGAGCAACTGAGCCGGGCCACCGATGCCCCCCTCCTCAACCGTGCCACGCAGGGATTGGCCCAGCCCGGCAGCGTCCTCCAGCCGGTCATCCTGGAGACGATCTGGCGCAACGACCCCCTCCTCGCGCCGACAGAGCCTCTGAGCGCGCCGCTCGCCATCGACGGCACCACCCTGCACTGCCTGCAGCCACCCGAAGGCGACGACTGGATCGCCGCGCTGCACGGCGTTTGCCCCGCGCCCTTCGCCGCAGCGGGGGAGCGTCTGGGCGGCGAGGCGCTGCGTGCCGGCTTCGCACGCTGGGGGCTGACGACGGCCCCGACCTTCACGCTGCCCACCGTCGCCGCCGACCGGCTGCCCGACCTCATCGATCCCGCGTCGGAGGCTGCGGGGCAGGGCAGGCTGCTCGTCACGCCGCTGCAGATGGCCGGGGTCGCCGCTGCCTTAGGCAACGGCGGCGTCGCCGTGCCCCTGCGGCTGCTCATCGACCCGCCCCCCGGCTGCAATACGGTGCAGGGCGAGCCGCGGCGCTTCACCACGCCGGAGATGGCCGCCCGGCTGCTCCAGGCCCTGCCGACCGTCGAGGGCATCATCGGCCAGCGCGGGGAGGCCGTCGCCGGTGAGGGACGGCGACTCGCCTGGTTCGTCGGCCTCAACTCCGCCGAGGTGCCGCGCTACGCCGTCGCCGTCCTCCTGGAGGAGGGCGGATCGGTGGAGGAGGCCGCCCACATCGCCGCCGACCTCATCCGCGCCGCCACGGACTGAGCGACGCAGCGCCGTTCCCCGCGCAGGCAAGCGCCCCACCCTTGCCGCGGTTGCGCCATGCCCCCGGATGGGTAGAATAGGAACGGAGGAGAATTCATGACGCCCCATCGTCTGTGGCGTGTGGTTCTCGCCCTCTTGCTCGCGCTGATGCTTGTCCCCCCCGAAGCAGAGGCCCAGGAGGGCGGCGACCCGATAGAGCAGATCATCGATGCCATGCCCCCCCGGATGCGGGTGGGACAGTTGGCGCTGGTCGCCTTCCCCGGCACCGACGCGGGGCACGAGTCGGAGATCGCCGCGCTCATCGCCGATTACGCCATCGGCGGGGTGATCCTCGCGCCGGAGAACGGGAACTTCGGCCCCACGCTGCCCGCCGAGCCGACGCAGATCATCTCGCTGACGCAGACGCTGCAAAACGACGCCTGGGAAGCCTCGCGTGCCCTGATGCTCCCCACGGCGGGGGGCGTGATCCCCGCGCAGTCGCCCTACGTGCCCCTTTTCGTCGCCCTCCGCGCCGACGTCGATGGGCAGCCGATGAGCACGCTCATCTCCGGCACGACGCCCGCCCCCACGCAGATGGCGCTCGGAGCCACGTGGAGCCGTCCCCTGGCCGAGGCGGCAGGGCAGGTGATGGGGCGGGAGCTTTCGGCGCTGGGGGTCAACCTCTACCTGGGGCCTAATCTGGATGTGCTCTACACGCCCAAGCCCGGCGATCCCGCCGATCTGGGGGTCGGCGTCTTCGGCGGCGACCCCTTCTGGGTGGGCGAACTGGGGATGGCCTACGTGCGCGGCCTCCATCAGGGCAGCGACGGGCATCTGGCCGTCGTCCCCGCCCACTTCCCCGGTTTGGGGAGCGCCGACCGTCCCGTCGCCGAAGAGGTGCCGACGGTGCAGAAATCCCTGGAGCAGCTCAAGCAGATCGAACTGGCCCCCTTCTTCGCCACCGCCGCCGATCTTCCCGGCAGCGAGAGCGTCGCCGACGGCTTCCTCGTAACCCACATCCGCTACCGCGGCTTCCAGGGCAACATCCGCATGTCCACCCGCCCCATCAGCCTCGATCCCCAGACCCTCCAGCTTGCCCTGGAGACCATCAAGCCGTGGCGCGAAGGCGGCGGGCTGATGATCGCCGACAATCTCGGCATGCCCTCCATCCGCCGCTTCGACGATCCCACCGGGACGAGCTTCAACGTGCGGCGCATCGCCCGCGATGCCATTCTCGCCGGTAACGATCTCATCATCCTCGACCATTACGCCAACGATGGCCGCTGGGAAAGCCACTTCGCCAGCGTGCGCGACACGCTGGACTTCCTCACGCAACTCTACGAAAGCGACGACACCTTCCGCAGCCGCGTTGACGAGGCGCTGCACCGCGTCCTCAGCCTGAAGCTGCGCCTGTACCCCCGCACCTCACTGGAGGCGGTGCTCCGGCCCGAGGAGGAAGCCCTCGCCGCGCTGGGCGAAGGGACGACCGTCTCGGCACAGGTCGCCACCTCCGCCCTGACGCGGCTGGCCCCCTTTTCCGACGACACGCTGCCGCCGCCGGAGGAGGGCGATCGCATCGTCCTCTTCGTCGAGGAGAGTCGGATGGCGCTTCCCGGCCTGCAGCCTTACGCGACGATGGTCACGAGCGACGTCTTGCACACCCTGCTCACGCTCTACGGCCCGCAAGGGTCCGGACAGGTCTCCGGCGACGCGCTCCAACTCTACACCTTCGCCCAACTGAAGGCGGCACTCGATGCGCCGGAAGCCTATCCCGATCTCTTCCAGGCGACACGCCGCGCCGACTGGATCGCCTTCTTCTTCACCGGTCTGGAGGCCGGGCGTCCGGATTCGCTGGCCCTCAAGCTCTTCCTCGACCGCGAGGCGGACCTCGTCTCCGGCAAGCTCGCCGTCATCGACTTCGGACCGCCCTACGAACTGGACAGCACGGAGGTGAGCAAGCTCGCGCTCTACTACGCGCTCTACGGACAGGGCGGACTGTTCCTCCGTGCCGGTATCCAGGCGCTCTTCCAGGATTTGCCCGCGGAGGGCGCGTCGCCGGTCAGCATCCCGGCGCTGAGCTACGACCTGCAGACGGTCACGATGCCCGATCCGCGCCAGACGATCGCCCTTTCGCTGGTGGACGAGAAGGGGCAGCCGATGACCGAGGACGCGATGGCCGCCATCCGCCAGGACGACGTGATCCGCCTGCGGACGAGCGTGATCGTCGATCACAACGGCCATCCCGTCCCCGACGGCACGCCGGTCGAATTCATCCTCACCTACCCGCAGGAAGACCGGGTCGAGACCTTGGAGGCGGAGACGAGGGACGGCGTCGCCGCGACGACGGTTACGCTGGATCGCGTGGGGCAACTGGACATCACCGTCCGTTCCGAGCCGGTGCCGCCGCGTTACCACCTGCAGTTGACCATTCGAGAGGGGCAATCGGTGATTATGATCGCCATCACGCCCACGCCCGAACCGACGGCTGCGCCGACACCGACGCCCGCGCCGAAAGACGAGCCCAAGCTGCCGCATCCGCTGGCCGAGCCGCGTCCGCGCCGCGCCCGGATGTTAGGCTGGGGTGCCGGAGGCGTGGGACTGCTCCTGCTCCTCCTCGTGCTGGGCTGGACGGGGGCCGCACAGCCGCCCCCGCCGGAGCGGCGCATAGCCTCGATAGGCTGGGCGCTGATCGGCGGGGCGTTGGGGTACATCGCCATCCTCATCCTCGTCCGCTGGCTGCGCCCCGAATGGCTCTATCGGCTGATGGGGCACGAATGGTGGCTGGGCGTGGCCGCCTTCACCGTCGGCGGCGTGGCCGTCTGGGGCGCGGGGCGCTCATGGCGTGAGGAGGACGGCGACGGCCACGAGGAACAGCGCCGCCATCAGCAAGGGGAGATGACGGCGTAAGGCCATCCGCCAGTCGGGCCGCGGCTCCGCCTGCAGCGAGGTGCGCAGGCGCGTCAGCGGCGTCGAGGGTCGGTGCAGGAGGCGGCGGAAGCTCTCCACATCGGGCGGGCGGTCGTTGGGATGAAGTGCCATCGCCTGCAGGATGGCCTCTTCCACGACGGGGGAGATGTGCGGATTGATGGTGCGCGGCGGCACGAAGGCTTCCGGATCGAGGAAGCGCTGGCGGGCCGTGGCGGGCGGCAAGCCGGTCAGCAGATGGTAGAGCGTCGCGCCGAGGGCGTAGATGTCGCTGCGGATGCTGGTGTGCGTCTCGTCGTCGCCGTACTGTTCGAGGGGCGTGTAGGCCGCCGTCCCGCGCCCTTGCACGACGGTGATCGTCCGCTCCTCGTCGGTCGCCAGCACCTTCACCAGGCCGAAGTCCACCAGCTTGATGAGGTCGGAAGGCGTCAGCTTGATGTTGGAGGGCTTGATGTCCCGATGGAGAATGGGGGGCGATTGGGTGTGCAGGTAGGTCAACGCATCGCAGAGCTGATCGGCCCAGGCGAGTACTCGCTCTTGCGGCAGGAACTCGCCGCGGGAGCGGGCCTCGTTGACCACCAGGCTGAGATCGTTTCCGGCGACGTAGTCCATCACCAGATACTCGCGGTCGCCCTCGCTGAAGTAATCGGAGACCTTGGGGAGGTTGGGGTGATCGAGGCGGGCGAGGATGGAGGCTTCGCGGCGGAACTGCTGCCGGAGTTGCTCGGCGGCCTCCCGCTCGAAGTCGGGGCCGAGCGCAAGCTCCTTGACGGCACAGAGGCGACCGGGGAGGAGCGTATCCTCGGCGCGATAGACCGCGCCCATCCCGCCCTGCCCGATGGGCGCGACGATGCGGTATCGGTCCTTCAGCAGCGTGCCGCTTGTCAGCAGTTGGGCCATAGGGATATGATAACGTGAGGAGAGGGGCTGTCAATGCAGTGTGCAGGAGGGAGCGCCGCTCCTGAGGGATGAAAGGAGGTCGATGTGGTCAAAGAGGAGAATCCACCCCTGCTGGTGGTGTACGAAGGCTCGCTGGCCGGTACACGGTGGCCACTGGAAAAGGAGAGCTTCACCTTGGGCCGTTCGGCGGACTGCGATATCGTCTTCGGGGAACGGCAAGTCTCGCGCTTCCACGCCCGCATCCAGCGCGACGCGCAGGGCTATCTGCTGCGCGATTTGGGGAGCAAGAACGGCACCTGGGTCAACGGTGAGGCCGTCCTCGGCCAGCCCTACCGCCTCCAGGACGGCGACGAGATCGTCCTGGCGGGGACGGTGCGCATCGGCTTCGTGCATGGCGACGCCACTTTGCCCCTCGAAGGGCTGATGGAGCCGAGGCAGTCGTCGGTGCGCAAGGCGGGCATCGCGGTACTGCAGGTGGACGAGGCGACGCGCCGGGTCACGCTCGGTCGCCGCGAACTCGAACCGCCCCTTTCGCCCCAGCAATTCCGGCTCCTCGCCCTGCTGGTGGGGGCCGGGGGGCGCGTCGTCAGCCGCCAGGAGGTGATCGAAGCCGTCTGGCCGGAGGCGTTAGGCGGGGTTACCGACCAGGCCGTCGATGCGCTGGTCTATCGCCTGCGCGAACGGCTGGCCGAACTGGACGGAGAGCACGAGTACATCGTTACCGTGCGCGGGCACGGCTATCGCTTCGTGCCGCGGGGCTGAGCGAGACATACAACGAGGCGAACGGAATGGCATCCGTTCGCCTCGTGCCTCTGCCGGACTCTACGCGCGATCCAGCGTGCGGCGGTAGATCTCCTCCCACTCGTCGTCGTACTGGTGGCGCTTGCGCCTGCTGCCGCGAGAGCGCTTTTTCGCGTTCTGGCTCTGGGCGCGGCGGAAGGCCATCTCCATCGGGGAAAGCATAGGTTCTTCTTCCTCGACCTCCGCCTCGTCGCTGTCGCCCAAATCCATGCTCAGGTCGATCTGGTGCTTGCGGGGGTTGAGGCCGATGATGCGTACCTCGACCTCCTCCCCTTCCTTGACGACCTCGGAGGGATTGCGCACGTAGTGCCCCATCTCCTTCACGTGAAGAAGCCCCGGACGCTCGGCACCGATATCGACGAAGGCCCCGTACCGTTCCAGGCGGACGACTTTTCCCTTGCGGACCTGCCCGACGGCCAGTTCGTCCCAATCCACGGCGGGCGGCTCGACCATCGTCAGCCCGATGCGGCCCTGCTCCTGATCGACATTGACCACCCAGACGGTAACCTTGTCGCCGACCTTGAGTTTGTCGCTGACCTTGTTCACACGGCGGCGTGCCATGCGGGAAATGTGGATCATTCCCTCTCGTTCAAGGCCCAGGTCCACAAAGGCCCCGTAAAGCTCGGTTCGCGTTACCGTGCCCTCCAGCTTCATCTTGGGCTTCAAGTCCTTGATCGAGGCGGGTTGCGTCGTTGTCGTTTCTTCCGGCATCCCTTGCTCCTTCGTTGTTTGATAGGCGGCGGCATTATAAACCAACGCTTGGCGATGTCAACCAACCGACACGGCGGAAGTTGTCCTCCCTCCTCCCCTGTGCTATACTCTTTTCAGATGGCGTCCGCTCCCCACGCCCCCTGATCGGCCCGCGCAGAAGGGAGGTTGCTATGCATCGCAGCATCGGCGTCCCGCTGAGTACGCTCTTCCTTTGCCTGGCGCTCCTGGCCTGCAGCCTGAATACCGCCCCCTCCACACCGGCCCAAAGCCCCTCGGCCACTCTTCCGCCGACAGCCTCCCTCACCCCCTCGACGGAGAGCCTGACATCGCCCAACTTCCGGCTCGGAGCCCGTGTTACCCGCAGTCTGACTCCGGCGCAGATCGCCTTCCTCAACCGGAACTTCTACGACGTGATGACCCCTTATCTGAGCGAGGAGGTCAGGCAAACCATCCGGCAGCCGCAGCTCTTCCTCTACCGCTCCATCCAGGGCACGTGGGAGGGATTCACGCAGTTCGACTGGGCGCACATCGACGCTCACGAGTCGATGTTCCTGCACCACGACGGCAGGCGCATCCGGACGATCTGGAATTCCTGGCTGATGAACCCCGGCGATTTCGTGGATGAAGATACGCCCGATGCCCTCGACCACTGGATCAACTACTACGCGATCACCGCCGCGGCGCAGGTTCACGATTACGGCTACGACGGCCTCTTCATCGACTCGGCCAGCCACTGGCTCAACCCACACGCCGTCAACGGGGTGATGCCGGACGACTACGATTTGGGCAGGTGGCACGATGATCGGGTCCGCGCACTGCGCTACATCAAGATGCAGTTGCCCGACAAGGTGGTCATCTTCAACGGCCTGCACAATCAGCACGGCGCGGAAGACAGCCTGGCCTATACCGACGGCGGGATGTGGGAGACCTTCGCCTTCCGTCCCCGGAAGGGAGATTACCTGGGCGAGGCATCGTGGCAGGCGGCCATCGAGCTGACGGAGCGGCACCCCGACAAGTTCATCGCCCTCATCGTCAAGGAACAGCCCAATCTGAACACCGACATAGCCAAGCGGCTCTTTGCCGTCGGCAGCTATCTGCTCGTGAGCCGGGACAAGGTCGTCTTTTCGATGACCGATGCCGAGCACCCAAACAGCCATGCCCTGCTCTACTACCCGGAGTACACCCTCGACCTCGGCGCACCCCTTGCCGCCTACAGCCGGACGGAAGCGGGGCTCTACCTGCGGCGCTTCGAGCGGGGCATGGTCATCGTCAATCCCTCCGCCGACCGCACGCTCACCTGCACCGTGCCGGACGGCAGCTTCCGGGTCATCCCCGTCGGCGGCGGGGAAGTGGGCCCTGAAGGCGACTGGGAAGGCTCGCTCACTTACCGGCCAATCTCCGGCGAGGTTGCCCTCCCACCCGTCAGCGCCCTGCTGCTGGTCGACCGGCAACCGTAAACATCGGACGGCGTTCGTTCCTCTTGTCCCCTCCCCCGCCCGCGACTATAATGGAGGCAACAAGCTCAGCACAAGGAGGCCCCTATGGACAAGCAAGCCTTTCTCCATCTGCTGGCCGTCGCCCGTGGCGATGAGCCGGCCGATCTGCTGCTCAAGAACGCGAAGGTGGTCAACGTCTTCACCGGCGAAATCCTGGAAGCCGATGTCGCCCTGGCGGGGGAATGGATCGCCGCCGTGGGAGAGGGCTACGAGGGCGAGGCGATCATCGATCTGGAGGGGAGCTATCTCATCCCCGGCCTGATCGATACGCACGTGCACATCGAATCCTCGATGGTCACGCCGCCGCAGTTCGCCCGCGCCATCGTCCCACGGGGGACGACGACGGTCATCGCCGATCCGCACGAGATCGCCAACGTCTGCGGCGCGGAGGGCATCCGCTACATGCTCGCCGCCTCGGAGGGGCTGCCGCTGACCGTCTTCATCAACCTCCCCTCCTGCGTCCCGGCGACGCATATGGGCACCTCCGGCGCAGTGCTGGAAGCGGAGGACCTGCTCGCCCTGCGTGATCTGCCGCGCGTCCTCGGCCTGGCGGAGTTTATGAATGTGCCCGGAGCGGTATTGGGATTGCCCGGTGCGCTGGAAAAGCTCCTCGCCTTCTATGGAGACCACATCGACGGCCACGCCCCCGGCATCACCGGTGCATGGCTCCAGGCCTACGCCGCCGCCGGTCCCTCTACCGACCACGAGAGTATGACGGCGGAGGAGGCGCTGGAAAAGGCCCGTCTCGGCATCTACGTCCTTGCGCGTGAAGCCACGGCGGCCAAGAACCTGCTCGCCATCCTGCCCGCCATCACCCCGGCCAACAGCCGCCGCTTCGCCTTCGCTACCGACGATCGCCACCCCGCCGATCTCCTCCACGAGGGCCACATCGACCACCTGCTGCGCCTGGCGATCGCCAACGGCCTCCCGCCCATCACGGCGGTGCAGATGGCGACGCTCAACGCGGCGGAGGCCTTTGGACTCAAGGATCGCGGTGCGATCGCCCCCGGTCGCCGCGCCGATCTCGTCGTGACGCCGTCGCTGGAGGCCTTCTCCGCCGAGATCGTCTTCAGCGGCGGGCGCATCGTCGCGCGGGAGGGACATCCCTTCGGCGCATGGAGCGAGCCGCCGGTGGACGACCGGGCGGTGCGCGATACCGTCCACCTCGACCCGGCGCGGCTTTCTTTCCGCATCCCTGCACAGGGCACGCGCCTGCGCGTCATTCAACTCATCCCCGACCAGGTCGTTACGGGCGAGGTGGTGATGGAGGCGAAGATCGTCGATGGAGAGGCCGTCGCCGATCCGGCACGTGATATGCTCAAGCTGGCCGTGGTCGAGCGCCACCGAGGGACGGGCAACGTCGGCCTGGGCTTCATCCACGGCTTGGGGCTGAAGCGCGGCGCGATCGCGGGGAGCGTGGGGCATGACTGCCACAATATCACCGTCGCCGGTGCGGACGATCGTTCGATGCGGACCGCTGTCGAGGCTATCGCGGCGATGGGCGGAGGGCTGGTCGCGGCGGAGGGCGATCGGGTGCTGGCGGAGGTGCCGCTTCCCATCGCCGGGCTGATGTCCGACGCGCCGCTGACGGAGGTAGAGACGCAGATGGAGGCCCTGCTCCAGGCGGTGCGCGAGCTTGGTTCACCGCTCCACGACCCGATGATGCAACTCGGCTTCCTCGCGCTGGAGGTCATCCCCAAGCTCAAGCTCACCGACCAGGGGCTGGTGGACGTGGACAAGTTCGACTTCGTCCCGCTCTGGGTGGAGTAAGGACGGGAAACGAAGAAGCCCCCGACAAAGGTCGGGGGCTTGCTTCCTGGAGCAGGCCGATAAGCCGGATTCTGTCCCCAAAGGGGGGGTGGTCATCTATCTGGGACGGCGGTTACCCGCCGCCTCACGCGGCCTACCCGGCGGTTGCCCCGAAGGGAGGGGACGGGCCGCCCCCCGGATGCGCCTTCCCGCCTGCTTGGCCTTGCTCCCGGCGGGGGTTGCCTGGCCGCGCCGGTTACCCGACGCGCCGGTGGTCTCTTACACCACCTTTTCACCCTTGCCGACACAGGGTCGGCGGTCTGTTTCTGTGGCCCTTTCCACGGGTCGCCCCGTCCGGGTGTTACCCGGCGCCGTGCCCTGTGGAGTCCGGACTTTCCTCGCCCCCTGGTTGAGAGGCGCGACCACCTGGCCTGCTCCGCTTCCATTGTACCACAGAATGGCCGGGGTGGATGGGCGCTGCCGCGGCGGGGCTTCCCTCCCTCAGGGGATCTTCGGCATTCGGGAAAGCGCATCGAAGGCAGGCCGCGGCGCGCCGTTGAAGTCGAGGATGCTGTAAGGCGCGTTCGGGTCGGTCTCGCCCATCCCGCCCTTCTGCGCGTAGTCCAGGTTCCACAGGAAGGCGAGGCGCACGAAGCCCCATTGACGCATCAGTTGGAAGGCCTCCACGTCCCATTCGGCCTGTTCTTGGAGGGTGTTGTCCCAGGCGAACTCGAAGCCGGGGGGCACCTGCGTCCAGCCCTCGGCGGAGGCCCAGCCGAATTCGGTGATGCAGAGAGGGGTCGAATAGCCCGCCGCCTGGATCATCGCGTGATAGTCCCACAGCGTGCTCTTGAAGGACCAGGAATGATGCGGCGAGTCGAAGGGGCCGCGGAATTGCGCCGTCGGGTCGTTGTACCCCTCGTTCCAGCCGACGTCGGGCGGCATGTTGATACCGTTGTGGTGAGCGCCGACGCAGTCCACGTAGTCGAGGAAACCGGCGTCGATCATCCGCTGCAGGTAGGCGTAGTCGTCCATATAGAGCAGGCGTCCCGGCTTGTCCGGGTCTTCCTGCGTAACGCCGGTGGGGGAAAGCGCCCCGCTGATGACGACGATGGTGGCGTCGCGGCTCTTGATCGCCTGGTAGGCCAGGCGCAGCATCTCGACGTAGCGTTCGGGGTTGAGCCCGTCCGCCGTGTCCCATTCGCGGTTCAGGTTCTCCTCGTTCCACACTTCGACGGCCTGGATTTGGCCGGGGTAGCGATCGACCAACTCGCCCAGGAAGTCGGCAAAGAGCTGGAGATCGGCGGGAGGGGCACCGAGGGGATCGTCGTCCACGTAGTCGCGTGCCCAGAGGGGGGCATCCACGACGCTGATCATCACCTTCAGCCCCATCTCGTGGGCGACCTGGATGGCGGGATCGTAGAGTTCCCAATGCGCTTCCCCTTGCTGGGGGTAGATGTCGCGCCAGCGCATCTGCTGTTTGACCCAGTTGAAGCCGAGCATATCGTGGATTTGGCGCGGTGTGTAGCTGTAGTCGCCGACGACGGGAATGACCATCTGCGCGGCGATGCCGTAGCCGAACTCGCCCCAGGGGAGCGGCGGCAGGGCGTTGGGATCGGTTACCGGCGTGGCGTCCGGCGGCAGCGGGGTGGGCGTGGGGATGGTGATGGTCTGCGCCGGGAGCGTGGCGGTCGAGGCCGCCGCGTTGGGCGGAACGGGGACGGTGGGCACGACGGCCTGCTGCTGCGCGGTGATGGGGGCATCTTCCTCCGCCTGCGGCAGGACGTAACCGCTCAGCAGGCAGAAGAGACCGGCGAAGAGCAGGAGGAACCAGATGAGCGCAGCGGCGGCCAGCGTCCTTCCCTGCAGGCTTGCCAACTTTTTCTGTAACTTGTCCCACGAGGCCATCGAGAGGGGTCTCCTTTCGGTCGGGGTAAGGGTGCATTCTTCTTTGCAACGGTACGAGTATACCCGCCTTCGCAGGCTTCGCAAGAGGCGAAGGCGGAACGGGGCAGGCGTTTCGAGGGTAGTCAGCCTTCCTTCCGGCGCAGGTGGGGGTAGAGCAGCACCTCGCGGATGGAATGGCGGTCGGTGAAGAGCATCGCCAGGCGGTCGATGCCCAGCCCAAAGCCGCCGTTGGGCGGCATCCCGTACTTCATCGCCCGCAGGTAGTCCGTGTCCATCGGGTGGGCCTCCTCGTCGCCCGCCTCGTAGGCCCGCCCCTGCTGGAGGAAGCGCCGCTCCTGCTCGAAGGGATCGTTCAGTTCGGTGAAGGCATTCCCCAGTTCCATCCCGCCGATGAACAGCTCGAAACGCTCGACGTGCGTGGGGTCATCGGCTTTCTGCTTGGCCAGGGGAGAGATGGCGCTGGGGTAGTCGTAGACGAAGGTCGGCTGGATGAGGGAGGGTTCGACCTCGGAAAGGAGATTGTCCACCAGATGCCCCCAACTCGCCTCCTCGGCGGCCTCGTAGCCGCGCCGACGCATCTCCGCACGCAGGCTCTCGGCATCGGGGAACTGCCGGTAATCGATGCCTGTCCCTTCCCGGATGACCGCGTGCAGGGCGACGCGCCGCCACGGCGGGGTGAGATCGACGGTGTGCTCTTGGTAGGGAAGCTGCATCGTCCCCAGGACCTCCCGGGCGGCGTAGGCGATGAGCTGCTCCGCCGTCTCCATCATCCCGTAGAGATCGGTGTAGGCGCGGTAGAGTTCGAGCTGGGTGAACTCCGGATTGTGCTTGTAGGAGACGCCTTCGTTGCGGAAATCGCGCCCCAGTTCGTAGACGCCCTCGTACATCCCCACGAGCAGGCGCTTGAGGTAGAGTTCGAAGGAGATGCGCAGGTAGAGCTTCTGCTTGAGCTGATTGTGGTAGGTGACGAAGGGTCGCGCCGCCGCCCCGCCGTAGATCGGCTGGAGGATGGGCGTCTCGACCTCCAGGTAGCCGTGGTCATCCAGCCAGCGGCGCAGGGCGCGGATCATCAGAGAGCGCTTGCGGAAGATCTCCCGCACCTCCGGGTTGACGGCGAGGTCGGCGTAGCGCTGGCGATAGCGCTCCTCCACGTCGGAGAAGGCGGCGTAGCGCTTGAGGTTGCCCTCCTCGTCGCGGTACTCCTTCGGGTAAGGGAGGGGGGTGATCGCCTTGGCGAGCATGCGCAGCGACTGCACCTGCACACTGATCTCGCCCGTGCGCGTGCGGATGAGCGGCCCTCCGGCTTCGACGAAGTCGCCCAGATCGAAGGCCCGCTTGAAGAGCGTGTAGAGCGATTCGCCGAGGTCGTTCTTGCGCAGGAAGAGCTGAATCTTGCCCGTCCCGTCCTCGATGTGCGCGAAGGCCACCTTGCCCAGGATGCGGATGCCGACGATCCGACCGGCCACGATGACCTCCGGAGCCGCTTCTCCCTGCTCCTCCGCAGCCTCGAAGGCCGCAACCGCCTCGGCGGCGCTGTGCGTGCGGTGGACGCGAGCCGGGTACGGCTCCATCCCCGCCTCTCGCAGAAGCCTCAGCTTCTCGACGCGCAGCCGCTCCAGTTCGTTGAGTTCCATAGTGCCTTCCTCGCTCGTGCGTTACTCGACTTTCAGAATGTGGAAGACGATATCCCCTGCCGGGGCGTGGACGATCGCTTCGTCGCCTGCCCGCTTGCCGAGCAGAGCCTTGCCCAAGGGGGATTCGTTGGAAATTTTGCCCACGCGGGGGTCGGCCTCCGCGAAGCCGACGATGTGATAGACCTCCACGGCGTCCGCGCCCTCTTCCTGCACCGTAACCTGACTCCCCAAGGCGATGGTGCCCTGCTCGCCCTGCGGCGCGTCGATGATCACCGCGTGACGAAGCTGCTCTTCGAGTTCAGCGATCTTCCCCTCGACGAAGGCCTGCTCGCGGCGGGCCTCCTCCAACTCCCCGTTTTCGATCAATTCACCCTCTTCGAGGGCGGCGTGTAGCCGTCGGGCAACTTCCTGGCGGCGAGCCTTGACGAGATAGTCGTATTCCGCCTGCAGTCGGGCATACCCCTCCGGCGTCAGGTAGACCGGACGTTGTGGCATTGCTTTCCTCCGCAGTTGGGATGGATGAGCGGATAAAAAAGACCCGCGGGCGTCTTTTCCACCCCCAGGCGGGCGGATTGTACCACAATCGAAAGAGGGGACAAACGCCTTAGCTGCGTGACCAGGCGGCGATGGTGCGTTGCAACCCTTCCTCGAGCGGCGTCTCCGCCGTCCATCCCAGCTTCGTGCGGGCCTTCTCGGCGTCGAGGACCATATGGCGGATGTCGCCGGTGCGCGGAAGACCGTGTACCGGCTCGTCGCTGTAACCGGTCAGATGGCGCAGTGTCTGCCAGAGGGCCACGATGGAGGTCGCCCGCCCCGTGCCGAGGTTGAAGGTCTCCCCGTCCCCTGCGTGGAGGGCCAGCAGATTGGCGCGGGCGACGTCGCCCACGTAGACGAAATCCCGCGTCTGCAGCCCGTCGCCGTCGATGACCGTCGGCTCCCCGGCCAGCATCCGGCTGACGAAGATGGCGATCACGCCCGCCTCGCCCTCCGCATCCTGGCGCGGACCATAGACGTTGCCGTAGCGGAGGATGGTGTAGCGCAGCCCGTAGAGGCGATGGAAGAGACGGATGTAGGATTCCGCCGCCCATTTGCTCATCCCGTAGGGCGAAAGGGGGACGGTGGGATGATACTCGTCGCAGGGGAGATATTGCGGCGGGCCGTAAACGGCCACCGAGGAGGCGAAGACGAACTTTTCCACCCGGTGGCGCTGCGCCCCTTCCAGCAGGTTGAGCGTGCCGAGGATGTTGACGGCCCCATCCTCCGCCGGGTAGGCCACGGAGTAGGAGACGGAAACCTGCGCCGCGAGGTGGAGGATGGCCTGCGGATGGGTCTTTGCCAGCACGGCGGCAACGCCTTCCCCGTCGCGCACGTCCACTTCGTAGAGCGGGGTGCCTTCGGGGAGGTTGTCCCGCTTCCCGTGGCTGAGGTTGTCGAGCACGATGGCCTCGTGCCCGGCCTGCAGCAGCCCTTCGACGACGTGGGAGCCGATGAAACCGGCCCCGCCGGTTACGAGCACGCGCATAGCTCTCCCTCCTTCTCCGGTCGGCAGTCTCTCGTCAACGTGCGCCCCGGCGCGACACGGCACCGCGGCCAGACCTTGACGCCGGGGGCCAGCACGCTCCCCGCACCGATCACCGCCCCCGCCCCGATGGTCGCGCCGAGGCGGCGCAGCCCCGTTTCGAGGAGCCGTCCCTTTACCCGCGAGCGGATGATCGCCGTGCAGGGTGCTTCGCAGGGCAGCGTGCGCACCTCCGCGCCGACGACCGCCCCCTCGGCGATGACCGAAGCCTCGATCCGCGCGCCCGCCCCGATGAGCGCACCGGCCATCACCACGCTCTCGCGCACGACCGCGCCCGCGCCGACGCGGACCCCCGCTCCCAGCACGGCGTAGGGGCCGACGTGTGCCCCCTCCTCGATCCGGACGCTTCCATCGACGAGCACCGGCCCTTCGATGGCGGCCCCGGCGGATGGCGGCGTCGCGGTGTAGCCGTGCTCGAGGAGGAAGCAGGTCGCCTCCAGCAGCTTCCAGGGGTAGCCGATGGGGAGCCAATAGCCCTCTACGGCCACGGCGTGGAAACGCCGTTCCGGCGGCATCATCGCGGCGACATCGGTCAACTCGTACTCACCGCGCGGGGAGGGGCGGATCGCCCGCACCGCCTCCATCGCCTCCGGCCCCATCAGGTAGAAGCCGATGCTCGTCTGTGCGCCCGGCGGCGGCGAGGAGGGCTTTTCGATGATGCGCACGACGCGCCCTTCCTCATCCAGATCGACGATGCTGAAGGCGCGGGGATCGTCCATCACGGTGGTGAGGAGCGCCTGCGGGAAGGCGGTCAGCGCCTCCAGATCGCGCCGCGAGACGAGATCATCGCCGTTGAGGACGAGGAACCGTCCGTGCAGGAGGGGGAGGGCCTGCATCAGGGCGTGGCCGGTGCCCAATGGCTCCCGCTGCTCCACGTAGCGCAGGCGGAGCTTGCCGAAGCGCTCGCCGAAGGCCCGTCGGATCATCGCCTGACGGAAGCCGACGACGAGGATCGCCTCCTCGACGAGGCCGTCCAGCGCCGCAAGCGTCCACTGCAGCAGCGGACGGTTGAGGAGGGGGAGCAGCGGCTTGGGACGATCAACCGTCAGCGGATGCGTGCGTGTCGAAGCGCCCGCGGCCAGGATGACGGCTTGATGGAGATCGTGCATCGCGCACCTCCCGACGTGTTGAGCAGAGTATAGGCTGCTCTGCGGTGAGGGCAATCGGAACCTTTCGCCCCTGTTCTGCGTCTGAAGAGATGAAGAAGCCCCGTCCGACGGGGCGGAGAGGAGGTTTGCGATGAGACGATGGTGGCTTTTCGTCATCCTGGCGGGTGCGCTGATGGTGCTGGCCGACTGCGCCAAGGCTCCGGCGCTGCCGGAGGCGGGCGAACAGCTTGCCCCCGCCCCGACGGCTTCGAATGTCCCGGCCCCGGCGGTCTCTCAGTCCCCCCTGCCGGTGAGTACCCCGCTCGAGGAGGAGGATAGCTCGATGATCGTAGCCCGTGTCCTGGAAGCGGCGGCCAAAGCATTCGACGTGCCGCAGGAGAAGATCGAGGTCGTCTCCGTGGAGACGGTCGATTGGCCCTCGGCCTGCCTGGGCTGCGCCGAAGCCGATGATATCTGCGCCCAGGTCATCACGCCGGGGTACCGCGTCGTGCTGCGTATGGGGGATGCCCGCCGTGAGGCGCACACCGACGCGACGGGACGCGCCATCCGTTTCTGCGAGGGAAGTGCCGGGGCGAATACAGGCCCTGCGGGGCAGCAGCGCCCCGTGCCCGATGAGGTGTGGTCGCGCTTCACGGCGCTGCTCGACTACTGGATGCGCGAAAAGCGCGGCTACGGCCTGGAGCAGGTCCAGAAGTGGGAGGGCTTGGATATCACCCCGCCGGGGCTGCTCGGTGCCGTAACCTACCTCTTCAGCGGCGATCGCTGGAACGTAACCTTCGTCTGTCCTGCCGTCGCCGCCGACCCGATCTGTCGGGTTACCCTCAGCCACGCGGCGATGGGGACGATCTGGGAAGGCCGGGTGAACGGGGCGGGCGAGGTCGTCGAGGATGAGACGCCCGAGAGCGTCATCCGGGAAATACCCTGCGACAAACAAGTTACGCCGGATCAGTACGCGACCTGGGCGGGCGTCGAGATCACCCCGCTGGAGGGGGGCTTCCGCTTCGTCCATCATCTCCCCTACGTCTGTTGCGCCGAACTCGTCTTTTCCGCCGGGGGAACGGCGGAGGAGGGCGTCATCCGCATCGTGGAGACCAACGTCGGCGAGATGTGCCGCTGTATGTGCCCTTACAATGTCGCCGGAGAGGTGGACGGTCTGCCGTCGGGCAGCTACACCGTGGAATTTTGGGGCGTGCAGTTCCTGCCGCTCTACGAGCCGGAACTGATCACGAGCACGACGGTTACCGTCCCCTGAGGGCGGCGAGGCGTCGGTAGTAACGCAGCGTCGCCGCAGCCGTCCGTTCCCAGGAGAAGCGTCGCGCCTGCTCAAGGCCGCGTTCCGTGAGCGCCGCCCGCAGTTCGGCGTCGGTGGTGAGCCGGTGGAGCGCCTCGCGTATGGCTTCGACCTGCGTCGGGTCGAAGAGGAGCGCCGCCTCGCCCGCCACCTCCGGCAGCGAGGAGGTCGCGGAGCAGGCGACGGGCGTGCCGCAGGCCATCGCCTCCAGCACGGGGAGGCCGAAGCCCTCGTAGAGGCTGGGGAAGACGAAGCTCTCCGCCGCCGCGTAGAGCGCGGGCAGGTCCTCCTCGGCCACCCGCCCCGGCCAGAGGATGCGATCCTCCAGCCCCAAGGCCGCCGCCCGTTCCCTCGCCTGGGGAAAGCGGGCATCCCACGCCCCGGCGATGACCAGGCGCACCGGCCCTTCCACCCCGGCCCACGCCTCGACGAGGCGGACGAGGTTCTTGTGCGGCTTGTTGCTCCCCAGGTAGAGGACGAAGCGCGGCGGCAGGCCGAGCCGACGGCGCAGCGCCTCGATGACCTGCGGCGGTTGGGGGAGGAAGCGCGGCGCGGCGGCCAGCGGCACGGTGCTGATGCGCTCCGGCGGCAGGCGGAAGGTGCGCAGGAAGTCCTGCCGCGTCGCCTCGGAGATGGCGAGGGCGTGCGTGGCGCGGCGGAGCGCGAGCGTCGTCGTCCAGCGGAAGAGGAGACGGGCGCGGGGCGTGCTCAGCGCGGGGAAGCGCAGCGGGATGAGGTCGTAGAGCGTGAGGAGCGTCGGCGGCAGGCCGACGTAGGGCATCAGGTAGTAGGTGCTGTGGTAGAGCGCGGCCCGCCGTCGTCGCAGGCGCAGCGGAATCTCCCACTGCTGCCGCAGCGAGAAAGGCCCCGCCCCTTTCGACGGGGTGAGCAGCAGGAGCCGCTCATCCTCCGCCAGGAGGGGCGGGAGTGCCTCCGCCAGGCTGCGCACGTAGCGCCCGATGCCGGGAAAGTGCGCCGTCGCCGGACGGGTGTCCAGGACGAAGAGGCGCTCGCTCACCTTGTCCCCTCGCCTCTACCAGGTGCGCACGATCGCGCCCGTCGCCTTCTTCACCTGCTTGATGATCCGCTTGCGCAGCTTGGCCGCGTCCTTTTCGTTGAGCGCCTTGCTCGGCGACTGGTAGGTGAGCGCGAAGGCGAGGCTCTTCTTCCCCTCGCCGACCTGCGGGCCGCGATAGATGTCGAAGAGCAGCGCCCGCGTGACCAGCGGATAGCCGCCCTTGAGGATGGCCCGCTGCACCTCGATGGCCGGGACGTCCTCATCCACCACCAGCGCCAGGTCCTCGTGGATGGGCGGGTAGGGGGAGACGAAGTGCAGCCGCTCGGCGGGCGGGACCAGCTCGGCGGCCTCCAGGAGCGCCTCCACGTCCCACTCCATCACGGCGACGGGGCGGTCGGGCAGGTCGAAGGCCTCGCGGACGAGCGGATGAAGCTCGCCCAGGGTGCCGAGCGGCTTCCCTTCCACGCCGACGGTGGCGCAGCGCCCCGGATGGAAGGCCGGGTGGTCGCCGCGCGTCCAGCGCTCGCGTCCCAGCAGCCCCAGCCGCTGCAGGAGCGCCTCGGCGATGCCCTTGAGGTCGAAGTAGTCCAGCGGCTCGCGGTCGGTGGGCTGCCACCAGCGCCCCTCGCGCGGGCCGGTGAGGAGGACGGCGAGGCGGCGCGGCTCCTCCACGCCGGTGAAGCCCTCCTCCGGGCGGGGCGGGGCAACACGGTAGTGGATGTGCCCGACTTCGAAGATGGCGATGCGCTCGAGATAGCGCAGGTTCGAGCGGGCGGTGCGCGCCATCCCCGGCAGGAGCGTGCGCCGCATCTGCGAGCGCTCCGGCGCGAGGGGGTTGCGCAGGCGGACGGCCTCGCCGGGGTAGTCGGGGAGGCGTCCCGCCGCGCCCAGCCGCTCCGTCTCGTCGGCGGGGTCGATGAGCGAGTAGCTGATCACCTCGTCCAGCCCCAGGCCGACGAGGATGTCGCGCAGGCGCTCTTCGCCTTCCAGGGCGCGGTTGCGGCGCAGCGGCGGCAGCGCCTCGGCGATGAGCGTGCGCGGGAAGCGGTCGTAGCCCCAGATGCGCCCGACCTCCTCCACCAGATCGACGGGACGGCGCACATCCTGGCGGAAGGAGGGGACGGCGACCTGCCACGGCTCCGAGTCGCGCTCCACGCCGAACTCCAGCGCGGTGAGGATGCGGGCCTGCTCGTCGGGGGCGATTGCCACGCCCAAGATGCGGTCGGCCAGGGCGGGCGGGTAGGCGAGGACGACCTTCTCCGGTCGGCGCGGGTAGAGGTCGCCGACCTGCGGTTCGACCTCGCCCCCGGCAAGCTGCGCCATCAACTCGGCGGCGCGGGCGGCGGCGACCCAGGCCAGTTCCGGATCGACGCGCTTGCCGAAGCGGGCGGAGGATTCGGTCTGCAGCTTGAGCTTCTGGGCGGTGCGGCGGATGTTGAGGAAGTCGAAGTTGGCCGCTTCCAGGAGGATGTCGCGCGTCTCCGCCTCGACCTCGCTTTCCAGTCCGCCCATCACCCCGGCGACGGCGATCGGTCCGCCGCCGTCGGTGATGAGGAGCATCTCGCCGTCGAAGGTGCGCAGCTCGCCGTCGAGGGTTGCCATCTGCTCGCCCTCCCGCGCGCGGCGGACGATGATCGCGGGGCGATCCTCGCCGGGCAGCGGGCGGAGACGGGCGTAATCGAAGGCGTGCAACGGCTCGCCGAGTTCCAGCATCACGTAGTTGGTGATGTCCACGATGTTGTTGATGGGGCGCATCCCGGCCCGGCGGAGCCGCTGCTGCATCCAGAGCGGCGAGGGGGCGATGCGCACGTTGCGGATCATCGTCGCGGTGTAGCGCGGGCAGAGGTCGGGGTCGGCGATCTCCAGGTGGACGAAGGGCGGCTCCCCGGTGGGACGCAGGTCGAGGCGGGAGGCCGCCTCCAGCACCTCGCGGCGGAGCGGACGGTCGAGGATGGCGGCCACCTCACGCGCGATGCCGAAGACCGATTGCAGGTGGCCGAAGGGGCCTTTGATGTCGAAGTCGAGGACGTAGTCGCCCAGCACTTCGACGAGCGGCACGCCGACGGGCGTCTCGTCGGGCAGGTAGATGATGTCCTCCTGCTCCTCGGCCAGCCCCAGTTCCTTTTCCGAGCAGACCATCGCCCGCGAGGGGACGCCGCGAATCTTCGTCGGCTTGAGCCGCTTCTTTACCCAGCCCTCGGTGTGCCCGTCGTAGAGCACCGCGCCGTTCCAGGCGAAGGCGACCTTGAGGTGGAGGTCGTCCCGCCCCTTGTACTGCTGGAGGCTGGGCGCGCCGGTGACGACCGTCTCCGGCACCTCGCCGCCGTAATCGACCTCGGCCAGGACGAGGCGGTCGGCGTTGGGGTGGGGGCGGACGGCGACGACCTCGGCGGTGAGCACCTTGTCCGGCTCCCAGACGATCTCCGCCCCGGGGTGGCCGATGGGGATGATGCTTTCCACCTCCAGACCGGCCATATCCAGCCGCCGACGCAGTTCGTGGATGTCGAGATCGCTCGTCTCCACGAAGTCGTTGATCCAGGAAAGGGGGATTTTCATCGTTCGCCTCCTTAGAACTGCCGCAGGAACCGCAGGTCGTTGCCGTAGAAGAGACGGATGTCCTTCACGCCGTACTTCATCATCGCCGGGCGCTCGACGCCGAGGCCGAAGGCGAAGCCGCTCCACTCGTCGGGGTCGTAGCCGCCGTTCTGCAGGACGACGGGGTGGACCATCCCCGCCCCGGCGATCTCCAGCCAGCCGGTATATTTGCAGACGGGGCAGCCCTTCCCGCCGCAGAGGATGCAGTCGGTATCGATCTCGATGCTCGGCTCGGTGAAGGGGAAGTAGGAGCCGCGCACGCGCGTGCGGCGGTGCTCGCCGTAGAACATCCGTGTGAATTCGGTCAGCGTGCCGATGAGGTCGCTCATCGTGATGTGGCGACCGACGGCCAGCCCTTCCACCTGGTAGAACTGGTGCTCGCTGCGGGCGGTGATCTGCTCGTAGCGATAGACCTTCCCCGGCAGGATGACGCGGATCGGCTCCGGGTAGCGCTCGCGCATCACGCGGATCTGCCCCGGCGAGGTGTGGGTGCGCAGGAGGAGGTCGTCATCGACCCAGAAGGTGTCCCACATATCGCGGGCGGGGTGGTAGGGCGGGATGTTGAGCAGGTCGAAGTTGTAGTAGCCCAGTTCGACCTCCGGCGCTTCGTAAACCTCGAAGCCCATCCGCTCGAAGATGGCGTAGATTTCGCGCAGCGTCTGCGTCGTCAGGTGGAGATGGCCGACGTTGAGCGGGCGACCGGGCAGGGTGATATCCACCGCGCCCTCGGCCAGTTCCTGCGCCAGCGCCTCGGCCTTGACCTCGGCGGCGCGGGCCTCGTAGGCCGCCTCTAACGCCGCCTTGACCTCGTTGATGCGCTGACCGAAGGCGGGGCGCTCCTCTTTGGGCAGATCGCGGATCTGCCGCGTCAGCGCGGTGATCGCGCCCTTGCGCCCCATCCACGCCGTGCGCCAGCTTTCCAGCGCCTCCGGCGTCTCGGCCCGGGCCAGCGCCGCCTGAGCCTCCTCGTAGCGTCGTTCCAGTTCGTCGAATCGCATAAGCACCTCCTTGCGCGGCAATCTAAAAACGCTCCCGTCCCTCCTGGGACGAGAGCGCTGCTCCCGTGGTACCACCCGGTTTGACGCGCCACGCGCGCCCACTCGGCCCCACCGCCTGCGCGATGGGCTGCCCCGATAACGCCGGGCCAGGCGGAAGCCCCCTACTGGCTGTGCGTTCAGGGGTCGGCTCCGGGGCGAACTTCGGCGGTTTCCGTCCGAGCCGGGCTTGCAGTCTTCGACCCGGCCTCCCTGTCGGCCTTCCCCCGCCTACTCCTCCCCTTCATCGCCTTTGTGCGGAAGGCATTATCGCCAGAGCAAGGCGTTTGTCAAGCGCGGCGGGGAGAGAGGTGGAAGAGGTCTCGCGGGGCGTGGCTATCAATATGCTATGGACTGCGAAAGTTTGACTTCCGCAGTCCACAGCCCGCCTGCCGGATTGTTCCATTTCTACCTGACCGAAGAGGAGATGCAGCAAGCCGTGGAAGGGTTGGTTTCCATCCCGCCTACCGGGATTGTTCCTTTTCTACTAGAGATTGGTGCGAGTATACTAGCCATCATACTTGCACTGGTTTCCATCCCGCCTACCGGGATTGTTCCTTTTCTACAACACCTTTCTCTCAGTGGAGCTAGAACTCGATGAAGATTGAGTTTCCATCCCGCCTACCGGGATTGTTCCTTTTCTACAGAGGGGAGGAACGCAATGAAGAAGGGCACTGTGTTGTTGTTTCCATCCCGCCTACCGGGATTGTTCCTTTTCTACTGCAACAGTTAGCCCCTCCTTTCCTTCTGTACCCCTACGGGTGGCACCTACGGCACCTCTGGCCCCTACCTGTAGGGGGAGGGCCTCCACTGCGACGATCTCGAAACGGCCCGAAAGGCGGCAGATCGTCGCATTTTGGCCCCTTTAGCGGCCCGGACAGGGCCTTCCATCCACTAACTGTGGGGGGTACAGGCTCCGTCCGTGCGACGATCCCGAAAGTGTCCTCGACCCCCCTCGATCGTCGCATTTCACGCTCACAGTATAGCGGCATCTGCGGGCACTGTCAAGCGCCGCGCAACCCCCACTCTGCCCCTCCCCGCACACGGGGAGGGGAGGAACTTGCTCCATCCCCGTCAGGGAGCGGCTGCCAGGACAGGCGGCGGCAGCTTTTCCCAACTGTGGCCGCCGTCTTCCGTCTGCATCAGGTGGGCGATGTCGCCTTCGCGGAGCCTCGACGCCCAGCCTCGTCCGCCGGGGAGCCATTGGAAATCGTCGCCTTGCCAATCGACCCGGCTGACCTGCGTCCAGTGGCCCCCGCCGTCTGCCGTGGCGTAGATCGCCGTCCCCTCCGCCGTGGGGAGGGCGAGGTAGCCTTCCGTTGGGGAGACGAAGACGAGACTCGCGCGTCCGCCGTCGCCGACGAGCGCGGAGATGCCGGGGGGAGCCTCCAGCCGCACGAGCCTGTCGTCCTCCCAGTGCGCGATCCACACGCCGTAGCGGGGGGCATCGTCAGCAGGAAGCCGACAGGTGATCAGGAAGAGGCCCTTCCCCTCCGCCCGGAGGTTGGGGGCCGCCGTCGCGCAGAAGAGCGCCTCCTCCGTGGGGAGCGCGAGTTGATGCTCCTCCCACGTCCTGCCCCCATCCCGCGAGATGAGGAGGAGGGGGCGCTCCATCGGCGAGTAGCCTTTGGTGATCCAGCCGTAGCGGCCCTCGGGGCCTATCGCAAAGCCGGAGGTGTTCGAGAGAGCGGTGAACGGCTCGCCCACGGACTGCCACGTGTCGCCCCCATCGGTGGAGAGCTTGAGGGTGGTCAGTGCCTGGTGCATCCCGACGTCCAGGGTGATCATCAGCCAGATGTGCGCTGCATCGGTGGCCGCCCAGGGGCCGGGGGAAAACAGCCCGCCTCGCTCGTCCTGGCTCAAGGGCAGCGGTGCCCAGTGCCACGTCGCGCCGCGATCGTGCGTCGCCCAGACGCCGGTCGAGGCGGGATCGTCCGCCGAAGGGAGGTCGAAGGCGACCCAGGCGTTCTCGTCATCGAGGAAGAAGGCCGAGATGGCCTCGGCTCCCTGACGGGGTTGGGGCAGGGGGACTTCGCGCCAGGTGCGTGCGCCGTCGTCGGTGATCAGGAGGCGCGCTCCCGCTCCCTCGTCGGTTGTGCCCACGGCCCAGCCGTGCTGTGCATCGACCATACGCCAGTCGCTCAGCGCCAGGGGGCCGGGCGGGAGGGGCCTGGGCACGATCCGGCAGGATCTAAACGTTAGCATACGCGGTGGCGCCAAGACTGAGATTAAGGGCGTCCAACGGCTCGACCCGATACCCAAGG
>JALXBP010000033.1 GCA_026991395.1 Anaerolineae bacterium | reverse complement strand
GGACGATCTCTCCGCCGGGGTAGCGGATGGCAACCACGCGGTCTGCCGCATCGTAGGTCCAGCCGGTTACGTAAGTCCCCAGCCCATCGGTCAGCGCCCGCGTCTCCGTCACGACCCGGCCCCGCGCTATGAGCGGTTGTGCGAGGAGTCGTGTCCCTGTCCGATGGAGGCTCGCAGCGGAGACGGAGCTTGAGGCAAAAAGCAACGGACTTTGAATCCGTGTATCGCAGGTTCGAATCCTCCGCCCCCAGCCAGGAAAGCCTCGACCGCTCAGGTCGGGGCTTTGTTTGTTGGGGAAACCTCGTCCGCCGGTTGCAGGAATTTGCCATTCGTGGCATGATAGTAGCGTTCCAGCCAAACTGAAGGAGCACCAGACGAATGCTCGCCCTTGAGAAAGCCATCGTCCGCATCTACGGCGCAGCGGGCGGGATCGTCGGCGCGGGCTTCCTCGTCGCGCCCGACGCCCTCCTCACCTGCCACCACGTGGTCGCAGGGGCGCAGCGTGTTGCGCCCTCGTCAGGGGAAGAGATACAGCTGGATTTCCCCCTCCTCGCGCCGGGCCGGAAGCACGTCGCCCGTGTGGTGCGCAGCGATCCGGAGCAGGATGTGGCCGTGCTGCAGTTGGAGTCCCCGCCTCCCGATGCGGAGCCGGTCCGGCTGGTAGCTCCGCAGGAGCCTTGGGACCATCCCTTCCGCGCCTTCGGCTTCCCGGAAGGCCATCCCGATGGGGTGTGGGCCGCCGGCATGCTCCGTGGCCCCAACGCCCGCCGCTGGCTCCAGATCGAGGACACCAACCAGACCGGCTACTTCGTCCAACGCGGCTTCAGCGGCGGGCCGGTGTGGGACGACGAGGTGCACGGTGTGGTGGGGATGGTGGTAGCGGCGGACCTGACCCCCAGCGTCCGCGCCGCCTTCTGCATTCCGACGAACCTCCTCCCCTCCGTTCCGCAGCCCGCAACGGACGATCCGCTTCCCGCCCTCAACCCCTTCCGCGACCGGGGGCGCATCAACGACCCCGCCCGCCTCTTCGACCGCCGACGCATCCTGCGGGAACTGCGCGACATGCTTGCCCAGGGCAACGCCGTCTCCTTGGTGGGCGACTCCCGGATCGGCAAGTCCTCCGTCCTCTACGCGCTCTATCGCACCGCTGCCGAGTGGTTCCCGGAGGGGATCGTCCACTACGTGGACCTGCAGGGCGTGCTGGACGAGGAGGATTTCTGCGAGGAGGTGCTGACGGGGATGGGACGGGAGCCGGGAGACCTGCGGGCGCTCAAGAGGGCGCTGCGCACCGAGCGGCTGGTGCTCCTGCTCGACGAGGTGGAGAAGCTGACCCGCCGCTCGGCTTTCACGGCGGATCTCCACGACCTGCTCCGCGCCCTGGCCCAGAGGCCCACGCTGACCCTCGCCGTCGCCAGCCACCGCCCCCTGATCGAGGTCTTCCCGCCCTCCGGCGACCTCTCCCCCTTCCACAACATCTTCGCCGTCAAACGGCTTGGTCCCTTCACCCCCGCCGACGCCCGCGCCTTTCTCGCCCACCGGCTCCGGGGGAGCGGGGTCGTCTTCACATCGGAGGAGATCGAGCGATTGGTCGTCGAGAGCGGCGGCCATCCGGGGCGGCTGCAAGAGCTGGCGTATGACCTGTTCGAGGAGAAACGGTGAAGTAGGGGCAAGCGGTTGCTTGCCCAAAAGCGAACGGCCATTTGCCCAACCCAGGAGGTGCCCTATGCCCACCTTCCCATCCTATCACGGTCCACCCTTGCCCGAGAGGCTCGACCCCCGCAACCCCCGCCACTACCTGATGCTGGCGGACTGGATCTTCTTCAAACCCTCGCGGCTGAAACAGTACCTCTACCGCGCTGACCCCGACCTCTACTTCCGCTCCGGCAAGCAGGCACTGAAGGAGGCTTGGCGGCGGCCCGCCTACCGCAGCCTGCTCCTGATGATGCCGATACTCATCTTTTTCCTCGCCTCCGCCATCGCCGTCGGCGTGGCCTGGGTTGTCTCGGCGGCCCGGGGAACGCCGGTGGACTGGAGCGGCGTGGCGCTGGGTGCGGCGGTGGGCGTGGCGGTGGGCGTGGCGGTGGGCGTGGCGGAAGGCGTGGCGTTGGGCGTGGCGTTGGGCGTGGCGTTTGGCGTGGCGTTGGGTGTGGGGGGGGGC
>JALXBP010000032.1 GCA_026991395.1 Anaerolineae bacterium | reverse complement strand
CCCACGCTTCCCGCCGACAGCCCCCTCCCGCACGCGACCGACATCCCCTTCGGCGAGGCCATCCACCTCGTCGGCTGGGAGGTCGAGCCGAGGAGCCTGGCCGCCGGGCAGCCGCTGACCGTTACGCTCTACTGGCGGGCCGACGCGCCGCCTCCGGGCGACTACAGCGTCTTCCTCCACCTGACCGATGACCTCGGCCTGCTCCAGGCGCAGCGCGACAGCATGCCCGCCGGGGGGCTGCTCCCGACGCGCGACTGGCCGGTGGGACGCATCGTCGTCGATCGGCACCGCTTCCTGCTGCCGCCGACCGTCCCCCGCGCCTTGACGCTGACGCTTTCCGTTGGCCTCTATGATGTGGCGAGCGGGGCGCGGCTGCCCACGCCGCAGGGAGATGCCGTCGCGCTGGGCGGGGTTTGGCTGGAAGGCGACCCGGCGGAGCCGCTCCCGCTGGAGCTTCATTTCGATGACGGCATCGTGCTGGAAGGCTACCGGCTGGAGCCGCGCCGTCTCCATCCCGGCGACTGCCTCTCGCTGACACTCTGGTGGCGGGCGGAGGCGGTGCCGAGCCGCGATTACACTGTCTTCGTCCACCTGATGATCCCGCCCGATTCGATCTGGGCGCAGGTGGACGCCATGCCGCACGGCGGGGCCTTCCCCACGTCCCAATGGCAGCCGGGTGAGCGGATCGAGGATCACTACTGCCTGACGCTGCCCGACGATGCGCCGCCCGGCCTCTACGAGGTCGAAATCGGCCTCTACGATCTGGCGACGTTGCAGCGACTGACGATCGGCTACCGGCAGGATCACGTCGTGCTGGGGGCGGTGCGTGTCGAGCCGTAGCTGCTTGCTTTCTGCCGGATAGGGACTATGCATTACGCAACATAGCTTACGCTGCGTGTAGAGCGTAAGCTCAAAGGAGGTTATACCGTGTGCCTTGCCGTTCCTGCGAAAGTGCTTGCCATTAGTGAGGACGGGCTGAGCGCCGAGGTGGAGTTCGGTACCGTTCGCCGCACGATCAGCTTGCAACTCCTGCCGGATGTGACGTTGGGCGACTACGTCCTCGTCCACACCGGCTTCGCCATCGCCACCGTCGATCCGGAGGAGGCGCGGCTGACGTTAGAGCTTTTGGCGCAGATGGGCGATCTCGACCCGATCCCGGAAGAGGAGTTGCAGCGTCCCCTGCGCCCGCAGCAGGAGAAGGGCGGGGCTGGCTGATGCGTTTCATCGACGAATTCCGCGACCCGGCCCTCGCCCGTCGGCTGCTGGGCGAGATCGAGGCGATGACCGCCGATTGGCCCGCCGAGCGTCCCATCACGCTGATGGAGTTCTGCGGCGGCCACACGCACGCGATTATGCAGCACGGCATCCGCCAGCTCCTTCCGCCGACGGTGCGCTTGCTTTCCGGGCCGGGCTGCCCGGTCTGCGTAACCTCGCAGGCGGATATCGACCGCGCCATCGCGCTCGTCCACGTCCCGAAGGCCATCCTCACCACCTTCGGCGATATGGTGCGCGTCCCCGGCACGACGCACTCCCTGCAAGAGGCCGCCGCCGAGGGGCTGGACGTGCGCATCGTCTATTCGCCGCTCGATGCGGTGCAACTCGCCGCCGAGCAGCCGGAGCGCGAGGTGGTCTTCCTCGGTGTCGGCTTCGAGACGACCGCGCCGGGCATCGCTGCCTCCATCCAGGCGGCGATGGCGCGCGGCCTGCGCAACTACAGCGTCTTCTCGATGCACAAGTACACCCCGCCCGCGATGCGGGCCATCCTCGACGCGGGGGAGGTGCGGCTCGACGGCATCATCGGCCCCGGCCACGTTACGGCGATCATCGGCTACGAGGCGTGGAGCTTCCTGCCGAAGGAGTACGGCGTGCCGGTCGTCGTCGCCGGTTTCGAGCCGCTGGACATCCTCCTCACCATCCACCACCTGGTGGCGCAAGTGGTGAAGGGCGAGGCGCGGGTGGAGAATACCTATCGCCGTGCCGTCAGCGCGGAGGGGAACCGCGCAGCGCTGGCGGTGATGGATGCCGTCTTCGAGGTGGCCGATGCCGATTGGCGCGGGCTGGGCATCCTGCCGCGCAGCGGGATGGCGATCCGCGCCGACTACGCCGACTACGATGCGGCACGGCGCTTCCGGATTCCCGACGTCCCCTCGCGCGAGCCGCCCGGCTGTCGCTGCGGGGACGTGCTGCGCGGCGTCATCGAACCGCCGCAGTGCCCGCTCTTCGCCCGCGTCTGCACGCCGGACCATCCGCGCGGCCCGTGCATGGTCTCCGACGAGGGGGCCTGCTCGGCTTACTACCTCTACGGCGGTTTTGCCGCCTGAGCGGGGGAAGGAGGGAACGTTGGAAAAGCGAATCACGATGGCGCACGGCTCCGGTGGTCGTGCGACGCAGCGTCTCATCGAGGAGATTTTCGCCCCGCGCTTCCGCAACGCGGTGCTGGCACGGATGAACGATGCCGCCCTGCTGGAGGTGGAGGGCGGGCGGCTGGCGCTGGCGACCGATGGGCACGTCGTCAGTCCGCTCTTCTTCCCCGGCGGCGACATCGGACGGATCGCCATCTGCGGCACGGTCAACGACCTGGCGATGATGGGCGCACGGCCTCGCTGGCTGACGCTCTCCTTCGTCCTGGAGGAGGGGCTGCCGCTGGCCGATCTGGAGCGCATCGCCGACTCGATGGCGCAGGCTGCGGAGGAGGCCGGGGTGCAGATCGTGGCCGGAGATACGAAGGTCGTCGAACGCGGCCACGGCGACGGCCTCTACGTCAGCGCGGCGGGGGTGGGCATCGTCCCGCCCGGCGTCGAGGTGGAAGCGGCCAACGCCCGCCCCGGCGATCTGCTCCTCATCAACGGGCCGGTGGGCAATCACGGCATCACGCTGATGCTCCGGCGGGAGGGCCTGCACTTCGACGCGCCGCTGGAGAGCGACGCCGCCCCGCTCAACCACATCGTCGCCGCGCTGCTGGAGGCTGCGCCGCACACGCACACGCTGCGCGATGCGACGCGCGGCGGCCTGGCGACGGCGCTCAACGAGATTGCGCAGACGGCGGAGGTGGGCATCGTCGTCGAGGAGGCGGCGGTGCCGGTGGACGAGGCGGTGCGCGGGGCCTGCGGCCTCCTCGGCCTCGATCCGCTCTACGTGGCCAACGAGGGCGTCTTCGTCGCCTTCGTCCCCGCCGAGGAGGCGGAGGCGGCGCTGGCGGCGATGCGTGCCCATCCGCTCGGTCGGCGGGCGCAGTGCATCGGCCGGGTGGTGGCCGATCACCCCGGCCAGGTCGTCCTGGCGACAGCCTTAGGCGCGGAGCGCATCCTCCCGCCGCTGAGCGGCAACCTCCTGCCGCGCATCTGCTGAGGGGGAGAAGAGCATCGCGTGCGCGTGTTGATGCTCTCCAAAGCCTGCGTCGTCGGCACCTACCAGCGCAAGCTGGAACTGCTGGCGGAGCAGGGCATCGAGCTGACCGTCGCCGTGCCCCCGCACTGGAGGGACGAACGCGGCACGCTGGCGCTGGAGCGCACCTACACGCGCGGTTACCGGCTGGTCGTCCTCCCCCTTGCCTTCAACGGCTCCTTCCATCTGCATTTCTACCCCACCTTTGGGCGGTTGGTGCACCGTCTGCGCCCCGACCTCGTCCATCTGGATGAGGAGCCGTACAACTTCGCCACCTTCCACGCCAACCTGTTGGCGCGGCGCAGCGGGGCGCGGACGCTCTGGTTTTCCTGGCAGAACCTGAAGCGGAACTATCCGCCGCCCTTCGCCTGGATGGAGCGCTACAACCTGCGCCACGTCGAGGGGGCGATCGCCGGCAGCCACAGCGCGGCGGAGGTCTGGCGGGCGAAGGGCTATCGCGGCCCGATGGCCGTCATCCCCCAGTTCGGCGTCGATCCCGACCTCTTCACCCCGCCGCAGGCGCGGGAGGGCGCGGTCCACTTTGCCTACGTCGGGCGGCTGGTGGAAGAAAAGGGCGTCGATCTCTTCCTGCAGGCGCTGGCGCAGTTGCCGCGCGGCGGATGGCGGGCGACGGTGCTCGGCAGCGGGCCGCTGGAGGCGGCGTTGCGGGCGCAGGCGGCGCGGCTTGGGCTGGGAGGAGCGCTCACCTTCCGCCCGCCGCTCCCTTCCACGCGGATGCCCGACTTCTTCCGCTCGGTGGATGTGCTCGTGCTCCCCTCGCGCACGCGGCCCAACTGGAAGGAGCAGTTCGGGCGCGTCCTCGTCGAGGCGATGGCCTGCGAGGTAGCGGTCGTGGGCGCGGCGTCGGGCGAGATCCCGCACGTCATCGGCGAGGCGGGGCTTCGCTTTCCCGAGGGGGATGCGGCGGCCTTGGCGGCGCACCTCCGCCGCCTGCTGGCGGACGGGTCGCTGCGGCGGGCGCTGGGACGTCGCGGGCGTGAGCGCGTGCTGGCGAACTTCACCCAGGAGCAGGTGGCGGCGCGGACGGCGGCCTTCTACCGCCGACTTCTCTGAGACGGAGCCCATCGCTGCGGATGTTGCCTCCTCCCCCGCCGAGGCTACAATGACCTCACCTGATTCCCCGCGAAGCGAAGGAGGTGCTATGCGCGAGCGATGGACATCTGTGCTCTTGCTGGTGGTGCTGGTTGCGATGACCGCCTGTCAGGCCGCAACTCCTGCCCCGACTGCGACGCCGACGGTTCCCCCTCCGACGGCGACGGCGACGCCCGATCCCAACGTGCTCTACCTGGCCATCATCTGGCATCAGCATCAGCCAGTCTATTTCAAGGACCCGGAGACGGGCCTCTACGCCAAGCCGTGGGTGCGATTGCACGCGGCGAAGGATTACGTGGATATGGCGGCGATGCTGGAGGATTACCCCAACGTCCACGTAACCTTCAATCTCACACCGAGCCTGCTGCGTCAGTTGGACGACATCGCGGCAGGGGCGCGGGATGCCTACTGGGCGCACACGCTCATCCCCGCCGATCAACTCGGCGATGACGACAAGCGCTTCATCCTGCGCTACTTCTTCGACATCAATCCGAAGATCATCGAACGCTTCCCGCGTTACCTGGAGTTACAGGCCAAGCGCCCGACGGATGAGGAGGGCGTGGAGGCGGCCATCCACGGCGGGTGGAGTGAGCAGGATTTCCGCGACCTGCAGGTGCTCTTCAATCTCGCCTGGGTCGATCCCGACTGGCTGGCGCAGGAGCCGCTGGCCGATCTGGTGGCCAAGGGGCGCGATTTCAGCGAGGAGGACAAGCAGGTGGTCCTGGATGAGCATATCCGCCTGGTGCAGGAGGTCGTCCCGATCCACCGTCGGCTGCAGGAAGCGGGGCAGATCGAGGTTACGATGACGCCCTTCGCCCATCCCATCCTGCCGCTGCTCATCGATACCAACCTGGCGAAGGAGGCGATGCCCTCCGCAGAACTGCCCGCGCCGCCCTTCCGCTACGGTCGGGATGCGGTGGCGCAGATCGAACGCGGCATCGAACTCTACCGCGAGCACTTCGACCGCGATCCGGCGGGGATGTGGCCCGCCGAGGGGTCGGTGGCGCAGGCGATGGTCAACATGGTCGGCCGCGCCGGTCTCCGCTGGATGGCCTCCGACGAGGGCGTGCTCGCCAAGTCCCTGGGGATGGACGGCTTCGCCCGCAACGGCGATGACGTGGTGCAGCAGGCCGACGCGCTCTATCGTCCCTACACCGTCCAGGGGGCCGACGGCATCCCGGTGGCGATGGTCTTCCGCGACCACGTCCTTTCCGACAAGGTGGGCTTCACCTACTCCGGGCTGCCGGGGGAGGTGGCGGCGGGCGACTTCGTGCAGCGGCTGCACGCCATCAAGGACGAGCTGGCGGCGGAGGGCGCGGCGGGGCCGCATCTGGTCACGGTCATCCTGGACGGCGAGAATGCCTGGGAGTACTACGAGAACGACGGCAAGGATTTCCTCCGCAGCCTCTACCAGCGCCTCAGCGACGATCCGGAGATCGTTACCGTGACGCCCTCGGAGTACCTGGCGCTCTTCCCCGACGAGCCGAGCGCCTCGATCGAGAAACTGTGGGCCGGTTCGTGGATCGATCACAGTTTCTCCACCTGGATCGGGGAGGACGAGGAGAACCGCGCCTGGGACTACCTGCGGCAGGTGCGCGAGGTGGTGCAGAAGTACGAGAACGGGACGCGCACCCCGCCGAGCGAGGCGGCGCTGGAGGAGGCGCTGACGCAGCTCTACATCGCCGAAGGTTCCGACTGGTTCTGGTGGTACGGCGCGGATCAGAACTCCGGCTCCGATGAGGACTTCGACCGGCAGTACCGCGAGACGCTGAAGGCGGTCTTCCGGGCGCTGGGCGAGGAGCCGCCCGCCTGGCTCGATGTGCCGATCATCGCGCAGCAGGCGGCCTCCCCCGCGCAGGCGGCGACGGCGCTCATCACCCCGCAGGTGGATGGCCGCGTCGAGGCGGGGGAGTGGGATGCGGCGGGCTACTACGCCGTCGGCGGCGGTGCGATGGCGGCGACGGCCTTGCCGCTGAAGGGCTTCGCCTATGGCTTCGATGCGCACACGCTCTATCTGCGCGTGGATACGGCGCAGGAGGGCGGCTGGGCGGCGCTGACGGCGGCGCAATCGACCGATGCCCGCAGCGTGGTCGGGTTCTACTTCCAGGTGCCGGGGGGCGGAGCGGCGACCGCCTTCTCCCGCTACGGGGGGACGGCGACCTACCTCGGTTTCGGGGCCAACCGTCTGCTTGAGTTGAGCTTCGACGGCGACGGGCAGTTCCTCGGCGCGCAGCTCTACGCCTACGATGGCGACGCCTGGCAGCCGACGGATGAGGCGGTGGAGGCCGCCGTGCAGGGCGAGACACTGGAGGTGGGGCTACCGCTGGCCTCGCTCGCTCCCGATGCGGAGGGCGGGACGCTGCTGGACAGCGGCGATCGGCTCTCGGTGCGCCTCGTCTTCGGCCAGGGGGTGCCGGAGGCGATGAGCGACGTGCAGGAACTCCCCGCCGACGGCCCCGCGCTCCTCGTCGTCCCCGATCTGGGGCTGACGACGCAGGTGCTCGCCATCACCGACCCGGAGGGCGACGATCACGGGCCGGGGAGCTACACCTACCCGACCGACCCCGTCTTCAAGCCGGGGGTCTTCGATGCGACCTCCTTCAGCGTGGGCTACGATGATCGCTTCGTCGTCTTCCGCTTCACGCTGCGCGGGCCGCTGGAGAACGTTTGGAACTCGCCCAACGGCCTTTCGGTGCAGACCTTCGACATCTACATCGATACCGACGGGCCGCAGGCTGGCGAGCGTCTGCTCCTGCCGGGGCGCAACGCGGCGCTCACGCCGGAGTTTGCCTGGGACTACGCCGTCTGGGTGGAGGGATGGACGCCGCAGGTCGTCGTGCCGGGCGAGGAGGGGCCGCAGCAGATCGACGCCGAGATCATCGTCATCACCGACCCGGGGCAGCACAAGGTTACGATCAAGGTGCCGCGCAG
>JALXBP010000031.1 GCA_026991395.1 Anaerolineae bacterium | reverse complement strand
CATCGCCCATATGCAGCGCCTGCGCGATGATGCTCCGCAGGTCGATCGGCCCCGTCTCCTCCAGCGCGCGCGCCAGTGCCGGGTAGAGCGTCTTCTCCATCCACTTCAGCTTGGCGATGACATCGTCGCCGTAGGCCCCGTAGCGCAGGACGCGCCCCAGCCCCTCGTTCTGCGTGGCGTAGGCCACCGTCCCGAAGGTCTCGTTCTTCACGATGAAGACGGGCATCGAGGGCGAGACGATGCCCGCCATCGGCCCGACCGTGTCGTGATGGTGGCAGGGATTGTATTCGATTTCCCCGGAAGCCGCAAGCGCCTCCGCCTCCTCGTAGCTCTTCGCCCAGCCCTCGTAAACGATCGCCCCGATGATCGCGCCGCGCATCGGGCCGCACATCCGCTCCCATTCGATGGGCGGGCCGGCGTGGAGGATCATCCGCTCGCCGAAGCCGGGGATCACATCACGGGCGATGCCCATCCCCACCAGCAACGGGCGTCCCTTGCGGATGCGCTCCACCGCTTCGGCGTTGGCCGCGTCGATATCGATGCCCTCCTTCGTCTTCGTGATCTCCACGTAGCCTTCCAGCGGAGGCCGCCAGTCCACGTGCAGCACCTCCGCGCCCTGCAGCTTCAGACTTTCCGCGAAATCCTCCAACCCGACGTTGATCGCCTTCAACGGTTTGCCAAAGAGGTCTTGAATCGCCATATCGTTCTCACTCCTTTACGAAAGGATGTAGCCGGCCAGACGGGTCGCGGCGGCATTGGTCGGCAGGACAATGACACCCGCCTCCTCCAACTTCATCTCCTGCGCCACGGCGTTCTGCGGATCGCCCTCGGTGCCGCAGACGGAGGCGATGAAGATGATCTCGCGTCCATCGGCGGCAGCGACCTGCTTCGCCTCGGCAATCGCCTCGACGGCAGCCCCGGCAGGATCGGGATGGACGCCGTAGCCGAGCACGACATCCAGGAAGATGACCGCCGTCTCCGGGTCCTTCGCCTCGTGGATGATACGGCGGTTGCGCAGCGTCGGGTCGATCATCGGGTGCAGCCGCCCGACGGTGAACTCATCCTCGCCCAGATCGACGGCGCAGTGCCCCTCGCTCTTGTTGGAGTCGGCGAGCTTCATCTTCTTGTCCACCGGCGCGTTGGAGGTAATCGGCCCCAGCATCTTCTGCAGGATGAGCTGCGTCTCGTAGCAGAAGGTGCCGCCGGTGAAGAGTCCACGGAAGTACTTCTGCTCCGGCTTGAGCTTCTTCTTCAACGCCGCCGCCTGCGCCTTCAGCGCCTCCTCCTGCTCGGCGAGGCTCTTCATCGCATCCTCGTAGGATTCGCCCCGCGCCAACGCGGCAGCGATGACGGCGGCCTCCTCCAGCGTCTCCGCCGCGATCGCGCCCGCCTTTTTCACCATCTCCGGGTCGCCGCCGAGGAAGCAGACGACGGTCGGCTTCCCGCTCTCCTTGACGAGCGCGAGCACCTTCTCCGCCACCTCCGGCGCGGGCGGCTTGGAGACGAGGAGGATGATCTTCGACTCCGGGTCGGCCTGGAGCGCCTTGAAGCCCTCGCTCATCATAATGCCGCCGACGGCCACGGAGAGATCGCGTCCGCCGGTCCCGATGGCCTGGGTGATGCCGACGCCCGCACGGGCCATATAGCTCGTTACCGCCTGGAGGCCGGTGCCGCTCGCTGCGACGACGCCCACCGGGCCGGGCGGCACCTCGTCGGCAAAGCCCAGGGCCACGCCGTTGATGATCGCCGTGCCCGCATCCGGTCCCATCACCAGCAGGCCCTTCTCGCGCGCGATCTCCTTCAGCTTGATCTCCTCCTCCAGCGGGACGTTGTCGCTGAAGAGGAAGACGTGGAGATCGTGCTTCAGCGCCTCCTCCGCCACGCCGCCCGCGTAACGTCCCGCCACGGAGATGAGGACGATATTGGCGTCGGGCATCTGCTCCAGCGCGGCCTCCAGCGTCTTGGGACGCGGCGCAAAACCGCCGCCCTGCGCGACCTCGTGCGAGGCTTTGAGCAGACGCTCGGCTTCCGCCATCGCCTGCTCGGCAATCGCCTCGCTTTCCGCGCGCACAGCGATAACGAGGTCATCGGCGGACGCAGCCTCGGCCTCCGGCGTGAGCAGGTCGGCGTCGGCCAGAATGCCCTTGTTGGCCGGGGTGCCCATCACCACGGCGGCATCAACGACGCCCTCCAGGTCCAAAAGCCCCTGGGCGACCTCCAAGAGCGTAACCGAGTCGTAGTATTCACCGCTTTTGATAACCGTCTTTGTGATCAAGGTAACCTCCTTACAATGAAGTGCTCGATTCTGGATGACCCGAAGGGGCGAAGGATGGGCCATCACCTCCTTCGAGGTCAAGCCAATAGAAGAGAAAACCCGCCGTCATATCCAGGCCAGAGGTGGCACCGAAGGCAAAAGCCTCCGCCGCTGCCCGGCGCAGCGCCGTCGCCGCCCCGCCCGTCAAGGCACGCAGCAGACGATGCCAGTGGGCATCGGCCAGCCCGTCGCGGGCCGCACGGAGGAACGCACGGCTCAGACGGCTCGTCTGCGGCGCGGCCACGCGATACAAAAAGGCTGCTCTCGGCGTGAGAGCAGCGTACTTCGACCACAGAGCCAACATCATCCCGGCAATGAAGTCATCACCGGAGGGCGTCAATCCCGCGCCCCACCCGGCCATCGCCATCACCGCGTCGCGCAGCGCAGCCTCCCCCATCCCCCAGGCCCGCCGTACCGCACGCACGCGGGGCAGATCGCCACCGCGCAGCCAGGCGGCGAAGGGCGAGGGACGGCGCTCGGCCTCAAGGCGGGCCAGCTTACGCAGGTGCTGCAAGGCCCACCGTCGCGGACGGCGCAGCGGCCACGGAGGCCGCGGCGACCATAGCGGGGGCGGATCGCCGAGGCGGAGCCACAGAGGCCCCATCCGCACGAGATCACCTTCCAGCGCAAAGCGGGCACCAGCAGGCCAGGAGGCAACCTCAGGCAGGCGATCCAGCACGATGTGGAACGGACCCGGGCCGACGGCCGCCGTCGTCAGGGCGACGATGGCCTCCTCCCCGACGGCGACATCCAGGACGCGGCGAAAGCGCCCTGCGAGTCTGACTTCGCACCCCTGCCAGGCGTGCATCTGCTCTAAGAGCGTCGCACTTATCAAGCGCACCGTGCCGTGCAACGTTGTCTCCGACGGCAGAGGTACAGGGTTATGAACATCTGAAAAACGAACGACCGGCCCAGAATACCGAATGGGAATCCGCATCTCCTCAGATGCCAAGAACATAATGACTCCGTTTGGTCGGAATAAACGGTCCAGGGCCACCAGAAAAGGGCTGTTGTCTGATGACATAGCCATTATAGCCAAAGGGCTATGGCGTGTCAAGGCCGAGCGAGACGAAAACGCGGCTTGACAACTCCTCCAAGCCGTGGTATAAGGGAGCCGTCGATGCGGGGTGGAGCAGTGGTAGCTCGTCGGGCTCATAACCCGAAGGTCGGCGGTTCGAATCCGCCCCCCGCTACTCTGGCGAGGTAGCTCAATGGCAGAGCAGGGGACTCATAAGCCCTTGGTTGTTGGTTCGAATCCAATCCTCGCCATCCGAATAAGGCGACCGGCACCGGCATAGGTCGCCTTTTTGTTTTGGCAATGACCGACCGACTCGTTTGATCAAGCCGGCCGTATTCTATCCTTTTGTCATTGAGAAGGAGGTTGGCATTGTCCGAAAACAGACAGTCCTCATTCCCGTGCGGAGGCTCCAACGCATCGAGGCCCTGCTGGCGCGCTCGTCTGCTGACCACGCTCGATCACCTCGGCATCTCCATCGGCGTCTTCTTCACACTGACGGCCATCGTCGTCGGCTACCTGACCGGCATGGGAGCCGTCCTCTTCATCTGGCTCATCGGCGCAATGGAGAAAGGGTTCGAGTGGGTCCGCTCGGTGCCTTTCGGCGGCAGCCCGTGGGGCGGCGTGCTCATCCCAGCCTTGGGCGGGCTGATCGCCGGGCCGCTCATCTACTACTTCGCGCAGGAGGCGAAGGGGCACGGCGTGCCGGAGGTGATGCAGGCGCTCCTCCTCAATGGAGGGCGCATCCGCCCGCAGGTCGTCGTGATCAAGGCGGCGGCCTCGGCGGCCTGTATCGGCTCCGGCGGCTCGGCAGGCCGCGAGGGGCCGATCGTGCAGATCGGCGCGGCGTTAGGCTCGGTCATCGGGCAGATGCTCCACTTTTCGGAAAGGCTGATCCGGAATCTCGTCGCCTGCGGGGCGGCGGCGGGCATCGCCGCGACCTTCAACGCGCCCATCGCCGGGGTCATCTTCTCGCTGGAGGTCATCTTGGGCGGGGAGTTCACCTCCACCTACTTCGCCACCGTCGTCATCTCGGCGGTAACGGCGAGCATCGTCAGCCGCCACTACCTGGGCGAATCCCCGGCCTTCCTCGTCCCCTCCTACGGTATCCGCCATCCCGGTGAACTGCTCCTCTACTTCCTCCTCGGCCTGCTCTCGGCGGTGGTCGGCTGGCTCTTCGTGACGACGCTCTACGCCGCCGAAGACATTGCGGAGAAGAAGCTCACCTTCATCTCCGACCTGTGGAAGCCCGCCCTCGGCGGCATCCTCCTCGGCCTCGTCGGCTACTGGATGCCGCGTGCCTTGGGCACCGGCTTCACCTCCATCGAGATGGCCTTAGCCGGACGGCTTTCGCTCGGCCTGATGACCGTGCTGATCTTCGCGAAGATGCTCGCCACCGACATTACCTTAGGCTCCGGGAACTCCGGCGGCGTCTTTGCGCCGGGCCTCTTTATGGGCGCGATGCTCGGCGGGGCCTTCGGCCACGTGGCCCACACGATCCTTCCCTCCTACATGCTCGCGCCGGTCGGGGCCTACGCGCTCGTGGGGATGGCGGCGGCCTTCGCCGGAGCGGCCCACGCGCCGATGACGGCGATGCTCATCGTCTTCGAGATGTCGGGCGACTACCGCCTCATCCTGCCGCTGATGCTGGCTACGGGCGTGAGCACCGTCGTCTCCCGCGCCATGCGCCGCGATTCGATCTACACGCTCAAGCTGACGCGGCGCGGCATCAACTGGGAGGGCGGGCGCGATGTCGATGTGCTCCAGCACGTCAAGGTCGAGGAGGTGATGACGACCGATGTCGATACGGTCCCCGAATCGACGACGCTGGAGGAACTGGAGGCGCTCTTCAACGCCACGCGCCACCACGGCTTCCCCGTGCTCGACGAGGCAGGGCGGCTGGTGGGGATGGTCGCCTTAGAGGACCTGGCCCGCGCCAAGGAACGCTGGCCGCAGGAGTGGCGCTCCCACACCGTGGGCGAGATCGCCTCCCGCGAACTGGTCGTCGCCTACCCCGACGAGACGATGGCCGATGCGCTGCGCCGCCTGGGCCTCTACGATGTGAGCCGCCTGCCGGTCGTCTCGCGAATGGATCACCGCCACCTCCTGGGCGTCATCCGGCGCACCGACATCATCCGCGCCTACCGGCGGGCGATGGTGAACCGGCTGAACGCGCAGCACGTCATCTCCAAAGCGCGGCTGCACGCCTTAGGCGGCTCGGCGGTGATGGAATTCGAACTCTACCCCACCTCGGTGGTGGCCGGGAAGCGGGTCAGCGAGGTGCAATGGCCGCGGGAGTGCCTCGTCGTCGCCGTGAAGCGGGACAGCGAGGTCATCGTCGCCCACGGCGACACGCTGCTCCACCCCGGCGATCGCCTCATCATCTACGGCGCGGCCTCCTGCGCAGCAGAACTGGAGCATCTCCTCCACGGGGAGGAGCAGGCGAAGGAAGGCGAGGCGGAGGCGGCATAGCGGCGCTGCGCTCCTCGAAAGCAGGGAAGCCCCGACAGGGGGGCCTCCCTCTTTCGTTTGCGGCCTACCATGCCCAAATCGCCCAGAGGGCGATCATCAGCAGGCCGAGGCTCATCCGTGCGGCAATCGCCCATCCCCAGCCCAACGCCATCCGCTGCGTGCGCTGCCAGGCACGGCGCAGATCGTGCTCCCGCAGGTATTCCACCAGCAGGAGCGCCCCCAAGGTGGCGGCGATGCCGCCCAGCGGCGAGAGGACGATGCTGCCGACGACACCGGCGACGAAGGCTAAGGCGATGGACGTCCACGAGGCCCCTTCCTCCTCCCCTTTCCCCTTGCGGGCGAAGTGGACCATCAGCGCATTGTCGGCCAGCCAGCCGATGATGGCCAGCACGGTGATAGCGAGGAAGTAGCAGCCGCCGCAGTGCCCAAAGCCGACGACGATGCCGTAGAAGAGCGCCGCCAGCCAGATGACGGTGATGCCGGGGAAGAAGGGAACGACCAGGCCCAGCCATCCGACCAGCATCCCGCCTAAGAGGATGGCGCGGAACAGTTCCAAAGACCAGCTATGCATCGTTCACCTCCTCGAAAAAGGCGAGCACCTTGCGCGGCAAGGCGTCGCGGGTGCGGGGATCGACCTCCCAGAGCGTAACCTGCGCCAACGTCTTGTAGAGATCGGCGTGGGGATGGGGCTTGAAGAGGATGGTGCCGAAGACCGGCGTCGGCCCCAGGATGGCCTGCAACACCACGGCGCGGAAGTCGGGCGAGAGCAACTCCATCTTGCCGATCTCATCGACGACGACGAGCTTGCCCTCGCGCATCGCACGGCGGATCGCCTCGACGCCCTTCGCCAGCGCCTCCGGATCGACGCCGTAGCGCCCCACCCGTGGCACGCGCGGGCCGCGAAAGTCCTTGTGCGCCAGCGTGTACCGCCCGCCGTCGAGGGTGATGAGGCGGAAGCCCTTGCGGCCGCCCGGCCCGGCGATCTCCTCGGTGTAGAAGCCACCCGCGCGATCCCCCCACACCTCGATGACCTTGCGCACGATCGTCGTCTTGCCGCTGCGCGGATGGCCGGTCAGGAGCAGCGTCTTGCCCATCGTCTCACCTCCTGAAGGCTATTATCGCCGCCGTCCCGCGAGCGCAAGCAGCAGGAGCACGGCCACGAGCAGCAATGCCGGGAAGCCCCCTTGCCCGAAAGGGCGGACCGGTATCTCGACGCTCGACGGCGGTGTCGGCGTGGGCGTCGGCGTCGCGGCAGGCGTGGATGAGGCCCCCGACGCGGCGGGGACGAAGCCGCTGCTCACGCCGCCCTCGACGATGAGATAGGTCTCCCCGCCGATGAGGCAAGGATTGGCCGGTTGCGTGCAGGGCGAGGCGGGCAGCGTGAGGTGGTAGCTTCCGCCCGTGGCCGCCACCGTGCGCACCTCCCCGCGCCAGTTGACGAGGCGGGCAGCGGCCGCGTGCGCGGGCACATCCACCTCGACCGGCTCCGGCCCCCGTGCCCAGACGACCGTCGTCCACCCCCCGGCGCGGGCCACCTGGACGACGCCCGCCGCATCCCGCCGCAGCAACTTCGCCCGGCGGAAGCCCGCCAGGTAGCGCGTCGCCGTCTGCCAGGCGGTGAAGGCCGGTCGGCGGCTCCCGTCCAGGCGCACCAGTCCAAACGGCTCCGGGTTGACGCGGTCGCTTTCCAGATCGCGCATCTTGTAGAAGCC
>JALXBP010000030.1 GCA_026991395.1 Anaerolineae bacterium | reverse complement strand
CGTGGTGTCGGGAGACGCTGCGGTCGTCGAGGATGAGGTCGTTGTCGGCGGCACGACCAATGCGCACCTCGGCGCGGGTCAGCTCGAAAGTTCGCCGCCCGTCGTTGAGGATGAGCACTGCGCGGAGTGGTTCGGCGGAGGCCGGCGGGGTCTCTTCGAAGTGCGTGATCTCGCGGGTCGGTTCGCCCTGCTCCTCGCGCAGGGGAGCGATGCGGATGGTCTGGGGAGGGAGAGTGCGGTCGCTCTGCAACACGATCCGGGCCGGTGTGCGCAGGCGGAGATTCATCTGCCGTATCAGCGCCTCCAGTCCCGCGGTAAGCGTGGCTTCGATCTGCGGGTGTGCGGCGCGGAGTGCGCGGAGATCATCCTCGTTGAGCGTGATGCGATAGCCGCCTGCGATGACGACGCTGCCGTCTTCGTGTACGCTCTCCTCGGCCTCCATCGCCTGCACGAGCCGTTCGGCAACCTCCTCCGGCGTGATTCGACCGGCGAAGAGGCGGGCGAAGGGCGTCTCGACGAGCTGGGTGATCCAACGTTCCAACCGATCCCACTCTTTCATAGGAGGCATTATAGAGGTGCCATCGTCAGAGGCAACCGGCTCGCTCCCGCTGCCGACGAGAGGCGGAGCATCGCGCCCCGCCTCCCTGCATCCTCAGAAGATGAGCTTGGCCAGCTTGAGTGCGCCCTGCTTCCAGGGGACGCGGTGCGTAACCCCGCTCTGCTCGCGGAAACTGTCGAGATTTTCCAGGTACCAGCGGTAGTTACGCAGCAACGCATCCTTGTTGGAGTATTTCGGCGTGAAACCGAGCTGGCGCTCCGCCTTTTCGACCGAGACGAACGAGTCGCGGTAGACCGTTTCGTAGACCCAGGCGTAGAGCGGCGAAATGTGCAGCTTTTCCAGCAAGCGCAGAACGAGCACGGCGGGCTTGGCGGGGATGGGGATGATGCGCTTGCCGAACCCCGCTTCATCGAGCACGGCCTGGTAATCCTCCTTCAGCGTGGTGAACACCTTCGCCCCGATGTTGAAGGTGTCGTTGACCACCGCGCAGGGCTTGGTCATCGTGAGCCAGATGGCATCGCAGAGGTCCTCCACGTCGAGCAGTTGGTAGCGGTTGTTGCCGCTGCCGAGGATGGGGAAATTGTGCCCCGTCCGCGCCCAGTCGTAGAGGAGCGCGAAGACGCCCAGCCGCTCCGGCCCGATGAAGGACTTGGGGCGGATGATGGGGACGCACATCCCCTGCTCACGGAACGATTCGCAGATGCGCTCGGCTTCGACCTTGGCTTCGCCGTAGGGGCCGACGCCCTGCAGCGGGTCATCCTCGTAGATGGGGTGATGGTCGGGGATGCCGTACACCGCCGTCGTCGAGATGTGGACGAAGCGCTGCACGCCCTCGCGCTGCGCCGCCTCCAGCAACGTGCGCGTGCCGTCGATCTGCGTCGTGTAGATCTCCTCCGGCGGGTAGAGCGGCAGTGCCGCCGCGCAATGCACGACCTGATCGATCCCCTTCATCACCCCGGCGACGGTCTCCGCGTCGCGGATATCGCCGACGATGGCGGTGATGCGCTCCTTTTCCGGATATTCGAAAGGCTGCAGGTCGAGGGAGACGATCTCTGCGCCCTTGGCGAGCAGCGAACGGATGAGATTGATGCCCAGAAAGCCGGAACCGCCGGTAACGAGAACACGCATCTTGACCTCCTTGCCGCCTCCCCGAGGCTTGCGCGATGTGCGGCGGGATTGTAGCACCCCGCCTTGCCCCGTCAAGGTGGCCTACCTTCGTTCGCGGCCTATGCTACAATGGAAGCATCCTGTGGGGGAAGGAGGCAGTGATGAGCGAACATCTCGAGGGACGTTGGGCGCTGATCCTCGGCGCGTCGAGCGGCTTCGGTGCCGCGTCGGCGCGCGCCCTGGCCCGCGAGGGAATGAACATCTTCGGCGTTCACCTCGATCTGCGGCGCACGATGGACCGCGTGCAGGCGGTCATCGCCGACATCGAGGCGACCGGCCACGAGGCGGTCTTCTTCAACACGAATGCCGCCGATCCCCGCCGCCGTGCGCGGGTCATCGAGCGGATTGGGGAGCGGCTGAGCGGTGAGCCTTCGCCCGTCATTCATCTGATGCTCCACTCGCTGGCCTTCGGCTCCCTGAAGCCCTACATCGCCGACTCGGCGGCGGAGGCGGTCAACGAGCAGGAGATGGAGATGACCCTGCGGGTGATGGCCCATTCGCTGGTTTACTGGACCCAGGAACTGGTGCGTGCCGGACTTCTCGGCGCGGGTAGCCGCATCTTCGCGCTGACCAGTCTGGGGAGCGAGCGGGCTGCGCCCAACTACGGCCCCGTCTCGGCGGCGAAGGCGGCACTGGAGGCGCATATGCGCCAACTGGCGCTGGAATTGGCCCCGCGCGAGATAACCGTCAACTGCCTGATGCCCGGCGTAACCCTCACCCCGGCGCTCCGTGCCATCCCCGGCCACGAGCGGATGGTCGAGCAACTCGAGCGTATGCATCCGCGCGGACGGCTGACGAGGCCGGAGGATGTGGCGGCGGCGCTCGTCGCCCTTGCCGATCCGAGGCTGACGTGGATCTCCGGCGCGGTCATCCCCGTGGACGGCGGCGAGCGCATCACCGGCATTGGGTGAGATGGATCGACGGCGGGTTGCCTTGGGCCGCGAGGGGGAGCGGTGGACGGCGGAGGCGCTGGAGCAGCACGGCTTCCGCATCGTCGCCCGCAACTGGCACGCCCCTGAAGGCGAGGTCGATCTCGTCGCCCTCCGCGACGACGAACTGTACTTCGTCGAGGTGCGGACACGCCGCGGCCTTCGCCTCGGCACGCCGGAGGATTCGCTGACCCCGGCCAAGCGGGCGCGGATGGAGCGGGTCGCGAGGCGCTACCTGGGGGAGGTCGCGCCGACGGTCGAAGCCTGGCATCTGGCCTTTGCCGCCGTCGCGCTCGACGGGGAGGGGACGTTGCAGCGCTTGACCTTCTATCCCGACCTGGGAGGGGAGCCATGGGAGCTTCTCCCCCGCTGATCGTCATCCTCGGCCCCACGGCGGTGGGGAAGACGGCGCTGGCCGTCGAGGTCGTGCCCGCGCTGGACGGCGAGATCGTTTCCGCCGACTCGCGCCACTTCTACCGCGGGATGGAGATCGGCACGGCCAAGCCGACGGCGGCGGAGCGGGCGCGCGCCGTGCATCACCTGCTCGACATCGCCGAGCCGGACGAGACGGTCTCGCTGGGCCTCTACCTCGAACTGGCCCGGGCCGCCATCGCCGACATCGCCGCGCGGGGCAAGGTGCCCTTCCTCGTCGGGGGGACGGGGCAGTACCTCCGCGCCCTGCTGGAAGGGTGGCAGGTGCCGGAGGTGCCCCCGCGCCCAAAGCTCCGCGCCGTGCTGGAGGCGATGCCCGCCGACCGGCGGTGGCGTTGGCTGACGACGCTCGATCCGCGGGCGGCGTCGATCGTCGATCGCCGCAATCCGCGCCGCGTCATCCGCGCCCTGGAGGTTACGCTGACGACGGGACGCCCCTTCTCCACCCTGCGGCAGCGTCGCCCGCCGCCCTATCGCGTGCTGCTCATCGGCCTGACGATGGAGCGCGAGGCGCTCTACCGCCGCGCCGATCGCCGTGTCGAGGCGATGTTCGCCGCCGGTCTGGAAGCGGAGGTGCGCCGTCTCGTGGCGGCGGGCTATGCCTGGTCGCTGCCCTCGATGGCGGCGCTGGGCTATCGGCAGTTCCGCCCCTACTTCGAGGGACGTGCAACGCTGAAGGAGGTTCGGACCGCCATCGAAGCGGAGACGCACCGCTTCATCCGCCGCCAGTACACCTGGTTCCGCCCGCTGAAGGGGGTGAGGTGGTTCGACGCGGCCTCGCTGCCGTCCGAGGCGGTTCTCGCCGCCTGCAGGGCCTTCCTGGCCGCCGTCGGTGTGCCGTAACCGCGTGTACAACGCCGCCGTGGTCGCCGCGTGCAGCGGAACTGCGGGCGTATCGGCGGCGGGCCGTCCCCCCTTTCCCGAATGGCCGAGGTTCTGTTTTCTTTGTAAAACTGGTTTATAATGGGAATACCTTCTGCCGGTACGCGAAAGGTTGGAATGATGCAGAAAGAGGATGGCAGCTTCGTGCTCTACCCCGCCCACTGGAAGCAGGTTACGCTGATCGCCGTCCTGACCTACGTGGGGATGGGGCTGCTCATCGCGCACCTGCCCAATCCGATGCTTCCCGGCGCTATTCTCGCCTTGAATATGACGGTCATTGTCATTGCGGGAGGGCTTGGCGGCGACAAGGCGGGCCTGCTCACCGGCTTGCTGGGGACGGCCATTACCTTCCTGGTCAAGCGGGCCTTGCACATCGATGACCCCTTCGAGCTGTACGCCATCCTCCCGCATACGCTGATGGGGTACGTCGCCGGCCTCCTGGCCCGCAGGAAGGTCTCCCGCATCACCGTTGCCAGTGCGATCCTCGTCGGCCACACGCTCAACATTTGCACCTTCCTGATCCGCCGTCTGATGCCCGTCACGCTCGTGCGCGAGGTGGATTTCTGGAACGGTTTGCTGGCCGAGGTTGCGCTGGATATCCTCGTCATTGCCCTCGTGCTCGGCCTCTTCGAGCAACGGACGCGTGGCCGAGCCGGTCGCTTGCCCGGCCAGCGGCATCGGCGTATCGTGGGGATGATCCTGGCGACTGCCTTGACAGTCGTGCTCATCGTGGCGCACAACCGGCATATGCCGCTGGCCCCCTATCTCTTCTTCCTGCCGGTGGTCCTCGCGGCCTCGATGATTGGGCCGCTGGCCCCCTTCCTCTTCGCCGCCGCTCTCAGCTATCCGCTCATCGAGACGGTGAGCCGCGTTGGGTTGCATGAGAGCGGGGCGGAGGTACCGCTGATCATCAGCTTGAACTTCATTGCGCTGACGGTCGGTGAGCTGGTGGAACGTTGGCGCAACGAGCAGCTTTTGGCCGAAAAGCGCTTGCAGAAGCTGCAGCGGGCTTACGAACTGTTGACCGAGACCGACCGAATGAAGCAGGAGATCATCCAGAACGTCTCGCACGAGTTGCGCACGCCGTTGACCATCCTGCTGGGCTATCTGGAGCTTTTGAGCGACGGCTCGATGGGGACGATGACGGAAGAGCAGCAACGCTTGTTGACGAAGGCGCTGCTCTACGGCCGCAAGCTGGCCCAGTTGGTCGAGCAGATTACCGTCCTGCAGCAGGTCGGCGACGGGCAGATGAGCTACCGCGCGGTGGACATGCTGGAGATCGTGCGCACGGTGCTTTCCCGCTACGAGACGATAGCACAGCAGCGTAACTGCCGCTTTCTCCTGCGCAACGAGGCGGAGGAGGAGACGAAGGTCGTCGGCGATCCCGTCCTGCTCGAACACGTCATCGCCGCGCTCATCGATAACGCCATCAAGTTCAGCCCGCACGGTGGCGTGATCGAAGTCCGGCTCTGGCGCGATGGTGAGCGTCTCTATTGCACGGTGAAGGATGAGGGTATCGGCATTGCGGAGGAGATGAAGCCGAAACTCTTCCGCCGCTTCTACCAGGTTGACGGAACGATGACGCGGCGCTACGGCGGGATGGGCATCGGCCTTTCGGTCGTGCGCGAGGTGGTGTTGGCAAGCGGCGGGAATGTCTGGCTGGAGAGCGCTGCCGGCAAGGGGACGACGGTCGGCTTTTGGCTGCCCCTTTCGCCTCTCTTCCGGGTGGAGCGGGAGCGCTCGGCCCGGCTGCAGGAGGTGCAGGCGTCATGACGGATGCGCGCGATCGACTCATCGAACATTTGCAGCGTTCGGGGATCAGGGACCGCCGCGTGCTGGAAGCGATGCGCCGTGTGCCGCGCGAGCACTTCGTCCCCCCGACCGTGCGGCACGCGGCCTACGAGGATCACCCGCTCCCGATCGGGGAGGGGCAGACGATCTCCCAGCCCTACATCGTCGCGCTGATGACGCAGGCGCTGGCGCTGCAGCCCGGCGAGAAAGTGCTGGAGATCGGCACGGGCTCCGGCTACCAGGCGGCCATCCTTGCCGAGCTTGGCGCCGATCTCTACACCGTGGAGGTGCGCCCCCTGCTCTTGGAGGCGGCCAGGCGGCGGCTGGAGGCGCTGGGCTACGAGGGGATCCATTACCGCCTCGGCGACGGTCATCTCGGATGGCCGGAGTTTGCCCCCTACGATGCGATCATCGTCACCGCCGCTCCTCGCGAAATCCCGCCCGCGCTCGTGGCGCAACTGGCCGAGGGGGGGCGCATGGTCATCCCCGTCGGCCCGACCGCCGGTTTCCAGACGCTGTGGCTCCTCCTCAAGGATGAGGAAGGCAACATCGAGCGGGTCGATCTCGGCGGCGTGGCCTTCGTGCCCCTCATCGGCGGGGAGGCAGGGCGATGAAGGGGGGCTCCTCGCGCCTCGCTGTGCTGCTGGCACTCCTGCTGGGGATGGTGGCCGCCTGCACCGCGCCGCAGCCGACCCTTTCGCCGACGACGGCCGCCGGAGAAGCGCTCTTCAGCGACGATTTCAGCAGTCCCACCGGCCACTGGCGGCTCTTCGATGCCGACGGCGGCAGGGCGGAGATCCGTGATGGTGCCTTCTACCTGCAGGCGGCAGGGGGTGAAACGAGCCTCTACGCGCCGCTGCTCCTCGGCCCGTGGGACGATGTCGTGGCCTCGGTCGAGGTGCGCCAGGTCGAGGGAACCGAGGACAATTGGATGGGCCTGCTCTGCCGTCAGCGCGACGTGGACAACTACTACCTCTTCGCCATCAGCGCCGACGGCTACTACCTGATGCTGAAGGTGCGCAACGGCGTGCAGGAACCGCTGGCCGGGCCGACCTACTCGACCCTCATCCGCCCCGGGCTGGCGTGGAACCGGCTGACCGTGCGCTGCGAGGGGAGTTCGCTGCAGATGAGCGTCAACGGGCGCTTCCTCGTCAACCGCACCGACGCCGACCTGGCGCGGGGCGGGATCGCCCTCTTCGCCGATGCGCTGCGCGGCGGCGGCACGACGGTCGCCTTCGACGATTTCCGCCTCACGCAGCCATGAGCGCCCGCACGCGCCGTTTCCTCCTCGCCTGGACGGCGGCGCTGGCCGCCCTCTTCGCCCCCTGGGTCGCTCACTGCGCGGCGGGGCTGGCCTTCAACCTCTACGACCTCTACGATTTGGCGCTCCACCTGCCGCCGGTGGAAAGCGGCGCACTGAGGCTCAACGTGCAGACGTTGCGGCTTCCCTTCCTCGCTCTCGCCTTGACGCTGCCCCTGGCGCTGCGTCGCGAGGGGTGGGGCGGGCGGCTGGGTGCGCTGGCCGTCGCCTTCCTCCTGGCGGTGGAGGTGATGCCGCCCTATCCCCAGCTTCTCACCGCCTGGAAGACGCCGGGCTGGCAGGTGCCCTTCTTCTGGTCGCTGGGGACGATGGTGGCCTCCCTCCTCCTGACGGCGGCGGGCAGGCGGCTCCCGCCGACCTGGGCGGCGTGGATGGGGGGAGCGGCGGTCGGCGGGGGCTTTGCGTCGGCCCTGCGCACCTGGTGGCGGCTCCGTCCGGCGCTGGCGGCGCTCTACGATGCGCCGATCCGCGGCGG
>JALXBP010000029.1 GCA_026991395.1 Anaerolineae bacterium | reverse complement strand
TTCCCACTCCGCCTCCGAAGGCAGCGTCACCACCCAGCCCTCATCGCGTAACAGCGTCCGCAGCGGCTCCGGCGTCCCTTCCCACTGGCGCAGTCTCTCCGTCAGCCACTTACAGTACCGGAGAGCCTCGTGCCAGGTGACGAAGCGCACCGGGTGGTTGTCCGGGTCGCGCAGGCTGTCCCGGTCTCTCGGCTCGTGGCCGCTATCCTCGACGAATGCCCGCCACTGGGCCACCGTCACCGGATAGCGGGCGATGTAGTACTCCGGCAAGGTCACTTCGTGCTGGGGAACCTCACTTTCGTACCACTCCCGTTTGCCGCCCAATCTTTCCAGCAGGGCGGGGATCTCATCCTCCGGCGTGCCCATCAGGAACGGCCCTGCCGGGATGCGGACGAACCCCAGCAGGTCATCGTCGGGCAGGTACCAGGCGTCGGGACGGAAGCGGGGGTCGCCCAGGCGGGCCAGGGCGCGGCCGGCCAGGGCCCGCTCCGTCGGCGGCAGGGCGGGGCGGCCACCGTTCCCGTCGGCCCGCAGGACGTGATAGGTCAGGTGTTCCCGCACCCGGTCGAGTTTGCGCCGGTCGCGCTCACTCACCCGTTCCAGGTCGGCGATGTTCTCCGCCACCATCTGCCCCGCCAGCAACGCGCCCCACACTTCCTCAGGCGACAGGGACTCGTACCGCCCCACGTCCCGCTCGCAGAGGGCCTCCACCAGCCCCCAGAGGGCGTAGGGAGAGCCCCGCGCCGCCTTCGCCGCGGCCAGCAGGGCCACCTCCCGCCAACGGTCGGGGTCGCGGCGGGCCAGGCGGGCGACCTCGTCGGGATAACCGTGGTCGGTCAGGTGACAGGCCGCCAGGTACTCCTGAAAGGTGCGGTGTGGAAAGGTGTACACCCCCACCCCACGCGGCAGGAGCAGTCCGGCCCGCTGGCTCAGGTACTCCTCCAAACGGCGCGGCTTCACGTCGGGATTCCGGCTCAGGGCCAGCAGCCCGTTCCATAACTTCTCCTGCGGCACATCGGCCGTCCCCACCAGGTCGGGCTGGGCTTCGTGGGCCTCGTAGGCCAGTTGGTTGAGGAGGGAGCGCACCCCCTGACGATCCACCCGCAGCCACTCCGCCAGGCTGGGCTGCCGTATCTCCATCCCATCGCGCGTCTTCACCACTTTAGGCCGCTCCCACCAGTCGAGCAGGAGGTCCACCGCGTTGGCGTACAACTCCTCCCGTTTCTCCGGCAGGTCTCCGCCGCGCCAGGCGTGGAGCGAGGCCATCAGCGTCAACAGCAGAGGACGCTCCGCCAGGGCCAGCAGCCGATCGCTGCCGAAGACCGCCCGCTTGAGCCGTTCCGCCCGATCCTGGGCGTCGTCGGGGTGCATACTGCGCAGTTGGGCGATGTGGGCGTACCACCGCTCGATGAAGCGGCGAATCTGCCCCCTCCCGAAGGGCGCCAGAATCGCCTCGGCGAAGTCGGGCAGCCGCCACTCCTGTTGCTGATAGGCGTAAGTGCGGCTCGTCACCAGCACCCGGCAGCGGGGATAGGCTTTGGCCCAGTCCTCCACCGCCTGCTTGATCTGCTCGCGGCGTCGGTCGGCCTCCGGCACCTCGTCCAGGCCGTCCAGGAGGAGCAGCCCCCGTTCCCGCAACTCCCGTTTCAGGTCGGGGCCGTACTCCCCCAGGGTGTGGCGTTCCAGTTCGGCGACGATGAAGTCCCACAGGTGCTTGGCGGTGGCCGGTATGCCGACGGGGGGCAGGCCACGGGCGGCGAAGTCGCGCAGCACCACCCGCACCGGCATCAGCGGGCCGTGAATCCAGGGCTGCGGAGGGGCGTCCTTCTCATCCTCCTCGTCGTCCTGGGGGAGCGGAGCGGTGAGCAGTTTCAGGTTCGCCTCCGCGCGGCCCAGGAGAGCCCCGGCCATGCAGAGGGCGACGAAATTGACGAAGGTGGACTTGCCGCTGCCGGGGTCGCCCAGGAGCACCAGCCGGGGGTGCTCGTTGAGCATCGCCAGGGCAGAAAGGCGGCGTGCCGCGGCCTGGAACTCCGGCACAGCGCGGGGGTTCTCGCGCCTCCGTTCCTGCTCTTCCGGGGTCAGCGTGAGCAAGCCGGTGTAGACTGCGCTCAGGTCGAGCCGCGTCTCGGCGTCGCTGGCCGCCTGGGGGTCTATGCCGGCGAGGGTGAGTTTCCCCACGTCGTCGAACAGGTAGTTGAGGTAGGCGGTGCGCA
>JALXBP010000028.1 GCA_026991395.1 Anaerolineae bacterium | reverse complement strand
GCCATAGAGGTCGGCAGGCGGACGATCCACCAGGCCGCAGCGACAGCGGCCACGGCCCACAGCGGACGGTAGAAACGGCTCAGTAGCGCACCCACCTCACCAGATGCTCCTGCGCATCGTAGATGAACTTCGCCTCGAAGAAAGGAGCCGCCTCGTCCAGCACGACCGGCGCGAAGATGCGATCAGCCTGCGGCATCGGCAGCTTCCCCGCCACGTAGTCGGCGACGGGAACCCAGGCCAGATCGCCCTCACGCCGCTCGGCTCGCAACTCCCCCTCGAACTGCTCCGCCAGGTAGATGAAGAGGAGCCACTGCCAATCCTCGGTGAGCGAGACCTCGGTACAGAGGCCACGCCAGCGCAGCCCGTGAAGCCGCAGTCCGGTCTCCTCCTCCATCTCGCGCAGCGCCGTCTCCCGCGGCGATTCGTCCAACTCCACCTTGCCGCCCGGCGCGATCCACAGCCCCAGATTCGGCTCCTTGCGGCGGTGCATCAGCAAGACCTCGTCGCCCCGCCGCAGGTAGACGAGGACGCCCAACGTCCGCCGACCCGCCGCGAGCATCACGCCAGGCCCAGCCGCAGCCGAAAATCCGCCGCCGTGCGGGCCAGCCCCTCCTCCAGCGAGACGCGCGGCTCCCAACCGAGCAGTTCCCGCGCACGGGTGATGTCCGGACAGCGGACTTTGGGGTCGTCACGGGTGCGTTCGTCGGTCGGATGGATGAAGGTGATCGGCGAAGCACTGCCGGTAACCTCCAGCACCTTGCGGGCGAACTCCAGAACGGTCATCTCCCGCGGATTGCCCAGGTTGACCGGCTCGTGGAAGTCCGAGGCCAGCAGGCGGACGATGCCCTCGACGAGATCGTCCACGTAGCAGAAGGAGCGCGTCCGCGAACCGTCGTCGTAGACGGTCAGCGGCTCGCCCTTGAGCGCCTGGCGGACGAAGTTGGGTACAACGCGCCCGTCATCCAGGCGCATACGCGGGCCGTAGGTGTTGAAGATGCGCACGATGTGCGTTTCCACGCCGTGATAGCGATGGTAGGCCATCGTCAGCGCCTCCGCGAAGCGCTTGCTCTCATCGTAGACACCGCGTGGTCCCACGGGATTGACGTTGCCCCAGTAATCCTCGCGCTGCGGATGGACGAGCGGATCACCGTACACCTCCGACGTCGAGGCCAGCAGGTAACGCGCCCCCTTGGCCATCGCCAGCCCCAAGGTGTTGTGCGTCCCCAAAGCGCCCACCTTGAGCGTCTGGATGGGGAAGTTGAGGTAATCCACAGGGCTGGGGAGCGAGGCCAGGTGCAGCACCGCGTCCAGCGGCCCGGCCACGTAGATGTAGTGCGTGACGTCGTGCTTGATGAAGTGGAAACGGGGATGACCGGCCAAATGAGCGATATTCGCCTCCGAGCCGGTGCTCAGATTGTCCATGGCGATGACCTCATGCCCCTCCGCCAGATAGCGGTCGCAGAGATGGGAGCCGATGAAACCGGCCCCGCCGGTGATCAAGATACGCATAGCGCCTCCTTACACAGCGATGGAATGTGAACGATTATAGTCGAAAAAGCGCAAGAGGAATTACGCAGACGGCTCGACCATCCCCGGACACCGTTGCGAAGCCGTCTCGACGAAATGGGCGACGATCCTCCTCTCGAGATCGCAAAGCCGAACGACGGCGAGCGGGCCATCGGGATGCTCCCGCAGATAATCGACCACCGCCTGCCAGATGATCTCGACGGCCTGCCGCCGCGGGAAGCCGTAGATCCCCGACGAGATCGCCGGAAGCGCGAGGGAGCGTGCGCCCTGCTCCTCCGCCAGCGCCAGCGCGGAAAGGACGGCACGGCGCAACAGGGCCGGTTCGTCCTTGTCGCCGCCGCGCCAGATCGGACCGACCGTGTGGACAACATACCGCGCAGGCAACGCTCCCGCACCGGTGATCGCCGCCTCGCCCGTCGTCAGCGGGCCGTGCTCGCGCACCCAGGCGTCGCTTTCCCGCTGGATGACGTACCCGCCCCGACGGACGATCGCCCCGGCCACGCCGCCGCCGTGGGCCAGATAGCGATTCGCCGCATTGACGATCACGTCCACCGCCTCCCGCGTGATGTCGCCGCGGACGACGACGATCACCTTGTCCTTCCCGAGCCGACAGCGCACGAGTTCCCGATTCATCGCACCTCCCCCTCGAGTGCAGCCATTGTACTCCAGGCCGCGGGAAAGCAACCGTGGCACTTGCCTTTTCCGCGGGCGGGATGACAATCCCCGCGGGGGGAAGCGATGGATCACGAGTTCGCCATCTTGCTGCTCTGGGCACTGGCCGGGACGTTCCTGGCCGCGCTGCTCGCGCTCCTGCCCGCCCTGCACATCTACAACATCGCCGGGCTGTTCATCCTCTTCGCCGATCGCCTCGCCCCCTGGCTCGCGCCGGAGGCGATGGCCTTCCTCTTCTTGGGGATGATCGCGGGCTACGCGATGCTCAACACCCTCCCTTCCATCTTCCTCTCCGTGCCCGACGAGAGCACCCTCTTCATCGTCCTGCCCGGCCAGAAGTACCTGATGCAGCGCCGCGCCTACGAAGCCGTCGTCCTCAGCGGCATCGGCGGCGTCGGCGGCCTGCTCGCGCTCGTGCTGATGGTGCCCGTCGCCCCGCGGCTCTTCCCCCGCCTCTACGCCGTCCTGCGTCCCCACATCGGCTGGCTGCTCTGGACGGTCATCGCCTACATGCTCATCTCCGAATGGCCCAAGGGAAGCGACCGCGCCCCGGCGGGATGGCCGCGCTTCCGGGAAGGGTGGCAATCCCTGCTGGCGGGGCTGGCGACCTTCCTCCTCTCCGGCTTCCTCGGCTTCCTCCTGCTCTACCGGCCCCTCGTCCCCGTGGAGCGGGCCTACCAGAACCTGCTCTCCGCCTTCGTCGGCCTCTTCGCCGTTCCCTGGCTGCTGCAGAACCTGCGTGCGGCGATCGAACTGCCGCCCCAGCACCTCCCGACGAGCATCGAGCGGGCGATACGTCCCATCGTCCACGGCACCCTCTCCGGCATCGTCGGCGGCCTCTTCGCCGCCTTCTTCCCCGTCGTGACCGGAGGACTTGGCGGCCTCCTCGCGGGCCAGGCCACCGGCCAGCGCGACGAACGCGCCTTCATCGTCTCGCAAGGGGCCTCCAAGGTCGTCTACTACGTCGGCGGCTTCCTCCTCTTCTTCGTCCCCGGCCTGCACCTGACGCGGGGCGGCATGGCGTGGATGATCAGCACCCGCTACAGCGCCCTCACCCCCGACCGCTACCCCTGGGCGACGGCGGCAGCGCTCCTCAGCGGGACCCTCGCCTTCTTCCTCTCCCTGGGCCTCGCGCGGCTCCTCATCCGCACCCTGCGCCACATCGACTACCGCCACCTCAGCTTGGGGACGCTGCTCCTCGTCCTCGGCCTCGTCGCCGCGATGACCGGCTGGCGCGGCCTGGCCATCTGTGCCGTGGCGACGGGGATCGGCTTCATCCCCGTCCTCTGGGGCACGCGGCGGATGAACGCGATGGGGCTGCTCCTGCTGCCGATTGCGCTCAATATGATCGGGGCGGGGGCAACCATCGCCCGCTGGCTGGGCCTGCTCTGAATCGGGCGGTTGCCCTTCCTGTGAAGTGGGGTATCTTGGCGACGCTATGCCTTACCTCATCGACGGTCACAACCTGATCGGGGCACTGCCCGACATCGAGCTGACCGACCCGCACGACGAGGCCAAACTGGTGCTCAAGCTGCGGCGCTGGGCGGCACACCGACGGACGCGCGTCGTCGTGGTCTTCGACGGCGGACTGCCCGGCGGACGCTCGCGCACGCTCTCCGGCGGCCCCATCGAGGCCGTCTTCGCCGCCCGCGGGCACACCATCGCCGACCGCATCATCATCGCCCGCCTGCGCAAGCTCCCCGATCCGGGCAACTGGACCGTCGTCTCCTCCGACCACGCCGTGCTCGACGTCGCCCGTCGGCGCGGCGCACGTGTGCTGACCTCGCAAGCCTTCGCCGAGCACCTTTCCCCCGCCGCCCGGACGACGCCCGAAGCGGAGAGGCACCTTTCCCCCGCGGAGATCGCGGAGTTCCTCGCCCTCTTCGGGCTTGGGGAAGAGGAGGCCGAACGCGGCGTAACCTTGGGGGAGATGGTCGGCTACACGCCGCCCGCGCCCGCGGAGGAGCGCCCCTCGCCGGAACCGGCGGGGAAGCCCGCAGCGCCCGACGAGGCCGAAATCGAGGGCTGGCTGGCCGTCTTCGGCGAGGCAGAGGCCGAGGTGCCGCCCCCGCCGCCACGCCCCGCCCCCCGCGCGGAGATCGCCGCCAGCCGCGAACTCAAGGAGGAGGGCTTCCTGACGCCCGCAGAGGTGGACGCCTGGCTGGACCTCTTCGGCGGCGAGGAAAGCGAAGCGGAGGCGGAGCGGCTCTCCGAGGCGATGGCGCGCCGCGCAGGGACGGAGCCGCCGCCCCGTCGCTGGATGAAACACAAGGCGAAACAGGCCCCCCTCCCCGACGAGGAGGAGGCCCCGCTCGACGAGGAAGAACTGGAGATGTGGCGGCGTCTCTTCGGCGACGGAACCTGATCGCTACGCCTCGCTCTCCTTCAGCGCCCGCAGAGCGGCGGCGGCCGCATCGCCCATCGTCTTGAGCATCCGCGCACGGTTCTCGATGGCACGATCCACCATCGCGCGGTGGAGCGACCACAACGCCGTATCCACACCGCCCCCCGCCTCCACCGGCACGCAGACCGTCGTATCGCCGTCGAAGGAGATCTTCGTGTACGCCCGCAGCGTTACCTTCCCCTCCGTGGCGATCTCCCCGAAGTCCGGCGAGCCTTTGACGAGGATGCTCATCTGATCGGCGGGCGTCGTGTAGGTGCGCACCTCCAGTTCGGAAACGTCCTTGACGAAGCTCGACAGCTTCTTCGCCAGGTCCTCCGTGAACTCCCGCAGTGCCGAGCGCAAATCCTCTGCCATCGTTGACCTCCTTTTCCGTTACGGAACCCTGCGAAACCCGCGGCGAGGCCGCCTCCCGCTACCCGCCCGCCTCCCGGAACGCAGCCAAGGCCGCCTGCACATCCTGCACGTACTTCCACACGGCGGGGAGGAGCGTCCACGCCGCCACGGGCAGCGCCGCCTTGAGCGCTAACGTAGCCGCGCCGCCGAAGATCACCGCGAAGAGATTGAGCATCTCCCGCTGCGAACGCATCGCCAGTTCGAGGGAACGCCGATGGGCGGCGAGCATCGCCTCGTCCTCCGCCTCCGCCCCCAGGAGCGCCGTGTGCAGGACGCCGTCCCACCCCAGCACAGTCGCCGCCACCCGGCGGCCACGCACCCGCGTCTCCACGTTGAGCCTCGCCGCCAGCAGGGCGTTCACCTGCCGGACGAACCGCTCCCAGCGCTGCCGGAGCGCCTCCCAGGAGGGAAGCGCGGCGAAGGCGGCCGCCTCCTCCCCGCCGCCGAGCAGGGCCACCATCGACCACAACTCGGCATCGGCGCGAGCCAGCGGATCGAGGGCCTCGGCGGCAAAAGCCTCCGCGCCGCCCCGCGCCAAACGCTCCAGACGCTGGCGGGCGAGGACAAGCGCCTCGGCCTGCTGCTGCAGGCGGCGCTCCTGCGCCTCGAGGAGCGCCCCCGCCTCCTCCGGCGAAGGGAGCGCGACCTCCCAGCGCGGCATTGCCGCCTCTCCGGCGGCGAAGGCCGCCGCGGACGGCTCCACTTCCCACAGTCCAAGGAGCGGCCCCTCGTCCGGCAGCGCCGGCCCGACGATGCGCAGCGTCGCCCTTTCGTCCATCAGCCCGGCTTCAGCAGATCGACGATGCTGACCGCCAGCTCGCCGAGCACCTTGAGGAACTCGGCGCGGTTGCGCTGCGCCTCGCGCACCATCGCCAGGTGCATCTCCCAGAGGGCCTGCGGGGGCGCGTCGCCCCGCGGGACGACGGAGAGGAGATCGCCGTCGAAGGCCACGCGCGTCAGCGCCCGCTTGCGCAGCGTGCCGCCCCGGAAGACCCCCTGCTCGTAGCGCACATCCTCCAGATCGTCGGCGGTGTAGGTGATGACCTCCAGGCTCGTCAGGTCGCGGACCGTCTCCTCGATCGCCCCCTGCACCTTGGCGACGAAGTCGCGCAGCGTCTGCCCCAGCGACTCGCGGTCCAGGCGCAGGGCGTAGGCAAGCTCATCCTCCGTGCCTCCTCCGGCGGCGTGCGTCGGCGTGGGCCACGCCCCGGCTCCCTGGGAGCGGAACGGCTCCCCTTCCGAGGTGGCGGCTTCGACCCGCGGCTCGATGAGGGGGACGCCTTCCACGGCGGGACGGATGGCCGTTGCCTCCGCCTCGGCCAGGGGCAGGCGCACCGCCGGATCGCCGAGGAGGATGTAGGCGCGGGCATCGTTGTTCGCCGTCCATAGCCCGACCAACTCCTGCTCGTCCACCTCCACCTGGAAATGGAGGTCCTCCATCATCTGCGAAAGGTCGGCGGCGATCTCCGCATAGCGCCCGTTGAGCGGATCGAGGGCCAGCCCGACGGGACGCCCCTCCATCACCTGCCCCACGACCGCCTCGAAGGTCGTCGTCTGCTCCCCGGCGCGCGGCCAGGTGAAGGCGTAGCCCCACGCCCGCTCCACGTGGCCGACGACGGCGAGGAAGCCGCCGCGAGGATGGCCGAGCAGTCGCTGCGGCAGTGCGGCCAGGAAGGGGCGCTCGGCGATCTGCGCCCGCTGCGGGTCGCCGTAGAGCCGGAAGGCGAACTGATCCTCGCGCGGCGTGCCCGCCCCGTAGCAGGCGAAGAAAAAGGCCATCGAACCGGCCAGCGAAGCCCCGGAGCCGATGTCCTCCCCGGCCACGTAGAAATCCTGGGGGATAGCACCATGCCACGCGCGCGGCCCCGGCCAGTCCTGGCAGAGCAGTGCGCCCTGGTGAGGCCGCTGACGGGGATCGCCGCGCGGGAAGCCCATCCCGTGGCCGGCGGTGAAGAGGAAGGCGGGCGTTTCGGCCCCCATCCGCTGCAGAAGGCGGGCCTTGGTCGCCGCCTCGCCGCGCACGCTTTCGATCTCCCAGTGCGCCAGCCGCCCGCGCACCGCCTCGACCAGCGGCTTGACGAGATGCTCGCTGCTCAGCGCGGTGGCCGGATCGTCGGGGTTGGCCGTGCCGAAGAAGAAGGCCCGCTTGGGCAGGCGAATCTTCCCCCGCTCCGCGGCGACGACGGTCGCGGCATAGGTCGCATACGCCTCCACCGTCTCGAAATCCAGCCGCCCGACGGCGTGCTGCACGTCGAGCTGGAACTGGAAGCGGTAGGGGATCAGCGACGGCCCGCCGATCAGGAGGAGGTAGTAGGGCACCTTGTCCGGATCGACGACGCCGGGACCGGCCCCGTGGCGGGCAAGGAAGGCGTTCTTGCTCTCGCCGGGACGGTAGCCCTCGCCGTGCAGGTACTCGCGGTAGCGCTCCCCGGCCTGCTCGCGCCGCAGCGCCAGGAGCGGCGAAAGCGCCTCGCGGATTGCCTCGGCCTGCGGGTCGTCGTAGGCGAAGATGATGCCCCAGCCAACCTCGTCCAGCCGCTCCGCGTCCCCCCGGACGTGGAAGACGGCCTTCATCGAGGCCCGCAGCTTCAACTCCCTGAGCAGGG
>JALXBP010000027.1 GCA_026991395.1 Anaerolineae bacterium | reverse complement strand
CCCCGCCCATCCCAGCACGAGCGCATATCCCGCCGCGAAGAGCAGCGCGTAGAGGATCGCCTGTCCGTGGCCGCCCAGCAGCAGCATTCCCACCGCCGCCGCCGCCCAGGGAATGGCCCGCGAACGGCGCATCGCCGCCTCCATCCCCCAGAGCACCCAGGGCAGCCAGGCCATCACATCCAGGATGTGCGGATGGCCCAGATGGATGACGAAGGGCTGCGAGAGGGCGTAGGCCAGCGCTCCCGTCAGCGCCGCATGCCACCCGAGCCGCCAGCGGGGGGCGCGGCGGAGGTAGAGGACCATCCCCACCGCCGCTATCCCGAGGCTGACCATCACCCGAACGAGCAGCAGGCGCTGCGGGATGGGGGAGAAGAGGAAGAGCGGCCAGTTCAGCGGGTTCAGCAGGCCGTACTGCGCCTCGGCGATGACGGGATCGCCTGCCATCAACTGCGTATCCCACAGCGGGAAGCGGCCATGGCGCACCCAGCGGGCCACGTAATCCCAGACCGGCAGCAACTGCCCCTGCAGATCGCCGCCGCCCAGGGGGAAGCGATACCCCAGCAACCAGACCGGCCAGAAAAAGAGGGCGACGAGGAGCACCGCCAGAAGGAGCGGGAGCAGGTCCCGGCCTCTCATCGCCCGCGCCTCCTGCGAAGCTCGGCGAAGAAGGCCGCCGTCTCCGCCGCGATCCGCTCCCAGCGGAACTGCTGCGCGGCCTCCCGGGCGGCATGGCCCAGTTCCCTGCGCAGCCGCTCATCCCGCCAAAGCCGCAGGATAGCACCGCGCAGCGCCTCCGCATCCTCCCGCGGGACGAACAGCGCCGCCCCCTCGAGTTCGGGCAGAGGCACAGGCGGCTCCGTGGTGATGATCGGGCAGCCGTGGGCCAGCGCCGCGTGCAGCGTCCCCCGCCGCAGGCTCGCCCCGTCCCGATAGGGGAGCACGCACAGATCGACGGCCAGCAGCGCGGCGCTGACCTCCTCCGGCGCGGCGAAGCCGGTGGAGAGCACCCTCGCCCCCAGCCCCAGGCGGTCGATCATCGCCTCGATCTGCGCCGCGTAGCGCAGGTTGCTCGCATCGCTGGAGCCGGTGCGCCCTCCGATGAAGGCCACGTAGACCGGCCTCCCCTCCCGCGCCATCGCCGCGACCGCCTCCAGCAGCACCTCCACCCCCTTGCTGCGATTGAGGAAGCCGAAAAAGCCAATCAACAGCGCCTCCTCTGGCAGGGCGTGCCTCTTCCGCCACACGGCGCGGTCGAAATTCGGCGGCGGCGAAGGCTCGATGTTGCTCCCGATGGGGATGCGGCGCAGTGGCGGCAGGTCGGCAACCGCCCCGCGCAACCGCTGCTCGTCGGCAGCATTGGTAACGATGACCCCGTCGCTCCAGCGGGCCAGTGCCCAGACGGCCTGCTGACGCAGCGCACCGGCCTTGGGGAAAAGATAGGGCGACAGGAGGTCGTGGAAGGTCGTCACCCAGGAGGGAAGCCCCCTCCCCAGGCGCGGGGCCACGTTGATCCAGCCGCGCAGCCGGTAAGCTGCCGCCTGGTACTGCAGGTCGAGCACGTCCGGCGACAAACGCGCCGCCCAGCGGCGGATGAGCGCAGCCGAGCGCGGCCCCCAGCCCCGCATCTGCCGGTGGACGATCATTCCGCCTTCACGCACGGGAGCGCTCCCGCGCCCGCTGGTGAGCACGTGGACCTCGTGCCCCGCCGCGACGAGCGCCTCACCCAGCAAACGGGTGAAGTCGCCGACCCCGCCTTCCATCGGCGGATACTCGCCGCTGATCAGGCCGATGCGCACGCTTCCTCCTCGCCACGGAGCAATCGGAGCCACCGCTGCGCCGCCGCCTCCCAGGTGAAAGCGGCTGCACGGCGCAATCCGGCCTCGCGCAGCCGACGGCGGAGCGCCGCATCGTCGAGCAGCCGCCTCATCGCCGCCGTCCAGCCGTCCACGTTCGTCGGTTCGACGAGCAGCCCGGCCTCGCCGACCACCTCCGGCACGCTGGAGGCCGTCGAAGCGACGACCGGCGTGCCGCAGGCCATCGCCTCCAGCACCGGAAGCCCGAACCCCTCGTAGAGACTTGGGAAGGCCAGCAGCGCCGCCTGCCGGTAGAGCGCGGGCAGATCGCCATTCTCGATGAAGCCCGGCATCAGCACGTGCACGCGCCGTTCCGCCTCGGCGATGATCGGCTCGGAAAGCCAGGCCCGCTTGCCGACGATGACCAACTGCACGCCGAGCGGCTCGACGGCCTGCATCAGGCGGCGGTAGTTCTTGCGCGGCTGCACCGTCCCCACGGCGAGGATGTACCTTTCGGCGAGGCCGTAGCGGGCGCGGAGACGGGCCGCCTCACCGGGCTGCGCCTGCGGCGTGAAGTCGGCGCTCACGCCGCTGTAGAGCACCGCGATCCTGTCCGGCGCGGCCCCCAGCAGGCGGATGAGGTCGCGCCGCGTCGCCTCCGAGTCGGCCAGGATGAGGTCGGCGCGGGCAACGCTGCGCGGCACGGCCTCCTCCAGATAGCGGCGCAACGGCGGCGGGAAAGTCTCCGGCATCACGAGGAAGGAGAGATCGTGCACGGTAACGGCGGTGCGGGTGCGGCGGCGCGTGGGCGGGAGCACGAAGTCGGGCGAGTAGAGCCAATCGACCTCGCCGATCAGCGCCTCGACGGGGAGCGGGAGCCGCAGCCGCTGCCACAGGCGGGCCATCCAGTCGTCGGTGAGCGGGAGCGTGCGAAAGTGGAGCCGCTCCGGCTGCGCCGCCCTGCGCTGCAGATCGTCGCGGGCGCTCCGCCAGCGCTCCCGCATACCGGCAGCGGCGGCGAAGAAGTGGAAGTGCACCTCAGAGGCGAGGGCGACGACGGCCCGCATCAACTCGCGGCTGTAGCGCCCGATGCCGCCTCCCTGTCGCACGGCGGCGGTGTAGTCCACGCCGATACGCATGGCTCAGTCCACGTCGTTGTAGGTCCAGAAGCGATTGACGAAGAAATTCCAGAAGAGGACGACGGCTGTCGCGGCCAGCTTCGCCAGATTGTAGCCCAGCTTCTCGATGGCCGCCGTGCCGAGGTGAGAGGCGAAGAGCCGGAGGGCCAGCATCGTCAGCGGGTGGTTGAGCGACAGGAGAATGCCGGTGTTGATCGCCCATCCGGCGATGTTGACGACGAAAAACTGCCCCAGTTGGTGATGCACGGGCTTGGAGCGGGAATCCGGATAGGTCCAGTAACGGTTCCAGACGAAGTTGTTGATGACCGCCGTGGTGAAGGAGATCGTGTTGGCCACGACGAGGGGCAAGCCCAAAAGGACGTGCCCGACGTACAGCAGGCCGAAATCGACGATCGTCCCCGTTACACCGACGGCGGAGAACTTCAGGAAGCGATGCAGTTCCTTGCGGTTATCCGTTATCCAGCCGTTCAACGTTCCGACCATAGTCCTCCCGTCCACCTTGCCGAGTTTTGCAGAGCACGATTATAGACTTCGGCGGCGGCGTGTCAATGGAACGGCAGGTCGCGGCCTCACGAAAGGCGGGGGAAGCGGAGGATGAAGCGGCTCCCTTGGCCCGGCGCACTTTCCACGGCGACGCTCCCCCCGTGGGCCTGGACGATCTCGCGGACGATGGCCAGCCCCAGCCCCACCCCACTCCCACCGCGGGCGGGGTCGGCGCGGTAGAAGCGCTCGAAGATGTGCGGCAGCGCCTCGGCGGGGATGCCCTCGCCGGTATCGGCGACGACGAGCCGAAGCTCATCGCCTGTGGCCGTTACCTCGATCGTCACCTCGCCGCCGGGGGGCGTGTAGCGCAGGGCGTTGTCGAGGAGATTGTCCACCACCTGACTCAGGCGTGCCGCATCGCCCGCCATCGGCGGCAGCGACGGCGGCCTTTCGCAGCGCAGTTCGATGCCCTGCGCCTCGGCCTGCAGGCGGAAGCGCTCCAGGCGGGCGCAGGCCAACGCGCCGAGATCGAGCGGCACGCTTTCCAGGTGCATCGCGCCGGCCTCCAGCCGCGCCAGGTCGAGCAGGGCGGTGGTCATCTTCTCCAGACGCTGGGCCTCCTCGTAGATGGTCTGTGCCGCCTGCAGACGACTCGCCTCATCGGCAGCCGCGCCGTCGATCAGCGCCTGCGCGAAGCCCTGGATGGAGGTGAGCGGCGTGCGCAGATCGTGGGCGACGTTGGCGAGGAAGGCCCGCTGCGCCTCCTGCGTCGCCTGGATGCGGTCGCTCATCGCGTTGAAGGTGCGCGCCAGGTGGCGCACCTCCTCCGGCCCCTGGTCCTCCGGCGCGCGCGCGGAAAGGTCGCCCGCGGCCAGCGCCTGCGCGGCCTCGACGACCCGCTGCAACGGTTGGGCGATGGAGCGGCTGATGAAGAGCGCCAGCGCGCCGGAAAGCACCATCGCCAGGGCACCGGCCTGCAGCAGCGGCCCCAGCAGCGTCGCGCTGAAGCGGCGCAGCAGGGCCGTGCGGGGGATGAGCATCCCGACGGCGATCTCCCCTTCGCGCCGCCGATGGAGCGCGAGCGGCTCCGCCACGAAGAGCCAGGTCCCCTCGTCGGTCTCGTATTCCCCCCAGTGCTGCCCGCCGTGCAACGCCCCGCCACGGACGAGGAGGGTATCGGCAGACTTCCCCTCCCAACGAGCGGCGCTGTCGAAGCGGATGATGCCGCCGTTATCGATCCACAGGATGCGGCGATCCTCCCGCCGGGCCAGCTCACGGAGGAGCATAGCCCCCGCCGCCGTACCGGGATGGGGATCGCCCGCGCGATGCAGCCTCCCCTCGACCGCCCGCACCTGGGTGCTCAGATGCAACGTGAGCAGACGCTGCGTGAGCGGGTCGTGGCGCAGGAGGGCAAACAGTGCCACGGAGAGCGCCACGAGGGTGAGGAGAATGACGGCACCGAAGGCGGTTATCAGCCGCGTGAACAGGCGCTTCACGGGGACGGCCCCCCTTCCGGCAGGAGCACCAGCCGGTAGCCGATGCCCGGCTCCGTTTCGATGCGCAGGCGGCTGGGGCGCAGATGGCGGCGCAGCGCGGCGACGTGGACATCGACGGTGCGCGTCTGCACGGGGAAGTCGTATCCCCAGACGCGGTCGAGGAGCTGTTCGCGGCTGAAAACGACCCGCGGCTCGCGCATCAGCGCGTAGAGCAGGTCGAATTCGCGACGGCGCAGCTTGACGGGCTGTCCGGCGATCGTAACCTCGCGGCGGCGCGGGTCGAGGCGGACGTCGCCAAGCTGCACGACGCTCCCTTCCGCCGCAGCCGCGGGCTGTACGCGGCGGAGGATGGCCTTGACGCGGGCGACGACCTCGCGCGGGTTGAAGGGCTTGGTCACGTAGTCATCGGCCCCCAACTCCAGCCCGACGATCTTGTCCACCTCATCGTCGCGCGCGGTCAGCATCAGGATGGGGAGCGCGGCATGCTCACCGGCGCGGAGACGGCGACAAAGCTCCCAGCCGTCGATGCGGGGAAGCATCAGGTCGAGGATGAGCAGGTCGGGCGGGGCGCGGTCGATGCGCTGCAGGGCCGTCTCCCCGTCGGCGGCCTCCTCGACGCGATAGCCCGCCTGCTCCAGGTAGAGCCGCAACAAGGCGCGGATGTTGCGCTGGTCATCGACCACGAGGATGGTAGGGCGGGCCTCGTCGCTCATCTCAGGGCAGCCTGGCGATCATCTCGATTTCCACCAGCCCGCCGAGGGGCAAGGCGGCGACCTGCACGGTCGAGCGGGCCGGAGGAGCCTGGTCGAAGTAGCTGCCGTAGACGGCGTTGACCGTCTTGAAGTGCGCGAGATCGACGACGTAGATGGTCGTCTTCACCACGTCGGCGAAGGTGCAGCCCGCGGCTTCGAGGATGGCCTGCAGGTTCGCCATCGCCTGCCGCGTCTGCGCTTCGACATCGGGACCGGCGAACTGCCCGCTCGCCGGATCGAGGCCCAGTTGTCCGGCGGTGAAGAGGAAGCCGTTCGCCCGAACGGCCTGCGAGTAGGGGCCGACGGCTTTCGGTGCGTGTTCCGTAGCGATGATCTCCTTCATCACATAACCTCCTGCTCAGATGTGTGGCACCCTCACTGTAGCACAGGTGCGGGTCGAGGGCAAGCAGGCCGCCCGGCTACCCCGTGCGCTCCGTCGCCGAAAGCCCGTCGAGGGTGTGGCGGGCAGCCCATCGCTCCGCCCGCCGCCGGGCCTGCTCGGAAAGTTCCGCCGAAAGGGCCTCGCTCAGGGTCTCGGCCTCCGCCTTCACCGCCGGGGCGGGGGCGGCGCGGACGACCAGAAGCGCAAGTTGCAGGGCACGCTCCGCTTCGCCCCTCGCCGCCAGGAGCGAGGCCCGCGCCAACGCCGCCTCGGCCTGCAGCGACCCGTCCTCCAGTGCGACGGCAAGCTCCTGCGCCTGACGAAGGTCGGCGTCGGCCTCCGCGTCGCGTCCAAGTTCCGCGCAAAGCCGCCCCCGCTCGATGAGGCAAGCGACGGCCTTCCGACGCCGCCCGATCTCCAGCAAGAGCCGCAGGGCCTCCCGATAGTGTTCGCAGGCCCGGGGGCCTCGTCCCGCCTGCACGGCGAGATCGCCGCGCCGCATCAGCGAGACGGCCATCCCCCAGCGATGGCCCAGCCTCCGGCAGCGCGTGAAGCTTTCGACGAGCCGCGCCTCGGCGGCGTCGAAGTCGCCCTGCCGCATCAGCAGTTCCGCCAGGTTGATCCCCGCGATGGCCGACCCCATCTCGTGCCCGATGGCGGCGAAGGCCCGCAGGCTCTCCTCCAGGTGGGCGCGGGCCTCTTCCAAGCGCCCCAACGCCAGCGCCGTAACGCCGAGGCCGTTCAGACAGAAGCCGACGGCGGAGCGATTGCCCGCGCGGCGGTAATCGGCCAGGCTCTCCGCGAAAAGGCGGGCGGCGGCCTCGTGGTCACCGCCGAAGCGGGCGATCTCGCCGAGGAAGAAGCGGGCGTGCGCCACCTCATCGACAGCGCCCTCCTGCGCGAAGATCGCCAGGGCACGTTCCAAGGTGGGCCGCGCGGCGGTCAGGCGGCCCAGGTAGAGGGCAAACGCCGCCCGGTTCAGACGCAGCCGCCAGAGCACGAGAGGCCCGATCGGGGGCCGATCTCCCGGCTCGCTGAGGACGGCGCAGGCACGGCGGAAGAAACGCTCGCCTTCGTAGAAAGCGCTGTTGAGATGGAAATGATCGGCCAGGCCGTCGAGCATCGCGCTCAGGGCCTCTTCCTCCCGCCTCTCGAGTGCCCATTCCCAGGCGGCGCGGATGTTGTCGAATTCCTCGCCGATCAGGCGGAGGATGGGCATCGGCCTGCCGGCATCCCTCTCCCGGCGGTAGGCACTCACCAACGCCGCGTAGGTTTGGCAATGACGCTCGCGGGCGACGACTTCTGCCTCCCCGTCCCGTGCGAGCTGCCCGGCTGCATACCGGCGCACCAACTCGTGGAGCCGGTAGCGTCCGGAAGGGAGACGGTACAGCAGCGATTTGTCCACCAGCGCCGCCAGCGTGGTCAAGGAAGCGCCGGTTACACGCTGCGCCTCCACGCGGCGGAAGCTGCCGCGAAAGACGGACAACCGCACGAAGGCCCGGCGCTCCTCCTCGGAAAGGCGCTGCCACGAACGCTCGAAGACGGCACGGAGGCTGCGCCGAAGGGCAGGCTCCGTGCCGTCTTCGAGCGTGAGGCGGTCGAAGCCGCGTTCGACCTCACGGGCCAACTCCTCCACCGAGAGGAAACGCACCCAGGCGGCGGCCATTTCGATGGCCAGGGGCATCCCCTCCAGCAGGCGGCAGAGGCGGATCAGCGCAGGCCAGGTTTCCGGCTCCACCCGAAAGTCCAGACGAACCCGTCCGGCGGCCCGGAGGAAGAGGCGCACAGCATCGTAAGCGGTCGGTCGAAAGGGGGCATCGGGGGGAGGACAGCCCAGCCCCTCCAGGGGGTAGAGCCACTCGCCACGCACATTCAGGCGCTCGCGCGAAGTGACCAGCAGCTTGAGGCCGGGCGCGGCCTGCAACATCCGACTCAGCAAGGCGACCTCCGGCAGCAGCCGCTCGAAGCCATCCAGCAGGAGCAGGAGCCGCTTGTTCCGCAGGTAGGCCAGCAACGCCTCCAGAGGCGCGGGCATCCCCGCCTGCCGGATATCGAGGGCGCGGACGATGGCACCGGGAAGCTGCTCCGGCGAGGAGAGGGCCTCGAGGGCCACGTAACCGACGCCATCGGCGAAGCGCGGCGCAATCCGCCAGGCAAGCTCCAGCGCCAGGCGCGACTTCCCCACCCCGCCGAGGCCGGTTACGGTCAGCAGACGGCAGTCGGTGCGTGCGAGCAGCGCGGCCACCTCGCCCAGTTCGCGCTCCCGCCCGATGAACAGTGTCGCCGCCGCGGGAAGCGGGGGCGTCGGCATCCCCAGCGTCCCGGCACGGATGCGCTCGGCCAGCGCGACGGTCTCCGCCGTCGGCTCGACGCCGAGTTCCTGGGCCAAGATGCGCCGACAGCGCTCGTACTGCGCCAGCGCAGCCGCCCTCCTCCCCGATCGTGCCAGGAGGCGCATCAACCGGCGGTACCCGCTTTCCTGCCACGGCTCGATCTGCAGAAGTCTGCGGGCCTGCTCCACGGCCCGATCGACCTCGTTCCGTGCTGCGTAACCGGCGGTCAGGCGTTCGATGGCCTCCAGCGCCATCAGCCGCAAGCGCTCCCGTTCGCCCAGGAGCCAGCTTTCGAAAGCCGGAGCGCCCTCGACGGAGAAGCCCTGCAGCAACTCGCCCCGATAGAGCGCCACGGCCTGCGCCAGCGCATCCAGGTGCCGACGCGACTGCACGACAGAGAGACCTGCCTTGAGTTCGGTGCAGGCCGCCTCGAAAGCCTGCACGTCCAGCCAGCGGGGGAAGCGCGGGTTCAGATGCACCTGCTGCCGATCACCGAGCAGGAGCGGCGGCAAGTGCGGGGCGGCAATCTGCTGCCGCAGGTTCCAGAGGGCACGGCGCAGGTTGCGGCGGGCCTTGACCTCCGGCAGTTCGCTCCACAGGAGGCCCACCAGCGTCTGGCGTGCGACGGGACGCGGCGTCAGGCTCAGATAGACCAGCAGGGCCTGCGTCTTCGCCGTTTCGAGGTGCACCCGACCTTCCGGCGAGTCGATCTCACAGCCGCCGAGGAGACGCAGGCGCAACCAGGCTCCGGGCGAGAGCAGAGGGTGGACATGCTCACTCCGTTCCACACCAACGTCCTTTCAACGGTGCTTCAACGCCCAGTACGAACAATGATACTACAGTTCGCAGCGGAAGGGAAAGAGCAGATGAGCATCGCCTATCGTGTTTACATCCTGCGCAGTTGGTGTGAGGAGAACGCCGACGGCCGGCAAGCGACCACGCGGCGTTACAGCCTGGAGGATGCACAGACGCACCGGCGGCGAGGTTTTGCCGAACTGCAGGCGCTGATCGACTTCCTCAGCGCCGAAGATGCCTGTCTCGTTCGCCAGAGCGAGCAGGCGCGAGGCTCGAAAGGAGAAGAGCAATGAAAAAGGGACGTTGGCTCTGCGGTGTACTCGTCTCGACCCTCCTCGCAATGACCGCGGTCTTCCCGCTCCAGGCCGCACCGGGCGGCGACGGTTATGGCTGGTGGCGCACGACGGTGGACGAAGCGGGCAACGTGGGGGCATACGCCTCGCTGGCGGTGCATGACGACATCCCCTGCATCGCCTACGCCGACGGGACGAACGACGCCATCAAATACGCCTGCCGGCAGGGTTCGACCTGGCAGATCGAGACCGCGGGCAGCACCAGTTATGGAGGCCAAGCCATCTCTCTGGCGCTGGACTCGGCGGGGCGGCCCCACATCACCCATTACGAGTACAGCCTCCAGCATCTCTACTACGACGGCACGGCCTGGCAGAACGAGCGGGTCGACTTTTACGGGGCGGCCTACGGCGAGTACAACTCGCTGGCGATCGATTCGGCGGACCATCCCCACGTCGCCTACACCAAAACCGGCACGAATGTAACCCTGCTGAAATACGCCTACCACGACGGCAGCGCGTGGCACAAAGAGACGGTGGACGGGCTGGGGGATGAGGACGTGGGGCGATTCGTCTCCCTGGCGCTGGACGCGGACGACCATCCGCACATCAGCTACCAGGACGTCACCAACTACAATCTCCGCTACGCCTATCACGACGGCAGCGCGTGGCACATCACAGTCGTGGATTCGGGAACCGAGACGGGGTACTGGACCTCGATTGCCCTGGATTCGGGGGGACATCCCCACATCGCCTACTACGACCGGGGAGAGAGCAAAGTGCGCTACGCCTCCTACGACGGCTCCGCCTGGCAGATCGAGACGGTGGAAAGTTTCCTGTCGGCGCAGTACATCTCCCTGGCGCTGGATAGCCACGATCGACCCCACATCGCCTACTATGCTGAAATCTGCCTCTTCGATTGCGAGGAGGTGCTGCGCCACATCTACTACGACGGGACGATGTGGCAGCGGGAGGCGGTGGAAAACAGCGAAATGCGGCACATCTCCTTAGCCGTGGACGACCAGGACCGACTCCACATCGCCTACTACGACCCCGTCGACGACGATCTGCGCTATGCTCGCGGCGTATCCTTGTCCACGCTGACGAACCGCGTCTATCTGCCGCTGGTGATGCAGCATTGAAAAGGCGACCACTCAGGTGCGACGCACTTGGCAAAAGTGCGTCGCACCTGACGCCTGAGCGATGGCGAAAAAAGGAGGACAAAATGGACACGAGAACACGCTATGTGAGCCTGCTGAGCAACGGGCTGCTGCTGATCGCGCTGCTATTCGCCGTTGGCGCGGCCTCGGCGGATTCCACCGTCCGCTACGTCGCCCCCGGCGGCGATTGCGGCGGTGCGTCGCCCTGCTACGCCACCATCCAAGCGGCGGTGGACGCGGCGGAGAACGGCGACGAGCTCCGCATCGCCGAAGGGACCTACACCGGCGTGAGCACCGAGGACGGCAAAACGGCGCTTGTGCATCTCCGCCAGCGGGACATCGACCTGACCCTGCGCGGCGGCTATACCACGAGCGACTGGACACATGCCGATCCCGCCGCCCACCCCGTCGTGCTGGACGCCCAGGGGCAGGGGGTGGTCATCTACGTGGCCTGCAACGGCTGCTCCCACAGCACCACCTTCGACGGGCTGCAGATCACCGGCGGCTATGCCAATGAGTCGGTAACCGGCGTCGAATCGGGCGCCGGCATCCACATCGAGGATATGCCTCACGTCACGATACAGAACTGCGAGGTCTACAGCAACACCGCCGAGAACGACAAGGCCGGCGGAATCCGCTACCAGGACAGCGACGACGCCGTCGTCCAGAACAACGTAGTACGCGACAATACGGGGAAGGGCATCGACCTGGCTTTCAGCAATTCGCCGGATGTGCTCGATAACACCGTCACGGGCAACAGCGCCACCGGAATTTACGTCAGTTCGGGACTGGGGCGGGTGACGGTGCAGGGGAACACCGTCCGCCAGAATGGACGGGGCGTCTGGATCGATTCCGCGCTCAACGGGAGCGTGGAGGACAACACCATCCTCAGCAACACGGTCGGTTCCTCTCAGCCGGGGGGCGGTCTGATGGTACGCTGGTCCACGCTCACCATCCGCAACAACGTCATCCAGGGCAACGTCTCCGACCGGGGCGGGGGCCTCTACCTGGAGAGCAGTTCCGGCACCCTCATCGAGAACAACCGCATCGAGGGCAACGGCGCGACCGTCTCCTGGGATTCGGAGGGCGGCGGGATCTACCTGGACATCGGCGCGACGACCACCGTCCGGGGGAACACCGTCCTTTCCAACACGGCCCGGGGCGAGGGCGGCGGGGCATTCGTACAGGGACCTCATCCGGCGGATGTGCTGGTGGAGAACAACACCTTCATCGGCAACAGCGGCGGCCTGGGCGGGGGGCTATCCATCAACACCGGCACGGTGCAGGGCAACACCTTCCGCAACAATACGGCCCGTCTGGGCGGAGGACTGTACACCTACGCCTGGGAGGGGCTGTGGCTGAAGCGCAACCTGTTCAGTGGCAATCAGGCCGACGAAAATGGCGGCGGGATTTACGTCTCCCTCGCGCCGCCCGTTCACCTGGAGGCCAACCGCATTTTGGGCAACCAGGCCGGGGGCAGCGGCGGCGGGCTGTACAGTTTCTACCAGGTCCCCTCGCTGGAGGGGCGCATTACCCTGACCAACACGCTGCTGGCCGAAAACCGGGCCGCTCACGGCAGCGGGCTGTACCTTTACGGCGGCGCGGCCATCCTCAAGCACACCACGCTGGCGAACAACGGCGGCGGGAGCGCCGACGGCATCGGCCTCTACGTCAAGCCCTTCGGCGTGGTCAGCGTGACTCTGACCAACACCATCGTCGCCAGTCAAACGGTGGGGGTCTATGCCGAAGGCGGGGATGTTGTTCTGACGGCGACGCTGTGGGGCGGCGGCGACTGGGACAACGGCGCGGACTGGGGCGGCGGGGGGAACATCCTCACCGGCACGCTCAACTACTGGGGCGACCCGCTCTTCGTGGACCCGGCGGGCGGCGATTACCACATCTCGGCGGCCTCTCCGGCCCGTGACCGGGGCGTGGATGCCGGAGTGAAGAGCGATATGGACGGCGAAGTGCGCCCCCACCCCGACACCGGCATCCCCGACCTGGGAGCGGACGAGTACCACTTGGACGATCTCCACATCTACCTGCCGCTGTTGATGGCGACGTATGCCCCCCTCCAGGCACCGGCATCCTCGACTTCGGAGCGGGCGAGACCCCGGACGCTCCCCGCGATTTCCTGGGAAGAGATCACGCGAAGCTCGCGTTAGTCTCTGCCGAATCGCGCGAACTTGGCAAAGACGGTGATATTATATCGATTATCCTCTCCTGCATTTTCCATCGCGCCGGGTGCCAGGAGGACAAGGTATAGGTAGCAGTAGAGAGTTGTTCCATAGAGGAGGCCGCGGAGCAACTCGCCGCTGAGCAGGCCCACCACTCTACAGGATTTGCCTGTTTGTTAAATCACCTATAATCCGGGTGTCCTACGCCTTAGCTATTGGTACAGTTTGCCCGCCATAATTGACATTCAGGCGTTTTCGACGCCAGCCTATCTCTGGAGGTATCATTCGATGCGACATCTTTTTTTCGCGGTTACATTGTTGTTTGGATCGCTGGCTTTGGGTCTGGGCATAAGAGCATGCGTTGCCCCCGTGCCTGTAACAACACCCAGTCCCTCGGCGGAGGAGGCGGAGGGAGTCAGCGTGGCCACCGTGTCTGTGCCAGCGTCTCATCACTCTGCGGGCATCACTTACCATGTCTCCCTCACTGGCGATGACGCCAATTCCGGCACCGAGACCGCTCCTTTTCGCACCATCAAGCATGGGGCGTCGGTGCTGCAAGCAGGCGATACCCTGATCATCCACGACGGCGATTACGGCTCGGAATTCGACATTCAGATACCTAACAGCGGCACGGCCGCCAATCCCATCACCATCAAAGCCGAGAACCGGGGAGCGGTGGCGCTGCACGGCAGCCGCCTGCCGGATCAACTCGACGGCGGGGGAATCGGATTCGATGTGGAGGGGCAGTCTTATATCGTGTTCGATGGCCTTTCTTTCAGCGATTACAGCGTTGGCATCGGCGTTTACGGCGACCCCGAAGGTCTTGGCGAGCCATACGTCGGCCATCACATCACCATCACGCATTCCAGTTTCCAGAATAACGGCGATCTGGGGATCGAGATTGTGCAGGCGGACAATGTGTTGATCTCGCACTGCACGTTTATCAGCGAGGAACCCCCCGGCGGTTGGCCCGATCCCGAAAATCCCAGCGCCATTCAGGATTATGGCGTCTATTTTTGGTATACTCACAACAGCGTGGTGGAGGATTCCTATTTCTACGGTGCGCATAACCAGGCGCTTTCTTTCAAGCAAGGCTGTTACGATAGCGTGGCCCGGCGCAACATCTTCGAAGGCGCACTGTACACTGCGCTCTATCTGGGCCAAAACCGGCGGGAGGATGGCCGTCCCAAGTGTGTGAATCTGACCGCGGAATACAATATCGTGCGGGGGACGGCGGGGTATCGGGTCAAAAGCCCTATCCGGGTGGACAACGTCGAGAACGCCATCGTGCGAAATAATTACGTCGAGGGTTTCGACGAGACGGACAACACTTCCGGTATCAATGTTTTCGATGAAGCCCTGGGTACTATCGAGATTTATGATAACATCGCGGCATTTGGGGTTGATAACGAGAATTCTGGTGGCATCTACATTGCTTATGGCCTGGATGCCGACACCCAGGTTTCGGTGCATCACAACACGATTTATGATGTCGTGCAGGATATGTTCGACAACTCGGAGAGGGCGATATTCACCCGGAATATCTCGTACCGATGTACGTATTACGATCCGGAGAATTCGAGCACCTTCTATGACGACCCACTTTTCATCAACGGCGATCCGGTACAACAGCCCGTTTCCAGCAGCCCCACCCAGTACGACTTCGACGCCTACTATCGTCGGCTCACCGACCCCTTCCTCTTGCGCGCCGACAGCGCCGCGCACGGCAACGGCTGGCGGGGGATGAGGCCGCGCGCGACCTCGGATAACAATGAGGATGATATGACGGCGAAGTGCGCCCCCACCCCGATACCGGCATCCTCGACTTCGGAGCGGGCGAGCACCCGGACGCTCCCCGCAATTTCCAGGGAAGAGATCACGCGAAGCTCGCGTTAGTCTCTGCCGAATCGCGCGAACTTGGCAAAGACGGCGATGTTATATCGACTGTCCTCTTCCGCTTCCTCCATCGCGTGCCGAATATGGTAGGCAATCGTATTGCACGAGGATCGATACGAATACTTCTGTAACTCCAGCCATTCATAGAGCGTGGCCGGGTCATCCTCGTACACGCCGCCCGTGCCGTCTATGTAATTTGCAAAAGTCGCATCGCCAATGACAGCACCGCATGTGAAGGTATTGGCCAGCTCCTCCATCCTCTCCTGGCTCCATGGGCCTTGCAGGCCCGCATCGTGCAATGAGACCACGAATTCGGCCAGGCGCGCCCCATGCGTCAGGTCTTCCATCCTCGTCGATGCATCAGGATCCGCCGGCCAGTAATACCAGGTCAGATAGGCATCGCCGTTAGCCGACGTCTCGAAATGCATATTCCACCAGATGTAATTGGCAACCTCGATAACCGTATCTCTGTATTCGATATTCGGTTCACCATCGGCACGGCTTGCCCGGTACAACTCAACGAGAGGCTCCGCAATGATCACCGTCCAGTTGATGGGAGCTTCGAGGCCGGAGTAATCCTCTCCGGCGTCATAGTCATAGAAGTTGTCCGGATACGCAAAATAGACGCCGCTCGTGCCATCACCGTAAGGAGAGTCTTGATCGGGAACAAAGGGCGCATGGGCTTCATAGAGATCGGCGACCATCTGATAGTATCTATCGGCATCCGCACCAAATTCCTCCTGGAGATTTTCATCTTCCTTGACGATCCTGGCAAATGCCGCGAGAGGATAAGCGTAAAGTGCATTCGTTAGCATATCGGAATACCGTTCATCGCCATCGGGGCCATAACGGTAGGCTCTCGTGCCCCATCCGGGCAGAACGGTGCCCGTTCTGTCGTCAATCCTGCCGGTGAGTATATCGTTCCCGTCCGCGACGATCGTCAACAACTGATCCAAATCGCGCAGAATACGGACATCGTGAAAGACCTCGTACATATCGATATATGCCCGCAAATATGCACCTCTGTCCCATCCACTCGGATGATCGTCAACGCCAAATTGCCCCACAAAGTAGCCCTCTTTCAGGTCGTCGTGCTGCGCCAAAAACCACGAAAGGTCCGGAGGAGCGACCACAATGGGCAGGAAGATCCGCGGGGTGCTCACGTAGGGAGAACGACCATCCACGCTCGTGCCGGTCAAAGACAGCCCAAAACCCACGGCCTTCGCCAGGGTAACGACCCCTATCCCCACGGCCATCAGGAGCAGGACAAGGAACAAACGGATGTAACTTTGCGTCTTCATGGCACCCTCCTTGGCATCAAGTCCCCCCTTGAGCCGGGCCGCAATCAGGCCGATACGATCGTATGACACTATACAGTTTATCGTGCGACTGTCAACGAGGCCACAACTGTTTCCGCCTGAGAGGAGAAGGGGAAAACGGCAACGGCGAGGAGGCTATGCCGATATTTCCCAGACGGCGACGCTATGGGAGGCAGGCGGAGACAACCCGGAGATGACCACATCTTCCCCCTCTTCTTCAAGGCGATGTATAATCGCCGTTATGACTCTTGCAACGGCTCTGACGACGCTCTATCTCCTCGTGCTGGCCGCCCTGGCTCTCTACGCACTGCACGTTACGCTGCTCCTCTGCCTCTACCTGCGCCACCGCCACGACCCGATTCCCCTCCCCCCGCCGATAACCGATCCTTACCCCGCGGTTACCGTGCAGCTACCGGTACGCAATGAGGGAGCTATGGCGGTGCGGCTCCTGCGGGCGGTGGCGGCCTTCGACTGGCCACGGGAGGCGTTGCAACTCCAGGTTCTGGATGATTCCAACGACGAGACCACGGCATTGCTCCAGGCGGAGATCGAACGCTTGCGGGAGGAAGGCTTCGATGCCGAGATGCTCCACCGCGACCATCCCGTCGGGTTCAAGGCGGGGGCTATGGCGGCAGCGATGCCCACGGTACGCGGGGCCTTCGTTGCCATCTTCGACGCCGATTTCATCCCTCCCGGCGACTTTCTCCGTCGTACCGTGCCCTACTTCCTCCTTCGGCCACGGCTGGGGATGATACAGACGCGATGGAAACACCGCAACGCGGAGCACAACCTCATCACGCGCGTCCAGGCAATGCTCCTCGACGCCCACTTCGCCATCGAGCACGTGGCCCGCAATCGCTCCGGCCTGCTCATCAACTTCAACGGGACGGCTGGGCTGTGGCGCAAGGCTGCCATCCTCGACGCGGGCGGATGGCAGGGCGACACACTGACGGAAGACCTCGATCTCAGCTACCGGGCACAATTGCGCGGCTGGCAGGCGCTCTACTTGCCCGGCATCACGGCATCGGCGGAATTGCCGCCGACGCTGACCGCCTTCCAGCAGCAGCAATACCGCTGGGCGAAGGGATCGGCACAGGTCTTGCGCAAGCTCGCCCTGCCGATTCTCCGCTCGCCGGTACTCTCGCGCCCGCAGAAGATCATGGCCCTCTTTCACCTGAGCGGCTACTTCACGCAGGTCCTCCTCCTCGCGCTGATGGTGCTCAGTCTGCCCGCGCCGCCGCTCCCCCCTCCCCTGACGACACTCTTCAGCATCCTGCTTTCGATACCGCCGTTGCTCTACTTCCTGGCCCAGATCGATCTCTACCGCGACTGGCCGCGCCGCCTCATCGTCTATCCGCTGCTGATGCTCATCGGGACGGGGCTGGCCTGGAGCAACACGCTCGCCTGGTTCGACGGCCTCATCCACCGAGGAGGGGAGTTCGTGCGCACCCCCAAGGGCAGCCATCCGCCCGCCCCGTGGCGCAAGGAGCGCCTCTTCCTCTTGGGCGAAGGGCTTCTGCTGGGCGAGGCCCTCTTCGCCGCCGGGATGGCCTATCGGCGCGGGGTGCCGGGACGGCTCCCGCTCGCCCTCTTCTACGCCACGGCGATGGCCACGATGCTCATCGCCACGCTGCGCAGGCGGTTGACAAAATAGCCGCTTTCTGGTACAATCTGCCCCGCTTGGCCCCATCGTCTAGTGGCCTAGGACGTCGGCCTCTCAAGCCGAAAACAGGGATTCGAATTCCCTTGGGGCCACCAAGCCCTCGCCCCACGCGAGGGCTTTTTTCGTGCCGCCTGCCGAAAGCTGCTTGTCGCTCTCCTCAAAGCGGCTATCATGGCCGCGAAAGGAGGCGACGTGAAGGAGATCGAGACGGTACGCGAAACGGCTTTCCTCGTCGGCGTCGAGTGGAAACCCCGCCCCGGCGGGCGCTACGAACCTGCGGCCTGGCCTGTCGAGGAATCGCTGGCCGAACTGGCCCGCCTGGCCGACACAGCAGGGCTGACAGTCATCGGGCAGGAGCGGCAGACCCTCGACCGCCCCCACCCGGCCACCTTCATCGGGCGCGGGAAGGCGGAGACCATCGCCGCGACCGTGCGCGCCCTCGGTGCCGACGTGGTCATCTTCGACGATGAGCTTTCGCCGCGCCACCAGCGCGAGCTGGAGGCCATCTTCGGCGACGAGGTGAAGGTCATCGACCGCACGACGCTCATCCTCGACATCTTCGCCCAGCACGCGCACACGAAGGAGGGCGCGCTCCAGGTCGCCCTGGCGCAGTACGAGTACCGTCTCCCCCGCTTGACGCAGGCATGGACACGGCGGGCGCTCACCCGCCAGGCCGGAGGGCGGGCCGGAGGTGCGACGGGCGGCGTCGGCCTGCGCGGCCCCGGCGAAACGCGCCTGGAGATGGACCGCCGCCTCATCCGCCGCCGCATCGCCCAGCTCAAACGCGAACTGGAGGAGGTGCGTGCCCACCGGGCGCGGCACCGCCGCCAGAGACGGCGGCAGGGCCTCCCGACCGTCGCCCTCGTCGGCTACACGAATGCGGGCAAATCGACGCTGCTCAACGCGCTCAGCGGGGCCGAGGTCTACATCGCCGACCAACTCTTCGCCACGCTCGATCCCACCACCCGCCGCGTCGAGCTTCCCGGCGGCACGATCATCCTGGTAACCGATACGGTCGGCTTCATCCAGAAGCTGCCCACGCAACTCATCGCCGCCTTCCGCGCCACGCTGGAAGAGGTAACGGAGGCCGACCTGCTCCTCCACGTCATCGATGCCGGTCATCCCCAGGCGGAGGCACAGGCGCTCACCGTCTTCGAGACGCTGGAGGAGATCGGCGCGGGCGGGCTGCCGATGATCACCGTGCTCAACAAGGTGGATCGCTTCCCGCGCCCCGACCTGGCCCGCGTCGCCCTGCCCGTCGGTCAACGCAGCGTCGCCATCTCCGCCCTCACCGGCTACGGGCTGGACGACCTCAAGGCGGCCATCGAAGCGGCGTTGGAGGAGGCGATGGTGCCGCTCAGCGTCCACCTGCCCTACGCCCGCGGCGACCTGGTCAGCCTCTTCCACGAGCGGGGGTTGATCGACGAGGAACGCCACGAGGCCGACGGTACCTTCATCCGCGGGCGGCTGCCGAGCGTCCTCGCCCCCCGATTCTTCCCCTACGCGGAGGGGCGATGAGCCGACGCCGCAATCGGAGCCACTGGCGCACGCACCAGCAGGACGATCGCTACTTCCGGCAGGCCAAGGAGGCCGGTTACCGCGCCCGCTCCGCCTACAAGCTGCTGCAGATCGACGAACGCTTCCGCATCCTCCGCCGCGGCGATGCCGTCGTCGATCTCGGTGCCGCGCCCGGCTCCTGGTCGCAGGTCGTCGCGGGCATCGTCGGCAAGAGGGGCAGGGTAGTTGCCGTCGATCTGCAGCCCATCGCGCCGATCCCCGGTGTAACCATCCTCCAAGGCGATATGACCTCGCCGGAGGTGCGGCGGCGCATCGCCGAGGCCCTAGGCGGCCCGGCGGATGTCGTCCTCAGCGATGCCGCCCCCTTCACCACGGGGATCAAGCTGCGCGACCACGTCCTTTCGATGGAGCTGGGCTACGCCGCCCTCGAAACGGCGAAGGCGCTGCTCCACCCCGGCGGCCATCTCGTCATCAAAGTCTTCCAAGGCGAGGACCTGGCAGACCTCATCCGCGCCGTGAAGATGGCCTTCCATCCCGTCAAGCTCTTCACGCCGCAGGCAACGCGCAGCGAAAGCTGGGAGACCTTCATCGTCGCCCGCGGCTTCAAGGGGAAGAACGAGGAACGATGATCCCCGAAGAACTCCACCTGCAAGGCTTCCTTTCGCACCGCGACACGGTCCTGGACCTGCGCGGCTTTCACCTCGCCGTCCTCATCGGCGAAAACGGCGCGGGCAAATCGGCCCTCCTCGACGCCATCACCTGGGCCGTGTGGGGCAAATCCCGCGCCAGTTCCGACGACACCCTCATCACCCACGGCGAGATGATGGCCACCGTCGAGTACACCTTCCGCATGCCCTACCAAAACGGCAGCGAACGCCGCTTCCGCATCCTGCGCAGGCGCAAGCGCCACAGCAAAGGCGCACAGACGACGCTCGACTTCCAGGAGGAGATCGAAGGCGAATGGGCCTCGCTCAACGCCGGTTCCGTGCGCCAGACCCAGCAGGCCATCATCGAAGCCCTGCGGATGGAATACGACACCTTCATCAACTCCGCCTACCTGCGCCAGGGCCACGCCGACGAGTTCAGTTCCCGCCGACCGGCGGAACGCAAGCGGGTCCTCGCCGACATCTTGGGCCTGGATGCCTGGGAAGGCTACCGGGAGCGCGTCAAAGAGCGCTACAAGGAGGCTACGATCCGGCGCGACATGCTCGAAAAGCAGATCGACGACCTGCGCAAGGAACTGGCGCAGCGTGCCGACTACGAGGCGAAGCTGCAAAGCGCCCAGGCGCGTGTCGAGGAGGCGGCCCTCCGCCGCCGCGCCGCCGAGGAGGCCCTGGCCGAACTCGACCGGCTGGAAGAGCAGGCGCGCACCATCCGCCGACGGCTGGAGGACCTCGAGCGCCGACGGGCGGAGGAGGAAGCCCGCCTGCGCGAAACCCGCGAGCAGATGACCGCCAAGCGCGTGCAGGTCGCCGACTACCGCCGCACCATAGACGGCGAAGCCGACATCCGCGCGCGGCTGGAGCGCTACCGCGCCCTCCAGGAGGAAGAGCGCCGCTGGAGCGAGAAGCTGCAGGCCGTCCACCGCGAGATGCAGGCCAAGGCGGAGGCGCAGGCGCGCATCGAAGCGGAGGCCGCGCGGCTGCGCAGGGAGCACGATCGCCTGCTGCAGGAAGCAGAGGCCCAGGAGGCCCTCATCGAAGCCGAGGCAGAGCGCCTGCGCGGAGAGGTACGCCGCCTGGAGGAGGAAGCGCTCCACCACGAGCGCCGGGCCGAGCGCGAGCGCGGGGAAGCGGAAAAGCGGCTCAGCGCCCTGCAGGCCGAGGTCGAAACGCTGCGGAAGGAGCTTCCCGACGAAGCCCTGCAGCAGCGGCTGGAGGAGGCCGAGGCCCGCCTGCAGGCTATGGCCGCGCAGGAAGAGGCCCTGCGTCAGACCCGACAGCAACTCCAGCACCTCCTCGCCGAGGAGAGCCGCCTGGAAGAGCGGATCGAGCAGGCTGAGGCCGCCCTCGTCCGGATGCGCGAGGAGACGCAGGTCATCGCCGGAGCCACGGCACAGTGCCCGCTCTGTCTGCAGCCGCTGACCGCGGAACACCAGCAGCACCTGCTGGAGGAAAGAGAGACCGACGTCGCCCGGCAGCAGGAGACCATCGCCGCTCTCCGTCGGCAACTGGCCGACATTCGGCAGGAGAAGGGCCGACTGCAAAGCCTCATCCGCACCCACGAATGGGAACTGCGCCGCCGCTCCGATCTCGAAAGCGAGGTCGCCCGCCTGCGGCAGCAAGCGCAACGCCGCACGGCGATCGAGGCACGCATCGCCGCGCTGACCCCGCAGATCGCCGAACTGGAAGGGCGCATCGGCAGGGGGGAGATCGCCGCCGAGGCCCGCGCGGAAGCCAAACATCTCCGCGCCGAGGCCGCCGCCCTGCAGGCGAAGCTGGAAGCGGGCGACTTCGCCGCCGAGGCCCGCGCGGAAGCCGAACATCTCCGCGCCGAGGCCGCCGCCCTGCAGGCGAAGCTGGAAGCGGGCGACTTCGCCGCCGAGGCCCGCGCGACCTTAGCCGCCATCACCGCGCGGTTGGCGGCGGTAGGCTACGACGAGGAGGCCCACCAGGCCGCGCGTCAGGCGCTGGCCGCACTCGCCGCCGTCGAGGAGGAGTACCGCGCCCTCGAAGCGGCCCGCGTCGGCCTGCGCGAGGCGGAGGAGACGCTCGCCCACCTCGAAAAGGAGGAGCGGGAGCGCCGCGAACGGCTGCAGACGCTCACCGCCGAAGCGGAAGCGGCCCGCTCCGAACTGGACGGCCTGCGCCCAAGGCTGCGTCAGCGGCCCGAACTGGAACTGCGCCGCGATGAGGCCCGCACCGAGGAGGCGAAAGCGCGGCGCGAACTGGGCATCGTGCAGCAGCACCTCGCGACGCTGGAGCAGCTTCCCCGCCGCCTGGCGAAGCTGGAAGCGGAGGTCGAGCAACTCGACCGGCGCATCGGCCTGCTCAAGGAACTGCGCACCGCCTTCGGCGTCAATGGCATCCCGGCGATGATCATCGAGCACACGCTCCCCCAGCTCGAAGCGGAGGCCAACGCCATCCTGAGCAAGCTCTCCGGCGGCAAAATGCACATCCGCTTCGAGACCCAACGGCTGACGAAGGCTGGGAACAGCCGCGAGACGCTGGACATCATCATCAGCGACGAGGAGGGCGAACGCCCCTACGAGAACTTCTCCGGCGGCGAGCGTTTCCGCATCGATTTTGCCGTGCGCATCGCCCTTTCGCGCCTGCTGGCCAACCGCGCCGGTGTGCAGCTTCGCTCCCTCTTCATCGACGAGGGCTTCGGTGCCCTCGATGCCGACGGACGGCGGCGGCTCATCGAGGCCGTCAAGGAGGTACAGGACGACTTCGACCTGATCCTCGTCGTCACGCACATCACCGAGATGCAGGACGCCTTCCCCGTGCGTATCCGCGTCGATCGCTACGGCGACGGCGGTTCGCGCGTCCGCATCCTCTGAGCGGGGCACCTCCCCCCAGCGCCGAAAGCCGACTTGCCACCCGCCGTGAAAGCGGCTATGATGAAGATGTCCATTCATCCACAGAAAGGGGGCTATGACGATGAGCAACCTCTTGCACAATGCGGACTTCGAAGACGGAACCTGGCGGGAGACCTTCAACGGCACCGAATACGGCGAGATCGACGTCCCGCGCGAATGGGTTGCCTTCTGGAAAGAGGGCCTGCCCGTTCCCCACGACCCCGAAAATCACGACGGCTACCGCCGACCGGAGACCAAGGTCATCCAACGGCAGCCGCCCTACCTCGATCCGCTGCGCATCCACACCGGCGATCAGGCGTGGCTCTGCTTCACCTTCTACGGCATCCACGACGCCGGCCTGTACCAGCGCATCGAGGGCATCGAGCCGGGGACGAGGCTGCGGGCTTCGGCGTGGGCCCACGCCTGGTCGAGCCAGGATGACGATCCGCATACGAGCACCGGCGTTGGCGGCGGCCCCTTCTTCCGCCTGGAAAGCGAGGAGGCGACCAGCGACCAGCAGAACTTCACCTTCCACGTCGGCATCGATCCCACCGGCGGGACCGATCCCTGGTCCGACAGCGTCATCTGGGGCGAAGGGGCGCACATCTACAACGTCTACGCGCAGGTGCCGCCGGTCGAGGCGGTGGCCGAAGGTACAGCGGTAACCGTCTTCCTGCGCAGCAGCGTCCTCTGGCGCTTCAAGCACTGCGACGCCTACTGGGACACGGCGGAACTCGTCGCCGTAACCCCGCCGCCTCCCCAGGCGGCCCTGGAGATCATCCAGGGCGTTGCGCGGGTCAAGGAACTGTTCACCCTCAAGGCCACGGGCGTCGGCGCGGAGGACGACCTGCGGCTGCACATCGAAGGGGGAGAGGTGCTGCGCAGCGAAGCGCATCCCCACGAAGGCTTCGTCACGTGGACGGCTATGGCGCTCGCCGTGGGTCGCTACACGGCCCATCTCCTCGTCAACGGCGAGGAAGCGGCGACGCTCGCCTTCAACGTTATCCGCGGCAGCCACGGCCTGCCGGTCGAACCGCCCCGCCCCGTCTGAGCCGGTCGGCAACGAAAAGCGCCGCTCCGACAAGCGGGGCGGCGCTTCGTCTTCCCGTACCCGTCAGCCGCTCTTGATGTCGATGGCTTTCGTCGTGTAGAAGAAGGCCAGCGAAGCCTCCATCCCTTCCTTGACGCGCTGGCGCACCTGCGCCATCACATCCACGAAGACCATCCCCCGCCCTTCGCGCGGGCAGAGAACCCCCAACCGCTGGCCGCCTTTGATGTGCGCCACAACCCACGCTCCGTTCAGACGGCGGACGAAGACTTCTCCAAGGAAAGCCCCCCACAGCGTGACCATCTCCTTGCCCGGCTGCGGGAACTGGCGCACATGCCGCTCGATCCACTCATCAAGCATCTGCAGACCGATGACATCGTACTCGACATCGACGCCGGAGAAGCGGCTCAGGCTCAGCCGCGCGCGCTCCGCCAGCTTCCGAAGCTGCTCGCTCTGTTCCTTCGATAGCAGACGAATGGGGTGTTCTCCCATCTTGGCCCCTTTGCGCGAATGACCTTGAATGATGCACACGCATTATAGCACGGTGCCATGCATTGGACAAGCGCCAACGCAACGACGGATGCCCCTTCCTCAGGGGCGGACGCGCACCAGCGTCCCCACGGAGGCCCAATCGAAGAGCCAGGCCGCCCCGTCGGTCGGCATGTTGACGCAGCCGTGGCTCATCGGATGGCCGAAGTTGGCGTGCCAGTAGACGCCGTGGATGCCGTAGCCGCCGTAGAAGTACATCACGTAGGGGACGTTGGGCAGGTAGTAGCCCGGCCCTTCCATATCGTCGTAGCGCAGCTTGACCCAGATGCGGAAGTCGCCGACCGGCGTCGGCGTGCGCGGCAGGCCGGTGGAGACCTTCCACGAGCGGACGAGGCGGTCGCCTTCGTAGGCGTTGAGCATCTGCGTGCTGAGCACGACCTCGATCCAGCGTTCCGGCTCCGGCGTCGGGGAGGGCGTGAGCGTTGGAGGCGGTGTCGCCGTCGGCGCAGGGAGAGGCGTCGCGGTTGGCGTCCAGGTGGGCGGCGGGGCGGCGGTGTGTAGTGGGGTTGTGGCGGTGGTGCCACGGTGTCGGGGGGTGGGGGGGCGGGTGGGGTGGGGGGGGGGGCGGGGGTGGAGGGTGGGGGGGGGTGAGTGGGTGGGGAGGGGGGGTGGGGAGGGGGGGAGGG
>JALXBP010000026.1 GCA_026991395.1 Anaerolineae bacterium | reverse complement strand
GGGCGATGGCGGCTCGTTCGCGGCGGTGGCGCGGGGCGTGGGTGGTGCTGCTGATGGCGCTCTTCGCGCTCTACCTGCGTGCCCTCGGGGCCTCCGATCTGGTCTTCGATGAGGTGGCCTCCTTTTTCATCGCCCGCCGCTCCTTCCCCGACCTGCTCCGCTACACGATGGAGGCCATCCGTGAGCATCCGCCCGCCTACTACGCCCTCCTCCACCTGTGGATGCGGGGAGCCGGAAGCTCCGAATTCGCGCTGCGCTTTCCTTCCGCGCTGATGGTGGTGCTCGCCGTCGCCTGGCTGGGGCGGTTGGGGCGGCGGCTCCTTTCCGACGAGGGAGCGCTGGCCGTCGGGGCTGTGCTCGGCGCGATGCCGTTGGCCCTCTGGGCGGCGCGGACGGCGCGGATGTACGCGCTGGTGCTCCTCCTCGCCGTCGCCGTGAGCGAACGCTGGCTCGCCCTCCTCCGCCGCCCGACGCTTGCCCGCTGGCTCTCGCTCTTCGCGCTCTCCCTTGCCGGGCTGATGACGCATTACGCGATGCTCGTCTTCTGGCCGATGGAGGCGGTGGTGCTGCTCGCCTTCCCCCGCCGCACCCGTGCGCTGCGCCGCCCGTGGGGACTGGTCGCCGCGGCGTCGGCGGGCGGTACGCTGCTCTGGCTCGCCCTTTCCTCCGGCACGCTGACGACGGCGCGGGAGATGGCGGCCCGCTTCCCCGGCGCGCTCCTGCGGGGGGAGCAGACGCTCTTCCTGCTGATGGATTTCCTCTTCGAGTGGCACTATCCCACGCTGCTGCCGACGCTCGGCCTGGCCTTGCTGCTGGTCGCGGCGGGCTGGTATGCGCTCTGGCGCTGGGGGGATCGACCGGCGGCGCTGTGGGTGATCCTGTGGGGCCTCGCGCCCCTGCTGCTGGCCCACCTGATGCCGGAGGCGCTCAATGCCCGCTACGTCATCGCCGCCCTGCCCGCCTTCGCCGTCGGGCTGGCCGCCCTGCTCGATCTGCTTTCCGCCTCGTGGATGCGCTTCGCGCTGGCGCTGGCCATCGTCGCGACCTCGGGCGCGCACTGGTCGCACGTGCTCACGCCGCCCGACCGGAGCACCTCGGCGGCGATGGCGACGCTCCGCGCGGCGGCGGGACCGGACGACCTGCTGCTCTTCAACGGGCCGTGGCCGCAGTTGCTCACCGTCTACTACACCGTGCCCGACGATCTGGCGATGGCCGGGGTCCCCGTCGCAGCGCCGCCCGGCTTCCAGGCCGACGTTGACCTGCCGCGGCTGGAGCGCTTCCTGCGCGGCTACCGACGGCTCTGGGTCTACTACGGCTCGACGCGGGAGGCCGATCCGACCTTCGCCACGAGCCGCTACCTTGCGGAACGGAGTTACGAGGTCTGGGAGCAGCCGCCGCTCTACCTCTACCTGCCCGCGTGGACGGTGGAGGAGACGATGCAGCACGTGGCCGGGCCGCTGGCCTTTGGCGACCGCACCTTGCGCGAGGCGGCGATCGGCGGCGATCGGCTGCGGGCGGGCGCGGTGCTGCCGGTGCGGATGACCTGGGAGGGGGAGGGGCTTTCCTGGCGCGACAAGGTCGATCTGGCGCTCGTCGGGGAGGACGGGCAGCGGTGGCTGGAGAAGAGCTTGACCTTAGGGGCGGTGATGCACGACGAGACGATGCGCCTGCCCTCGCCGTGGGTGGAGCGGAGCGGCTTCGTCCTGCCGCCCGGACTGCCGCCGGGGCGCTACGTGCTCTCGCTGCGGATGGAGGGCAAGCCCTCGCCGCCCGGAGCCGATGAGCAGGGCTACTTCCCCCTGGCCGCGATGACCGTGGAGCTTCCGCCGCTCGCCGAACCGGTGCGGGAACCGGCTATGCGCTGGTCGCTCTTCCTGCCGCTGGTGATGCGGCAGGTGGAGGCGGGGGAGATGGGGCCGTCCGCCCGCGGCTTCCCCATCCCCAATCCCCTGGCGCTGGAGGATGCGGCTTTCGGTGAGGTGCGCCTCCTTGGCGCGGAGGCGACGGCGCAGGCGATGGAGAGCTATCCGCTCCAGGTGCGGCTCTGGTGGCAGCCGACGCTCCCGCCGGGCCGCCCGCTGACGGTGGCCCTGCGTCTGGAGGGAGCGGTGACGACGCCGTGGGAGCGCTACCCGCTGGGGCCGTCCTTTCATCCGGTCGAGCGGTGGCGGGCGGGGGAGGTCGTCCTGCAGCCGCTGACCTATCCGCTGCCCCGAAGCCTCCCCGCGGGGCGCTATCTGCT
>JALXBP010000025.1 GCA_026991395.1 Anaerolineae bacterium | reverse complement strand
CCTGCAGGCGGGCTTCGTACTCGGCACGCAGGCGGATCAGGTCATCGGCACTGAGCGCCTGCGCCTTCGCCTCCATCGTCGCCCGCAGGATGCGCCGATCCGTCTCCAGTTCGCGCAGCCGCCGGATTATCTCCCGCATCTCCCCGCGGCGGCGGCGACGCTCCCAGCGGGAAAGCAGCACCCCTCCGATGACCATCCCCAGGAGCATAGCGGGCAGCCAGCCTATCTGCATCGTGCCTCCCACGAGCAGCCCTCTCCCCGACGCCCGCCGAGGAAAGGGCCGCGTCGTCGTCTACGTCCAGAACTGGGGATCGCGCGGGATGTAGCGGCCACTTCCCTCCTCGGCGACGAAGCGCCCGTCGCGGACGGTGAAAGCGCCACGCCGAATGGTGCTCACGACCCGCCCCTTGACGCGCATCCCCTCGTAGGGCGTGTAACCGGCCAGCGTGTGCAGCGCATCCGCAGTAATCACGCCCTCCGGTTCGGGATCGTAGAGCACGATGTCCGCATCGAAGCCGGGGATGAGGGCGCCTTTTTGCGGCCACAGCCCGTAGATCTGCGCGGGGTTGGCGGCCATCAGCCGCGCCACATCCGGCCAATCGATCCACCCTTCCTCGACGCCGTAGGTGGCGATGAGCGGCAGCGAGGTCTCCATCCCCGGCAGGCCGCCCGGCGTCCTGGTGAAGTCGTCCACGGCGAGCTTCTGCGCCTTCGTGTAATCGCAATGGTCGGTGATGATCATATCGACCATCCCGGCGGCGACGACCTCCCAGAGACGCTCCTTCTCCTGCGGATCGCGCAGCGGCGGCTGGAGGATGTAGCGCCACGGCTCGGCGCTCTCGTAGGCGCGGTTGTCGAGGATGAGGTATTGCGGGCCGGTTTCGCAGAAGGCGACCTGGCCGTTCTCCCGCGCCTCGGCGACGAGGGCGGAGGTGCGGGCGCTGGAGTTGTGGGCAATGACGACGGGCGCACGCGCCTCCTCCGCGAGGAAGAGGATGCGGTGGGCCGCCTCGTTTTCGGCGAAGGCTGGACGCGCCTGGCCGTGGTAGCGCCACGCCGTCTTCCCCGCCTCGACGAGCGCCTCGGTCTGCGCCGTGACCATCGCATCGTTCTCGCAGTGGATGAGCGTCATCAGCCCATAGCGGGCCGCCGCCCGCAGCAGCCGCAGGATCGTCGCATCGTCGGCGTAGTAGTTGGGGCGATAGGTCGTGTAGAGCTTGATGCTCGTCGCCCCGACATCGACCAGTTCCGCCAGATCGTCCTCGCGTCCCGGCGGCAGATCGGTAACCATCACGTGCAGCGCGTAGTCGATGACCGAGGGAGCGGCCTCCTCCAGACGGGCCTCGACCGCCTCGCGCAGCCCCTGCCCCTTGAACTGCGTGGCGAAGTCCACCACCGTCGTGACGCCGCCGAACGATGCCGCGCGGCTTTCGGTAAACCAATCGTCGGGCGTCTTGTAGATGCCCGTGTCGAGCCGAATGTGAACGTGGGCGTCGATCACGCCGGGAAGGACGAGGAGACCTTCGGCCTCGACGACCTCCGCGCCGGTCGGGGCCGTCAGCCCCTGACCGATGGCGCGAATCTTCTCCCCCTGCGTCAGCAGATCGGCCTCCCACATCCCGTTCGGCGTTACGATCGTCCCTCCACGGATGAGGATTGCTCGTTCGTCCACCATTGACCTCCTTAGCGCGAGTTCAAGCCGCCCCGCCGCCGATGTTCGTCGCCATCTCGGCCAACGCCTTGGCGTTGCGCAGGCGGGCCATCTGATCGTGCCAGAAGCCGGAACCGGCACTTGCGCCCATCCCGCTGAGGACGAGTCCGGCCCAGTGCGCACCCTCCGCGCCCAGCGCGTGCTGCCAGAGTTGCGGCGCTTCCGGCGAAAGCGGGGCCAAAATCTGCAGCGTGTCGATCTGGAAAAGGTAGGCCAGCACGATGCCGACGAGGACGGCCATCGCCCGAATGACCGCGCGGCGCGTGCGCTCCTTTTTGATGTAGAGCGTCGTTGCCGCGCCGACTTTGGCCGCCAATTGCTCCCCGCTCAGGTTCTCCTTGATCTGCGCCTCGCCCAGGGCTTCCAGCACCTTGTTCAGCGCCTGCACCCGCCCCTTGAGCTGGACCTGCTCATCGTCCGGCAGCCAGCTTTCCACTTCCTTGAGCGCGGCGGCGGGGGAGGGCTTCCCCTGGAGCCAGGGGATGGGTATCTTGAACCAACTGATGATGACCTCCACACTGACGGAGAGAACGGACATCAAGGCCACGTAGATGCCCAGGACCGCAATCACCTCACCGATCTGACTTACCGCCGATGTTCCCGTCATCGTAGCACCCCCTTGCTGCAAGTTCACGACTATTGTAGCCCCATTTGCGAGGAGAGAAAAGCCTTCTTCCCACGCCCACGAGTTGCGCTACAATACGACCAACAGCGACGAGGAGGAGCTATGCGCATCCTGCACATCTACAAGGACTATTTTCCCGTGCTGGGCGGCATCGAAAATTACGTCAAGGTGCTGGCCGAAGCGCAGGCCGCCGCCGGACACGATGTTACCGTCTCGGTCTGTGCCCCCGGACTGCGCAGTGACCGCAGTGAGCGCAACGGCGTGCGTCTCCTGCGCAGCGGCAGGCTGACGACGCTGGCCTCGATGCCCATCAGCCTGCGCCAGCCCCTGGCGATCGCCTTCGAGGAGGCAGAGATCATCCACGTGCACAGTCCCTATCCCCTCGGCGAGGCGAGCGCGTGGCTTCTCCGCCGCCGCATCCCCCTCGTCATCACCCACCACTCCGACGTCGTGCGCCAGCGGCGGCTCCTCGCCTTCTACGCGCCCGTCCTCCGCCGCGTCCTTCGGCACGCCGCGGCGATCATCGCGACCAGCCCGCCCTACATCGAAAGCTCGCCCTGGCTGCGCCCCGTGCGCGACAAGTGCCGCGTCGTCCCTCTCGGCGTCGATGCCCGCCGCTTCCACCCGCCGGAGCGCCCCTTCGAAGGGCCGCCGACCCTCCTCTTCGTGGGACGGCTGCGCTACTACAAGGGGCTGGGGACGCTCCTGCAGGCGCTTTCGCGCCTGCCCGATGTGCGGCTCGACGTCGTCGGGACGGGGCCGATGGAGAAGCGGTGGCGCGATCTGGCCGTCGAACTGGGGGTTGCGCCGCGGGTGCGCTTCCTCGGCGAGGTGGACGATGCCCATCTGCCGCAGCACTACCACCGCGCCCATCTCTTCGTCCTCCCCTCCAACGCCCGCTCGGAGGCTTTCGGCGGCGTCCTGCTGGAGGCGATGGCTTCCGGTCTGCCCTGTGTGAGCACCGAACTGGGCACGGGGACGTCGTGGATCGTGCAGGACGGCACGACGGGACGGGTCGTCCCCCCGCGCGATCCGCGGGCGATGGCCGAGGCCATTGCCGACCTGCTCGCCGACCGCGCACGGCTGCGGGCGATGGGCCGGGCGGCCCGCGCCCGCGTCGAGGCCCGCTTCACCTTGGAGCGGATGATCGCCGACGTCGAGGCGGTCTACCGGGACGTGCTCGCAGGCCGCGCCTAAGCTCAACGCCGCAGGAGGCGGCTCACCACCACGGCGAGCAGTACGACGAAGAGCCCCGCCAGCGAGATCAGCAGGATGCGCAGCTCGTCGCTTTCCGTGTACAAATCCGCTCCCGGCGGCGACCCGCCGTGGTCCGACGGCAAGGGGGTCGGCGTTACCGTCGGCGTCGGCGCGGGAGGGGGCGTCACGGTCGGAGAAGGCATCGGCGTCGGCGTCCAGGTAGGCTGCGGCCGAGGCTCCACATCATCCAGCGCCCGCTCGGCGTACCAGACCTTGACCCCCTGGGTTACGATGCCCTCCGGTCGCACGAACCAGACGACGTGCAGACGGTAGCCCTTCTCGATGGTGATGCGGGGGAATTCCGGATTGGCGGGGCCGGGGTAGAGCGCGACAGGCTCGATCTCCGACCAACGCTCCCCGTCCCAGACGAGGTGGTAGAGCGATTCGGGCGAGCGTGGCGTCGTGGGGGAGGTGTCCCCCACCGCCACCAGGTGGATGCGGCCCAGCGCGTCGGTCGCCATATCGTAGGCGTCGAAGGGGCTGCGCCAGAGACGGGCGTAGAAACCGGGGATGGGCTGCGGCTCGCTCCACGTCGAACCGCGATCTTCCGAATGGGCGTAGAGCAACCGGTTGCTCGTCAGCGTCCGCCAGACGAGGAGCACCTGCCCGTCCCGCCCCGTGCCGACCGTCATCTGCGCGTAGGTATCCTGCGTGGGGCTGAAGACGAGCGGCTCCGACCAGGTCAGCCCCCCGTCGAGCGAATGGGCGTAGGCCACGCGCTGCGGCTCCCCATCCAGCGAGACGCGATCCCACCCCTCGTCCCAGGCAACGTGCAGGCCGCCAAGGCCGTCCATCGCCACACTGACGCGCCCCGATCCCACGTTCGGCGTCTGCGAGAGGTTGACCGCCTTGCTCCAGTGCGCGCCCCCATCGCGCGAAGCACGGTAGAAAATGTCGGCCAGATAGGGTGAACGCTGCTCGCGGAAACGTTCCTCTTCGGAAAGCGTAACCGGCACCCACTCCGCCCAGAAGGCGTGGATCGTCCCGTCCGGCCCGATGAGCAGGTCGGGGATGTAGGTCGAAAACAGGCCGCTGATCCGGTGCGGCTCGCGCCACGCCCGCGCCGACCACGCCAATTCGGCCCTCGCCTGCGTGTAGTAAACGGCCTGATGGCGGCGGAAGAGGAGATGCAATCGATCGGCACCATCGCAAGCGATCGCGGGACGGGCCACGGCGGTGATGTCGTGAACCTCGATGTCGTTGGCCGCACGCCAGCGGCCCTCGTGCCGCACGGCGTAGAGCGTAACCCCTATCCCTTCCTCGCCGGGGGAGGCGGGCGGATAGACGGCGTCCCAGACGACGTGGACATCCCCGCGGCTATCCACCGCCGGATCGCCGAACCAGCCGTTCAGGTCGGGCGGCGAAATCTGCACCGGTTCGCTCCAGCCGTCCTCCTGGGCCCATACCGGAGCGGCGATCATCAGGAGAAGCAGGGCCACAACGGACGGCAGCCACCCCCTCCCCGCCCTCATGGGACAACCGTCCATCCGCGATCGCCGTAGTCGATCGCCTCGTCCGCCTCTAACGCCACGACGCCAAACGGCTCCCCGTGAGCCAGGGTGAAGGTGTGCAGTCGCCGCGCCGCCTCGTCACGCGGCGGATAGCCGTAGAGCGCTCCTTCATCGAAGAGGACCACGAACCACTGTCCCAGCGGAGTCGGCTCCAGGCCGAGATCGGCAGGCCCGAAATGCCCTGCATCCGGCCACCGGCGTGGCGTCAGTGCTGCGGGGCGGTTAGGCGGAGCCTCATCGAGGGGCAAGAGGGGATAGGTCGGCGCGTAGTACTCCACGAAGCGCCACATCTCCGCCTCTACCGCCGTGCTGTCCGGGAGGAAGGTGCGCAACCGCGCCAATCGCGCCTCCAGCATCGCGTCGTGCCGGACGAGCGTCGCCCGCGTCAGCAGGCGGGGGCCTTGTTCGCCCAAGGGATACTCCGGCGCGAGGAGGAAGACCGCCCCGTTGACGAGCACCACCATCGTCAGCAGCAAGCGACGCCATCGCCCCGCAAGCGCCATCCCCGTTGCCGACCACAGGAGCAGCACCGGCAGGAAGACGAAAACCAGCCCCTGCTGTCCCATATGAACGAAGAGGTAGAAGGCCAGCGGCGGCAGTGCCCAGAGGAGCGACCAGCGCATCATCGCCGGCCAGGTCGTCCCGCATTGACGCCGCACAAAGGAAGGCACGAGCATCAGCAGGCCAAGCCACCCCGCGCCCACGGCGTAAGCGGTGTAGAGCACCAAGCGCCGCGCGTTGTAGCGCACCCCCTCCAGCCCGGCACCGCGGAAAACGGAGGTGTGCGCCATAAACCGGCTGCTGTATGCGGCGGTGTAGCGCAGGTAAGGCCCAAGCCCGCCGCAGGAGGCCACCATCGGCACCGCCCAGAGCAGCGAAAGCACGAAGCCCAGCAGCGCCGCCTGCACCAGCCGCCGCCATCCCAGCGGCCAGAAGGCGTAGAGCGCCACCGGCAGGAGAAAGATCAGCGTCTGCGGGCGGAAGCCGCCCGTTACGGCCAACGCGACCACCGCGCCGACCCACCATCCCGGTCGGTCCCGGCGGACACGCGCCAGCAGCCAGAGCGTCAGCGCGACCCACGCCAGGTCCACGGCGTGCGGCAGGCCGATCTCGCCGTAGAACCAGAAGAGCGGCGAGGTCGCCAGGAGCAGCGCCGCCCCCAGCCCGACGAACTCCCCCCAGAGGCGGCGACCCAGCGCGTAGAGGAAGGCCACCGCCACCCCGCTGGCGAGGGCGCTCATCACCACCAGGGCCGCGTGGTCATCGCGCAGGAAGAGGACGAAGAGGCGGGCGGTGAGGACGTAGAGCGGGTAGCCGGGCGGATGTGGCTGCTCGTGCAACATATCGAAATGGCGCATGGCGAAGAGGAAGTTGACTGTATCCCAGTGGTAGGTGTAGTGCGCCCGGAAGGGCAGGCGGCTGAAGAAGGTCATCAGCGCCAACGTGGCCGCCCGCAATCGTACCTCGGCCAACGGCTTAACGTTCGACAGCATAGAGCCGCACCTCCCCTTGCTCGAAGAGAGGGCGCAAGCCCTCGTGCGGATGGTCGCAGAAGTCGCCCAACGCCCGCTCCTGCGGCCCGCAGAAGACGAAATCCACCCCGTAGCGGCGCAGGAAAGCCTGCCGCTCCGCCTCGCTCATTCCGTCGTCGAAGAAGGCCTCCACCTGCTGCCGCTTCTCGTTGAAATCGAGCGTCATCACCGCGCTGCCGAGGACGGGATGCAGCCCCGTCATCCCCGGCACGAAGTAGCCCAGCGTGAAGCTGCTCAGCACCACCTCGCCCTCTTGCCCGTGCGCATCGAGCCACTCCAACGCGGCGACTTCATCGCGGTGGAGGTAGAAGGGCGGCTCGTGGCGGTGGAGCACCAGGAAGCGCCACCCCAGCAGGTAGAGGTTGGTCAGCGCGGCGAAGAGGAGGAAAGCCGCGATCAACCCTTGCCGTCGTCGAGGAAGCCCCCGTGCCTCCAGCCACGGCAGAACGTGGTCGTAGAGGCCGCGCACGGCCAGCGCCGAAACGGGCAGCGCATAGCCGGTCAGCAGCATAATGCGGAACTGCACCGGCAGATAGACGAGCAGCGGCACGAGGACGAACCAGCTCTTGACGAGCAGCCAGGGGCGTTCCTCCTTTTCGAGCGGGACGAAGCCGTCGTAGGTCGCCGCTGCGAGGAGGAAGCCCGCCCCCAGCAGGATGAGCAGGTGGAGCGGATCGGGCGTCACCGCGCCGAGGTTGTCGTACTGCTTGAGCGCCTCGTACCAGACGGGATGGGCGGGTGAAGCGACCCAGCCCCAGTAGAGCGGCGCAGGCAGCGAGAGGAGGACGACCGGCCCCAGGCGGCACAAAGTCTCCCGGAACGATGCGCCCCGCAGGAGGAGGAGCAGCCCGAAGAGCGCCAGCACCGCCCAGACCGTGACCAGATCGTAGATGTGCCCCAGCCCGAGGAAGAGCGCTAACGCCGCCGTCGCCCAGACCCACCGTCCGCCCTGCTCCGCCGCCCGCAGTCCCCAGAGGAGGACAGCCAGCGTCAGCGCAGCGGCGAGGGTGAGGTGCGGCGAGGCAACCATCACCCAGAAGTGATTGCCCGGCGTCGTGTAGAGATCGCGCGGGAAGAGGAGTTGGTGGTCGGGCGTGAGGTACTTCACC